>JAQUJC010000068.1 GCA_028681135.1 Kiritimatiellia bacterium | reverse complement strand
AACGCCTTCAAAAAGGCCTCTTCCCGCGCATATTCGAGTTCGACCACGGTCGCACTCAACACGCCCTCGCTCTCCCGCTGCTTGATGGCCAATTCCTCGATTTGCGAGGAATTGAACAGGCCGGTGGCCTCAAGCAGCGTTGCCAAGCGATTCGTGCCGGCGACCGCCATGGCCTAGACCGGTTTCTCCGAGCGGGCTTCGGCCAAGAGCACCAGGGCACGATCCAAGGCATCCTGAACCGTCGCCAATTCCATGGCAATCTGTTCAAAGCGCGACGAGGTGGCCATGCGAATTTGTTCAAGAAAAGCCCGGCGTTCCTGGAGGGCCTCTTTTTCGGCGATGAGCTGATCGATCTGCTCATTGGCCATGGCCAAAGCAGTATCGAGCTGACGGATCGTTTCCGCCGACGATTCGCCATTGTCGAGGGGGGGGCGAGGGACGGCGACGAGGGGCTCCTCTGGCGTGTCGGCATCCGGGATGGGCACCTCGACATCCTTGCCGCAAGCGGCGCACGGCACCATCAAGCCGGCGCCCGCCGCTTCGATCGCCATATTTTTGCCACAATGGGGGCAATCAAAGAGGATATCGCCTTCACGAATTTCCGTTTGGTCGCCATTCAGGATGGGGTTGGGCTTCATGGGGTTTCTCCTATCGGGGATGAGGTATCACTTTCCGGCGCGGGATACAGAGAGGGTTTCGGATCGTTGTCCGTCGTCTTGGTGCGGCGCGAGTGGCGCTTTTTCTCCTGAGGCAACGGCGTCTCGGCGTCCGTCGCGGGCGGCAGGGACGCGGCAGGATCAAAGACAAACGGTGCACTGGGGGTTGGCTCGGCCGGCATTGGCAGGAGGTTGGGGGCGGTGGCGGGAGCGATCGCGGCATTCGGCCCCTCGGCCTGCTGGCTCATCATGCGTTCGACTTCGCGGCCGAAGGATTCCGGGTCCATGGCCTCCGGGGTCGGCTTGGGCATGGGGTCGGCGGGTTCGATTAAGGCGACGGGGGCAGCGGCCGATTCCGCAGCCACCACCCGAGCCCGGCTGCGGTCCTTCTGCTTCTTTTCCTTTTCGATTTCCGTGAGACGCGCCGCCGAGAAGGGCGCCAATGAACTGTCGGACCATCCGCGATACCAATCTTCCGCGGCCACATTGGACGCCTGATGCAGGCGCAGGGTTTCCATACGCGCTTCTTCGGGACTCATCAGCACATAAGGCGTGATCAGCACCAGCAGTTCGGTCCGCTTGCGATTCTTGTCCTCGTTGCGGAACAAGGCACCCAGAATCGGGATACTGCCCAGGATAGGCACGCGCGCGCTAGAGAGCGAATAATCGGTTTGGACGAGACCGCCCAGCACGATGGTCGAGCGGCTGGGGACCGAAATCGAGGCCACCATCTCGCGCTTATTGATGGCGTACATCCTGCTATTATTGCCCACGTCAACCGGCTCGCCCAGGGTATCCGCCGACTGAGTAATTTCCAAGGTGACATAGCGCGAGGGATTGATCCGCGGTTTGACCTTCAATTGGATACCGACATCCTTGTACTCGTAATCCGAGTAATAGGTCCCGCCACTGGAGGTGTCGCCGGTGCGAATCGGAATCTGCTGACCGCTGATGATGCTGGCCTCGGTGTTGTCGGTGGTCAGAATCACCGGGGTGGCCAGGACGCGCCCTTCACCGGTGGACGCGACCATGTCAATGACCAGGTCGATGTTCAGGTCATTGAAGGTAAAGAAATAATTGAGGCCCGGCCCGCCGCCGAAAGCGCGTGTGACGGTTTCGCCAGCGACCGCCGCAAAGTCGTTCTGGCCGAAAGCCCCACCCCAGGAGGCGATGGGTTCGCGTAGGCTCACGCCGCCGGCTTTGGTTTGGGTATAGGTCGTCATGGATTTCTGCAGCCAGCCGGCGCCGTACGCCACGTTATTATTCAGGTTCACTTCGAGGATCACCGCTTCGATCAGCACCTGGGCCAGCATGATATCGACCTCATTGACGACCTCCCGGAGCGCCGCGATGTCGCTTTTGGTTCCCATCAACAACAGGGTATTGGTGCGTTGATCGGCCAGAATCTTGGTGTTGGGAGAGAGCTGACCAATTTTGCTGGCGGCATCATCGCCCACGGCCTGGCGGACCCGGTCCGCCGCGGCGGCACGCGCCCGCACATAGTCTTCGAGGGCGCGGGCACGGGTTGTGCCGCCGGCGGCCCCCGTCCCGGCCTCATCGGTGGTGGTCCGCCCGGCAGTCTCGGATTCCGACTTGGCTGCGCCGATGAAATCGTTGAGCAACCCGGCAATTTCCTCGGCATCGGCATATTCCAGCGCCAGCACCTGAACCACGACCTCCGGGTCCACGGGCCGATCCAGAACCGCGACGATCTTGTCGAAGAAGGTGAAGTTCGACGGGCGGGAAATGACAATGATGATATTGGTGCGTTCGTCAGTCAGGACTTTAACCTTGCCTTGGACAATGCCGCGTTCGGCCATGGCGGCTTCGATATCCGCGGCACTGGTGGGAGCCTCGGACTCCGGGGCGGGCCGCCGCGCGCGGATCATGCCGGCTGGGCGTCGAATGACGGGTACGGCGGGTTGGGCGACCTGGGCCACCTCTTCCTTTTTCTCGCTGTCGCTGATCAAGTCGTTCAGCCGCGCCGCAATATCGGAGGCCTTGGCATGCTTGATTTCATAAACACGGGTTTCGACGCGCGTTTCTGTCGGCTGGTCCACCATTTCAAGGATGTCGAAGATACGGCGCAGATTGGAGGAGGTTTCCGTAATCAGCAAACTATTGATGCGGTCAAAGCGCTGCACTTTGCCATAGCCGTGAAGCATGGGCTGGATAATATTGACCGCGGCCTCCATTTCCAGATATTTCAAGCCGATCAACTGGCTGACCAAGGCATCGCTTTCGGGGTGGCCGCCTTCGGGCAGGGTCCGCAGAATGGCCATACCTTCGGCGGGGGCCTTGTCGGTGTTCACCACACGGAAGAACCGCGAGCCCAGCGGCACCAGCGTCAGATTGGCCATGGTCAGATGACTGTCCAGCGCTTGGAGAATTTCCATGCGAGAGAGTTTCTTGCCCTCGAATTTTGGGAAGGTCGCATTGAGCCCCGGTGCCTTGATCATGGTGCGGCCGGTTTCCTTCGTATAAATCTCCAGCAGCATTTCCAGGGGGGCATTTTCCTGCCACTTGAGGTCTTTGACCACTTCACCATCCGCCATGACCGCGGGCCCGGCCTCATAGGACGCGGGTGACGCGGGCGCTGCGGGCGCTGTCGGGGCGGGCGGGGCATCGGGTTGGCGGACGGCACGCAGTCGCGCCGTGCGCGCACGGAAGGCCTCCGCCGGGGACGCGGCGGGGTCCGCGGCCTGGGCGAACGCCTGCGCCGGGAACGAAGCCAGCAGGAAGGCCGTGACCAGACTCCAGGTCAGGCCCCGAATGAAAGGCGAATGTCGTGTTGACGTCATAACAGGTCCGTTAGGGTTGTTCATCCGCCGCAGACGGCGGGGCGGTGGTAGGTTCAGGCGAAGACGAGACGGGTTCGGCTTGTCGGCGATAGGCGTAATCGATGGTGAAGGTGCCGCGCAGGCGCCCCGGTGGTTTGTCGCGACCGCTGGCCGGCTGGATGGATAGTTGGCGGATATCGGAGACCGCGCCCTGCGCCTGTTGGGCAAACAGGAAATTCACCAGGGAAGACAGATCGCCTTCCCAGTAGCAGGTGAGGCCGGTCTCAAAGAGGTCATCGGCCTCGCGCTCGGGTTCCGCCTCGCTCCGGGTCAGGATCAGCCCGTGCAGACTTTTTTCCAGCGTCAGCAGCAATTCCGCCTCGGCCTGCTGGCCCGCAGGAAAGACCGGCAGGGTATCGCGGAATTCGGCGAGGCGAGACTCCACCGATTCGCGGCTGTCCAGCAAGTGCTGTGCGCTCTCGCGCCGTGCGACCAGGTCCGCGCGTCGTTCAGCAAAATCGGCCCATTCCTGGAACTTGGGTTCGAGGGCCAGGTATGTCACCGCCAGAATCACCACCGCCACGGTCGCCGCCAGCAGGTTCAGTTCGCGTGGTGCGATTTTCATGACAGGTCATCCTCCGAGCCCGGCAGGCGGATGGTCACACTGAATTGAGAACGCGGGCCCTGCGGGGTATTGCGGGTGTTCACACCTTCGAACTTCACTTCTGGGAACCGGCCCGTCTGATCCAGCGTCTGTATAAAGCTGTAGACCTTCTCCTGGGCATCCGCTTCGCCGCGCAGGGACAAGGTATTGCCCTTGCGATAGACGAAGGACGTCAGGTCTATGCCCGCAGGCAAATGTTCCGAGAGCACTCGCAGGCCTTCCAGTGCGGAATGCGACCGATCGGCATAGAGCGAAAACTCCCGCACTTTGGCCCGCAACCGGCGAATGGTGAGCGCGGGGCCCTCCATGGCTTCGACGGTGGCCTGCAAGCGTGCCAATCGCCCCCGCTGTATGTTCAGCAGTGACCAGAACACACCGAGGCCCAGCAGCCACACCGCCATAAAGATGGTGACCGCGCGCAACACCTTACGGCGCACCGCCCGTTCGGCATCCGCCAGACGCCACTCCGCGGGCGTCAGGTCCATGGCCAGCGGTTGGGCGGGGTCGGCGGCACGGCGCGCCAAGCCCTCCGACACCGGCGGCAGATCGGCCAGCGAATGGGTAAAAAGCCCCTCCAGGCCCAAGGCACTGCGGAAGGAGTCGGCCCAGTCAGCGGGTTGCCCAGGTTCATGAAACACATGCAGGGTGGGTGCCGCGGATTCGCCCCACTCCGTTTCCAGCGAGGTGAGCGAATAGCCGGTTTCTTCGATACATTCGGCCAGCCAGGCCTCCTGGCTGTCGGCATCGGTCTCCGGCGGACGGGGCGGCAGAGAACGATATAGCAACGGGGCACCATCGCGCGCCAGAATCATATCGATATCCGGGCCCTCCAATCGCACCAGAAGTTGGGAGCCATGCGCCGGCACCTGGGCCGCCTGTTTCAGCACCCACCACCAGCCCAGCGCTTCCACGTCGACGACATCAGGCAGACCGCCCGCTTCCTGAAATCCCCGCCCCCAATCGTCTATCACCTCCCGCCGCACGGCGGCCATGGCCACCAGCGCAGAGGTCTCGGTATGTTGCACGCTCTCGGCACCCAGCGCCATGGTCTCCACGGGGAAGGGAGAATAGCGGTCGGTCTGGAGTTCGGCCATGCCCTGCAGCTCGTCGGGGTCTGTGCTGGGCAGCAGCGCCACCCGCAGCAGCAGTTGATCGCCGGGCAAGGCCACCACCAATTTTCCGCGAAACGATTTGATTTTCGGACGCAGCGCCGCCCCCACGCCCTCGCCCCCCAAGGGACCGGGCAGGTCCGCCGCGCCATGAGTCTGCACCTCCCAGACTTCTTTAACGCGCCGCAACACCGTCCATTCCAGGCGGTCTTGCTTCACGCAAACGCCAGTGATCCAGCCTGCGCCCATGCCTATGTTGTCCTCTCCATTTTCAAGCGACATTCTATCCCCCTCGTCGATCGCAAGCAACCGGATTCGACACCGTCCTCGAACCCGCTCCGGCGCGCCTGGAATCCATCCTGCAATCCGGGGCGAATTCGACATTGCCATCCGCCCCCGGCTTCCCGCACACTGCCACCCGGTATGTACAGGCTGGCCTTTCAATCCGGACGTTATGACGGCAAGCGCATTGTGGTTCGCCAGGCCCTGATGGAGGTCGGGCGCGATCCCGAATGCCATTTGGTGCTCTCCGACGATGACGGCGTCGCGCCCCGTCATGCCCGCTTCGAGGAACGTGGAACGGGGATTTACCTATCCGCGCTGACGCCGGATCATCCTCTGCGGCACAACGATCAGCCGGTGACCGACGCCGTGCGCCTGGTTCACGGCGACCGCATCGAGATCGGCGGCATCCGCCTGACGTTCCAAGAGATTATCGCGCCCCAACCCCGCCTGCGCCCCAGTCATGGCCTGCTGCAGCCCACCACCATTTTGCTAGCGGCGGCAATTCTGCTGGTCGAAGGCCTCCTGCTGGCCTATCTCGCGGATTGGCCCCGCCATTTGCTGCGGCCGGAAACGGAGGCCGCGGATTTGGCGTTTGCAGAGGAACAACGGGCGGCCAAAGCAATGGCAGCCGAGGCTCAGGCCGCCGAAGATGCCACCAAGGAATCGGGTTCGGCCTCGATCATCCGCCTGCCAGGCACCGCCTCGGGCACCACCACCTCCGCGCCCCCGGACCTGGTCTCGACCTCCGCGCCCCCCGCAACCAACGTCCTGGACAGCGACGTTCTGGAGGTCCTGGCCGAAGCCGACTTCCCCCCCGCCGACACCAATAGTAGCCTGGTGGACCTGCCGCCCATATCCGCGGTGGACCCCCGTATTGAAAACGCGCAACGTCAGTTGGCAGAGGCCGTCTCGGCGGCCGACTTTGCCGACTACGCGACGGCCTTCCGGCTCTTCAACGACCTTCACCAAACCGCACCGGGCTTTCTCCCCGCCCATATTGCACATGCCCGCCTGCTGGAAGCCCGCGGCCAACTGGATGCCGCCCGTCAGCGATGGGGCGTCATTGCAGGCCTGTCTTCCCCGGACACGGCCTTCCGCCAACTCGCCAACGAGAACACTCAACGCCTGGATGAGTTGCGAGCCCTACAGACGCATCTGCTGCAAACGCCTCCCATCGTCGATCCTCAGGCGCTGCCCCGCGATATCCAGATTGCCGGGGCGGCCATGCAACGCCTCCCGGCAGACAGCGATGTGGCCGAGATGCGCATCCTGACCATTGATCTGGAACGGTCCTCTACCGAGCGCCTCTTCCAGGATGCCCTGGTTCAGGTATTCGTGACCTTCTACGACCAGGCACCCGGGAGTGCCCCTCGGCCCACACAAGCCATCACCACCCCCTCGCCTGTGCTACTGGGCAGCGTCTCCCGCCAGCCGCCCACGGCAACGCTGGACGCCACCTATGTCGTGCCCCAGGGCACGCGTAGGTCCGACGCCCCCCCCGCCTATTATGGCTACACCATCCACCTCTTTGTCGGGCAAGTTCTCCAGGACGCCGTGGCCAAACCAGATAAGCTCCTCCCGCTCCCCATCCACTTTCCGGATGCCGCCGACGACTAGGGTGCGGTCCCAGAACATACCATTCGGAACTCAGCCCCCCGCGACCTTGTGGCGCGGCGGCCCAAGCCTGCATTATAATCCAGGCAAGAGGCTTTAAAATGAAGAAAGCGGGTTGACGGACCACCTCAGCGGGCTTTGGCTGTTGGTGCGATGACAAGCGCAGCGCGGCATCGCCTGGGGGAACGAAAAACCGAAAAAATGCCCAAAATCACAGGAAAAACGCCCCATTTTGGGCAAAAATGGGGCAAAATCGGCTATTTTGAGGATTTTTTGAGTCGACTATGGGTCAGGACGGTCACGCTTTGGGCGTCCACGGTCAGCCTGGAACGCGCCCGACCGCTGAAGACGGGCGGGCTGTCCTGGGTGGTGACGGCCAACGACCAGGGGCGATCATCTGCATTGGCGGGCAGAGCAAACTCCAGGGGTTCATCGCCGCGGTTGAAGATCACATACAGGTCGTCGTCGGACTGGTCGGCACCAATACACTCGGGGCGGCCATCCAAGCGGCAGGCCAGCGCATCCCCTTGCCCCCAGTCAGGTGCATCCCCCGCCGGATCACACCAGCGGATATCCGGTTCATCCCCCTCCCGTGCTTCGCCACTGAAGAAGCGGGTGCGCATCAGCGCCGGATGGGCCGCGCGGAACGCGATGAGCCGACGGGTAAAGTCATAGAGCGAGCGGTGACGGCGCAGAAAGTCCCAATCCACCCACGAGATGTCGTTGTCCTGGCAGTAGGCGTTGTTGCTGCCTTGCTGGGTTCGGCCAAACTCATCCCCCCCCAGCAACATGGGCACGCCTTGCGATAAAAACAACGTGGCCAGCAGATTTTTTTGCCGACGCAGACGCTGGGCCCGAATGCCCGGATGGGCGGTGGGGCCTTCGTGACCGAAGTTGTGCGAATGATTGTGATTGTCGCCGTCGCGATTGTCCTCGCAATTGGCCTGGTTGTGCTTGTGGTTATAGCTGACCATGTCGGCCAGAGTGAACCCGTCGTGGGCGGCAATGTAGTTGACGCTTTTATTCGGCGACTGGCCGGGGCGGTCATAGAGATCTGGGCTTCCGCACAAGCGCGTGGCGAAGGTGCTCAGGGAGGCGCTTCCGAGCCAGAATTTGCGCATATCGTCACGATAGCGGCCATTCCATTCGCTCCAGCGCTCACTCGGGAAGGAGCCCACCTGATAGGCGCCGGCCGCGTCCCAGGCTTCGGCGATAATCTTGACGCCGCGCAGCACGGGGTCTTCGGCAATCTGCTCGATGACCGGCGGATTGGCCAGCAGGTCGCCATTCTGGCCGCGGGCCAGAATGGTGGCGAGATCGAAACGGAATCCATCCACGCGCATGTGCAGCACCCAGTAGCGCAGGCAATGCAGGATAAAATCGCGCGCCACCGGGTGGTTGCCATTGACCGTATTGCCGCACCCGGTGAAGTTCTTGTAGCGCTGGCCATCGTCCTCCAGCATATAATAAATGGTATTGTCGATGCCACGGAACGAGAACGTCTGGCCGCCCATTCCGCCCTCGGCGGTGTGGTTAAACACCACATCCAGGATGACCTCGATCCCCGCCCGGTGCATCGCCAATACCATCTCCTTGAACTCGCGCACCTGTTCGCCGCGCTGGTTGGCACAGGCAAACCGCCCATTTGGCGCAAAGAAAGCCAGGGTGCTGTAGCCCCAGAAATTGCGTAGGTGCCGCCGCGACCCATTCTCCCACAGCAACTCCATCTCGTTGAATTCCTGCACCGGCAGCAATTCCAGCGTCGTCACGCCCAACTCTTGCAGATAGGGGATTTTGTCGATCAGCGCGCGATAAGTGCCCGGATGGCGGGCGCCCGCGCTGGCATGGGCGGTGTAGCCTCGCACGCTGGCCTCATAGATCACGGATTCGTTCAGGGGCACGCGCAGCGTGCGGTCACCTGACCAGTCAAAGCCATCTTCCTTCAGAATGATGCCCTTGGGAAACAGCCGACCCGAGCGAATCACCTGGCCGGGGGTGATGCCCTCGTGGTCACCCCATTTCTCCTGACCGGCAACGGCCAGTGCATAGGGGTCCAGCAGCCACTGCTGCGGATCATAGGCGTGACCGTCTGGACCATCACGCGGTCCATCCATACGGTACACATAATACTGCCCCGGGCGTGCCGTGGGCACATGCAGATGCCAGAGGTCGCCCAGGCGATTTCGCTCGGGGTCCAGCTCAAATTCTTCGCTCGGGGTTTCGTCATCGGCGTGGGCGAACAGCAGCAGCCATACCCGCGTGGCATGACGGCTAAAAATGCTAAAATGGACACCATGCTCCACCACGTGCGCGCCATAGGGCACGGGGACCGGAACGCCAGGAATCACATGATGCTTCTTCTTCATAGGTCTCTTTCGGTTAACGGTACAAAAACCAGGCGCGCAAGGAATAGCGCAGCCATTGGCCAAATGAAAACAGAATGTTACGTACGGATGGGCCACCGGGGTGGTGCCGACGGCGAGACATCTTGCGCCGCACTCGCACGCGTCGGTAGCGCTTCCCGTTGCGGATCACGACGGGCGGCGCATCCGTGGCGGCAGCGGGAGCAATAGCCGCGGGGGATGCCGCGTCGCCCGGCAGGGGCGCCGCAAGCGGCGCCTCGTCAGCAGCAGGGGCCGGGGGCAGGTCGGCCACCTCGCCGCAGATGCTGCAAACCGGCTGCCAGGGCTCCGAAAAATCGCTCCATCCGATCACACCCTTTGCCGCCAATTCGATCGCCGCCAGCGGCGTGTGATGGATGTTCACGGCACTCGTCGCCAACCACGCACAATCATGCGCGCACGCCAAGCGCTCGCGCTCCAGCATCCGGGGCATCGCGGCCCGACTCATGCAGGCCGCCGCATTTTCGACCGCCGCCTGCAGTAGCCGCAGCCGCTCATTTTCGTCGGTGGTTGTAGATATCCGTTGCTCTGTTTCGCGCATCATGTCCTGGATTCGAGGCCCGAATTCCTGCCACAGCCAGTCTTTCACTGTCGCCAGAGCCCCCCGACGAATCCGTCCGCAGACCCGTTCCAGGTCGTCGCGCAACGGATGGGAACGCAAGGTATCGCGCAGGTCGTCGCGCGCCTGGCGCAGCCGGTCCTGGACCGTTGGCGGCAGCTCGGGAATATCCCCATAATAGAGCAAGACGCGACCCAGCAAACGGGCCTGGTGGTTCCACTCGGCAAAACTCCCCTGCCCCGATGCGGGAGGCGGTTTCGTCGCGCGGCGCGGGGCCGTCAGCGACACCAGCGCCAGCACCGGCGCCGCCCAGGCCCCGGCTAGAAAAAATACCAGCAACCCGGCCAAGAAGGGGGACGTTGGGCGCAGCAGCAGATACAGCCCGCCCCCCATGAGCAGCGCTATAAAGGTCCACCAAACCAGTGGCGCCCGCCGTTCACGGACGGCCGCCTGTCGCAATTGGTTCATCCTCGCCCTTGTTTAACGGTTCGCCTTGCGCAGCAACTCCGCGGCCAAGGTATTCGCCTGACGGACCACGGCCTGTTCGTCGATGCCGGTCAGTTCCCCCTTCTCGACCAGCACCTGCCCCGCCACGATGGTGTACTCCGCGCGCGGCGCACTGCCGCAGAACAGCACCGCATGCGCCGGGTCCGCCATTGCCCCTGCATATTCAATCCGATCTAGCCGGAACAAGGCCAGGTCCGCGGCCATTCCCGGCGCGATCTGACCGATCTCCGGCTGGCCCAGAATTTCGGCACCGCCGCGAGTCGCCATGCGCACAACCGTGCGAGGCGGCATCGCCGTCACATCCGTGCCCACCCGATGCACCAACAGCGCGGTCTGCATCTCCTTCAGCAGGTTCGATGAATCGTTGCTGGCGCTGCCATCTACGCCAACGCCCACGCGCACCCCGGCATCCAACAGCGCCGGCACATGGCAAATACCCGAGCCCAACCGCAGGTTGCTGCACGGGCAATGCGCCACCCCGCACTTCATCTCGCCCATGCGCTGGATTTCCTCGGGCGTGAGCCAAATGCCGTGGGCAAACCAGACATCGGGCCCCACCCACCCCACGCTCTCCATAAATTCTAACGGGCTCATGCCCAGCTTCTGGCGGCAGAAATCGTCTTCGTCGTTGGTTTCGGCCAAATGCGTATGCAAGAACACTTTTTTCTCGCGCGCGAAGGCCGCGGTTTCCGCCAAGGATTCTTTGGTCACCGAGAACGGCGAACAAGGTGCCAGCACGATGCGCGTCATCGCGAAGGGGTCCGGATCATGATACTTGGCGATAAGGCGCTCGCAACTTTTCAGGATCATCTCTCCGCTCTGGGTCACATCATCCGGAGGCAATCCGCCATCCGACCGTCCGAGACTCATGCTGCCGCGGGTGGGATGGAAGCGCACCCCGGTTTCGCGCGCGGTATCGATTTCAATATCGAGGAACTCCTCGGGAGCGCTGCGGGGAAAGACATAGAAATGGTCGCTGGTGGTGGTGCAGCCACTCAGCAGCAGCTCGCCGAGGGCGACCTGAGTACTGACCTTGACCGCCTCTGGATTCAGCCCCCGCCACACCTCGTAGAGCCACAGCAACCAGTCAAACAGTTTGACGTTTTGTACGGCCGGAATGTTGCGTGTCAGCGTTTGGTAGAAGTGGTGGTGGGTGTTGACAAACCCCGGATAGGCCACACACCAGCGCCCATCCAGCACCCGCGCGT
This sequence comes from Kiritimatiellia bacterium, assembly GCA_028681135.1. GTDB lineage: Bacteria > Verrucomicrobiota > Kiritimatiellia > CAIQIC01 > Lenti-01 > JAAZFE01. The sequence continues at coordinate 4,183 of JAQUJC010000068.1, read as the reverse complement.
CTGCCGGCGCAGTCAGGTTTTCGCCGATGGCAGTAATTTTTCCGTCCTCGATCACGACATCCACGTCGTGCAAAATACGGTAGTCGTCATCGACCGTCACGAGGGTATGGATTTTTTCTATTTTCAATGCCTTCATGGTGTTACTCCTTCAAAGCCTCTTGCAACTCCCCCGTGGCCGCACAGATAATTTTCCGCGCCCAGCGGCCCGCTTGGCCGGGGCCCACGCTGACCGCCGCGCCTGCCGCCCGAGAAATAGCCGCCGCCGCCGCGATATCCCACAGCCAAACATCGTCCTCGAGATACGCATCCAGCCAGCCGCAGCCCACATAGGCACCCATCAGGGCCGCTGATCCCAACATGCGGATTTTTTTAGACCCCTGCACCTGGCGGATAAACGCCTGTAGGGGGGCATCCCCAAAATCCTGCTGGTGCGGGAAGCCGGTTGCCAGAGAGGCCTGGGCGACCGTGCGCACGCCCGAGGGTTGGATGGCCTCTCCATTCAACCACGCCCCTTGCCCCACAATCCCCGTGAACAGGTCGTCGCGAAAAAAGTCATAGATCGCCCCGAGCACCGGCTGGCCATCGGCCCACAGTCCGACCGATGAACAGCATAGCGGCATCCCGCGCGAATAGTTGAACGTGCCATCCAACGGGTCCACCACCCACATCCGCGACTGTTCATCCAGTTCCCCATGCACGCCGCTTTCTTCGGTCAGCACCGGCAGGGGCATTGCCTGTTCCAACACACCCAGGATGCGATCTTCGGCCAGTTGATCCGCCTTGAGTTTAATATCGTGAGCAGCGTCAGACAACACCTCCATGGGTTTGCGACGCAACTCCAGCAGCAGGCTCCCGGCTGCCTGTACGGCCGCCACCGCCACATCCAGGGCCACGGACACATCAATGGTTGTGCGCTTATCCATGCCATCAATCTACCCCCCGCCCGCCCCAGGGGTCAAGCGCTTGATCTATTCCACTGAGAATTCCACTGCCGGCGGGCCCAGACCTTCTTCGCGCCCCCTGCCGGCTTGTCCGGCAGGAGCAAAAGGCTGGGCCCAGACCTTCTTCGCGCCCCCTGCCGGCTTGTCCGGCAAGAGCAAAAGGCTGAAGAAAAGCAGCCATCGCGGCATTTCTTCAACCTTCACCCACGACACAAGGTCGCGGGGGTCTGAGTTCCGAATGGTATTTTCTGGGACAGGCTAAGGCTTCACGATCTCGGCCACAAAGTCGCGCAGGGCGGGATCGGCCAGATGAGCTTGGGCGGCTTGGGCGTGGCGGGCAATGGCTTGGCCCATGGCGGCGAGCGTATCAGTCGCACGAAACACGTCCTGCAATGCCGCGCCGGGAGGGTGCTCGAACAGCCGCCGACGGTCGGCATCAGCGGCACCCCAGGCATAGACTGCGGCCCAAATCGGGCGGCCATCGCGTATGTCGTCGGGCAGGCGGCCGCCCTGGAGCCAGTGCTGCAAATCCTGGCGGTCATTCTTCAACTGAAACGCAATGCCGGCATGGGCCCCGAAGTCGTCCACATCAAAGGGCGGCGTGCTCCCTGTGAGCTGGGCGGCCAGGCGAATCGGCAAGGCGAAGGAATAGGCACCGGTCTTGAGGGCATAGACCCGCTCAATGCCGTCCGTGGACACGTCGCTGAGCCCGGTGTGGGCCGCGTTGATTTCCAGCAGCGTGCCGTGACCGGTATCCAGCGCCGCGCGCATCAAGGCCCGGATGGCGCCCAGAACCCGTTCGGGCGGCGCCGCAGTCTGCGCCAGGCTGTCCATCGCCAGGCTGGACAGAATATCCCCCGTCACCACGGCCACATCGTTGCCGTTGAAGTGTCCCGAGGGCTTTTCACACAGCGCCGAATCGAGGCGCTTGGGAAGACTGGGCACCCCGCGACGCAGGTCCGAGCCGTCGATCACGTCATCGTGCACAAGAATAAAGCTATGCGTCAGCTCCAGCGCCAGCGCCGCCGGCATCAGGCCCGTCAGGGCATCGCCGCCGAACGCCCGGCACGCCAACGCAAACAAGAGGGGGCGCAGGCGCTTGCCGGGCATCTGCAAGCTGTCGCGGACAAAGCCGGCTGTTTCCGGGTCCCGTGCGGCCCACGCCTGCCAAAAAGAATGCGTATCCAGATGGTGCTGCCATGCCGCTTCAAATTTATCCCGGAGTAATTGCATTTGTTGCAGTCTACGGTAGGATCAGTAGACATGCACAGCAAAACCGTTATTGTGGGCGGCGGGGTCGTGGGGTGCCAAGCATGTCACGAGTTGGCCCGCCACGGGAGTGAAGTGCTGTTGATCGACCCCAGCCCTGTCGCCACCATGCGGCCCGCCCTGCCCGACCTCGCCGGCGGCTGGGTGCCAGAATGGATCGTCCAGCGCCCTCTGGCGGACATGCTGCCATCCCAAACCGTTCTCGTGCCCGCCGCGGTCTCGCGGATCGACTTGGACCACCAGGTGGTGGTCGCCAATGGCGACTCCTTTCCCTATCAACAGTTACTTATCGCGGCCGGCTCGATTCCCAACTTTCACGGCATGACGTTTCCGCCCGAGACGATGCATCCCCTGAACACATTGACAGACGCCCTAACCATTCGCGCTACATTCAACACCTATCTGCAGGAAACCCCCCATCCGCATATCCTGGTCGCCGGAACCGGCTATACCGGGTTGGAACTGGCCATGAGCTTGTCCTTCCGGGCGCGGGCGGCCGGGCGCACCTGCGCGGTCACGATTGTCGATCCTGCGCCGGAACTGCTGCCGTCGTTGCCGGACCAACAACGGCAGTATGTGCTCGACTTCCTCATGGCGCAAGGCGTCGACCTGCGCCTGGGCGTGGCGATAGACGCCTTCGATGGCCAGCGCGCGCAGGTGGGCGGGCAGACCATTGAGGCACCCTTCGCCTGCTGGGCGGCCGGCACGCACTTCGCAGTGCCGGACATCGCTGGCACCGTTGAACGCGAACCCGACGGACGTTTGCACGTCGCCGCAGATTTATCGCTGCCCCACTATCCCGCGGTATTTGTCGCCGGGGATTCGGCGGCCATTACCCGGCGCGGCCGCGTGCTGCGCAAGGCGGTCAACTTTGCCCATTACGGCGGCCGTCATGCCGCACGCAATATGCGCCGCCAACAGCGCGGCAAACCCACCCGGCCTTTCCGGCCGGTGGATTTGGGATGGATCGTGCCGCTGCATGACACCAGTATCGGCTGGCTGGCGCCGGGAATTTGGATTCACGGACGCCTGGGGGTCCGGCTCCATCATCTGATGTGCGGGCTGCGCAACTATTCTTTCTCCCGTTTGTTGGGATGCTTGCGACTCGCGTTAAACCCAAACCAAGGACCATCACTATGACGATCAAGACCTACCTCCTGGGCACCGATGCGGATGCGAATCCCGGCGTGCTCATTCTGCGCATCTTCCTCGGTGCAGCGCTGCTGACACATGGCTGGGGCAAGATGGTTGGCGGCCTGGGCGACTTCATCGCCAGCGTGGGCACCATGGGACTCCCCTTCCCGCAAGTGCTCGGGTTCCTGGCCGCTTTTGCCGAAAGCGGGGGTGCCATTCTGCTGGCCATCGGATTGCTGACCCGCCCCGCCGCAGCCCTCATCGTCGTAAATATGGCGGTAGCCGCGCTGGTCGTCCACGGCGGACAGGGATTCGCCGCTCAGGAAATGGCCTGGCTCTATGGCGTGCCCGCCCTCTTCTTCCTCTTGAAGGGCGGCGGTAAATGGTCGCTCGATTTCTACCTCTCACGCGAAACGTAATTCGTGGTGATTACTGTCCCTATCGTGGTCTCTGGTGGTGTTTTTCAGTATTCCTCATCCCGCGCTTCAGGCAGGGAAAACAGATAGAAAACCCAGGGTGGTCATCGGATATTGAATATTGAATATTGATATCCCTCCCTCCCCTTGTAGGCCAGCCTTGTACGGCTGGCGGGACTCCGCCGGGGATGTAACCCCGGCCCTGGGGTTTGGCCCGAACTGACTCAGCCTATGGCGTAAAAAAGGGCATGTCCGAGGCACTTTTCGAGTTTCTGCGGCTTCGCGTTACCCGACGCAGTGGGCACGAAGCCGGAGAAATGCAGGGCATCCGCCCATACCTCATGGCGGAGATGTTGAAGCAGTGACTGTGTGGAGGCCCGGAGTGTTTTTTTACGTCGCCATTTGGGAGCAGGCAGCGCATCG
>JAQUJC010000010.1 GCA_028681135.1 Kiritimatiellia bacterium | reverse complement strand
TTCTCATTGTACTGCCCCCCGACACGGGGTGCAAATTTGGGCGAACTCTATTGCACCCCTCAGAGATTGCAAGCCCTTTTTCACACACCCACCTCCAATTAACTTCCTGTCACAACCGCTAGTTACATGCATCCCGCGCTTGGGCAAGCAGATAGGATTTCAGACGCGTCGAAGCGTTTTACCTGTTCTTCTGGATTTGAGCCCCCTGAATATTCCCTGAGAGCAATACAAATGTCGGCTGGGTCCCCCAAGGATTACGTTTCCCCGACGCTACACTTTTTTCCCATGTTCTGTTTTAAGCTGTTCCAGCGCGTGGCGGGCCGCATTCATTTCCGCTTCACGCTTGCTGGCACCCTCGCCCTGTCCCAGGCATTCCTGCGCCTGATATACAGCCACGCGGAAGTGCCTGGCATGCGGCGGGCCGTGTTCCGCCAGCGTCTCGTAGCGCGGAGCGTCCATGCCTTGGCGCTGCATCCGTTCTTGCAGATCGCCCTTGGGGTTATCATCCTCCCCCGCCTCCACCGCGGTCACGATCTCGTCCGCAAACGTCTTTTCAAAAAACCGGCGCACCGCCTCTGCCCCCCCATCCAACCACAAGGCACCGATCACGGCCTCGAGCGCATCCGCCAGCAGCGCGCGTTTCTCGCGACCGCCGTCCCGGTCCTCCCCCCGCCCCAAGCGCAGGTGGGCACCCAACTCCAGTTTGCGGGCCACCTGCTCCAGCGTGAGTTCGTTTGTTAAGCGGCTGCGCACCTTCGTCAAGGTGCCCTCGCGCCAGTCGGTGCGCTGCGCCACCAGCCACTCGGCCACAATCGCGCCGAGCACCGCATCCCCTAGAAATTCCAGCCGTTGATTTTCCCCCTGTAGCGGCAACTGCGCTTCCACCGCGTAAGAGCGATGGGTCAGCGCCGCCGCCAAACGGTGCGATTGCCGGAATGTATATCCCAGGCGTTGTTCCAGTGTCTTGAGTTCGGGGAGAGGCGTTGCGTCGGAATCCATGATCGACCCTTTCATAGTCATGCCCGCGGGTGATAGCGATGGTGGACGGCTTGCAATCGCCGCTGATCCACATGGGTATAGATTTGTGTTGTCGAAATATCGGCGTGCCCCAGCATTTCCTGAATCGTCCGCAGCGACGCCCCGTTCGCCAGCAGGTGCGACGCAAACGAATGCCGCAAGACGTGTGGGGAAATGTTTTTACTGATTCCCGCGTGGCGCGCATAGGCGCGGATATGACGCCACAAGGTAATGCGTGAAAGGGACCGCCCCAGGCGCGAGAGAAAAACCGCTCGCTCCTCCGGCGCTGCCCGCCGGGCGTAGGTCGGCCGCCCATTTTCCAGCCACGTCATCACGGCGACTTGTGCTCGATTGCCAATCGGCACCACGCGCTCTTTGTCTCCCTTGCCAATGCAGCGGATGTAGTCGGCATCAAAATGCAAGGCATCCAGCGTCAGCGCCGCCAATTCGCTCACCCGCAATCCCGTCGCATAAAAGGTTTCCAGAATTGCCCGGTCACGCAATCCGCGCACGGTCGCGCCATCGGGTGCAGCCAGCAGGCGGTCAACTTCGTCGATACTGAGGGTCGGCGGCAATAGGCTCCATAGCCGCGGTGAATCCATCGCATCGGCCACGTTGGTCGCCAGCAGGCCCTCATTGGATAGATAGCGAAAGAACACCTTAATCGCCACCAGCCGCCGTGCCAGACTCGGCGTGGCCAGGCCCTTCTGCTTACTTTCCATCAGAAAATCAAGTATGTCGCGGCGCGCTACCTCTTGGAGGCCCCCGCGTCCCTGCCGCGCCAAAAAGGCCAAAAATTCTGCTAAATCATGTCCGTAGGCCAGGCGGGTATTTTCGCTGAGCCCCCGTTCCAGGACCAGATAATCCATGAACTGGTCGAGCAGGAAGCGCATGGCACGTCCCAGCCGTCAGTCGTCATCCCGCGCGTGGGCCGCCCAGTCCGCCAGCAGACGGGCCGGCACCAGCGTGGCACCAGGCGCGCCATACGGTTCGTCTTTTTCGAGCCAGGCCGTCCCGGCAATGTCCAGATGCGCCCAGGGGATACCGTCGGGCACAAACTGCTTCAGGAACATCCCCCCGGCGATGGTTCCCGCCGATCCGTCGCCGATGTTTTTCAGATCCGCAAACTGCCCCTGCATCATGGCGGCGTACTCCGGCCACAGCGGCAATTGCCACAAGCGCTCGCCCGTGGTTTCCCCGCTGCACATCAAGGCGGCCATCAGACGGTCGTCATTGCCCATCACAGCCGTGGCGTCATGTCCCAGCGCTACGATCACCGCCCCCGTCAGCGTGGCAATATCCACAATCGCGGCTGGCTGTTCATCCGCGGCAAAGGTCAACGCATCCGCCAGAATCAAGCGTCCTTCGGCGTCGGTATTCAGCACTTCGATCGTCTTGCCGTTGCGGGCCGTCACAATATCGCCGGGACGAGTCGCCCCGCTCCCGGGCATATTCTCGACCGATGGGATATAGGCCACGACCGGCCGGGGCAACGCCTGACGTGCGGCCAGCAACACCGTCGCCAGCGCCGCCATGCCGCCGCACTTGTCATACTTCATCCATTCCATATTCTTGCCGGGTTTCAGGCTAATGCCCCCGGTATCGAACGTCACCGCCTTGCCTACCACCACCAGCGGCCGCAGACGCGTCCCGCGCCGGCCCGCATAAGCCAGACGGATCAGGCATCCCGGTTGTCGGCTGCCCTGCGCGACCGCTATCAGCGCGCCGCATTTCTCTTTTTTCAACGCCGCCATGTCCCAGACCTTGCAGGACAATCCGGCCTCACGCGCCAACGCGCGTGCATGGGTGGCCAGACGCTTGGGAGTCAGGTCATTTGCCGGCAGGTTGGCAATATCGCGCACCTCGTTCAGGGTGGCCGCTATCAACGCCGCGCGCCGCACGGCGGCTCGGACCGGTTTGGTACCCAGCTCTTTTCCCCGCCATTCAAGGACAATGGTTCCTGACTGTTTCTCGGCGCGGTAGCAATCGAACGCATAGGTCCCCTGGGCCAACCCGTCCGCGGCCAACCCAGCCAACGTCGCCACGTCCATAGGAAAGGATGCGGTGGCGGGCCATTCAAATGCGGCGATGCGTGTCGGCGCGGCCTTGATCAAGGCGCGCCCGATCGCCGCCCAGGTCCGCCGCCAGCGTGCCGCATGAAATTCGTTACGGGGCCCAATCCCCGCCAGCAGAACCCCCGGCACTGTTTGCGGCCAGGCCACCGCCCCCGCTTTGCCCTTGAATGTCGCCGCAGTAATCCAGGCGTCGAGCGCCTGCCGGTCGTCCTCGGTCAACGAAGCCCCCGCCAAAACCTTGCCCTCCTGCACGACATAAAGCCGTACATCCGCACGCGATGTCGCCGCCGACGACCATTTGAATGACACCCGCTTACTCATCGCCACGGCACTCCTCGGGCAGGCGCGCCCGGGCATCGACAGCGGCCAGCAGATCGTTCACGTCAAACCCCGCATGGCGCACCGCTACTTCAACATTGCGCCGCCCCAAGCGGACATTGTCGAACTGAACCCAAACCTTACGCTGGTCAACATCCGTCCGGATTTCCTTGATCGACCCCTCTGGCCCCGTTCCCAGGGCGTTGACCGCTTCCCGCACCAATTGCGCACAGGCCTCCGTGCGCATTGCCGGAATATCGAGTTCCATCTCTGAAATCGTATTGCGGAAGCAGCCCGCACTGAGCACCAGCAATAGCGCCAGTCCAATCCCGCTGAAGTGTTGTCGTTTCATCTGTGTTCCTTTGCCATAGCTCCATAAACTATTTCACCGCTTTGCCGCCCCGTCAATCTTCGCGGTCCAGCGCGATTTGGCGCTCGGCCAACTCCATGGCCACCTGTGCGCGCCGCACCACGTCCGGATAGGCCGCCAGCGCCGGGTCGTGGGCCACCTCGCGATACAGCTCCACGGCTTCTTCGCGCCGCCCTTGCTGCCAAACCGCCAAGGCCAGATTCAAGCGCACATTGGGTGCGCCTGGCTCCTCCCGCAGCAGCTCACGATAGACCCCCTCGGCCGCCTCCCCATGCCCCTGGCGCAACCATTCGCCAGCCTGGCGATAGCGAAAGTAGGTCGAACGGCCATGGCGGGCCGCCCGCCCGTAGAGCATGGCAGCCCGATCATGCTGCCCGTCGCTGGAGGCCCGTTGCGCTTGCCGCTCCAGCTCCACCAAATTGGTCATCGGCGGCCGCTCCCGCTGGACAATCCCCCACCCCAGCAGCAGCAGGAGCAGCAGAGCCGCCACCCCGCCCCCCCCCCGAGCCACCCGCCGGCCCTGGACATCCAGCCAGCGCGCCGCGGCGGGAATATCGCGGGCATAGGCGGCGCGCGCCTGATCCGCCGCAGCCGACAACACGCCCCAGGCCGCCGCTTCAATCGCGGTGGGTGTCGATGGCACCCCCTCGCGCAGCATCCGCGCCACCAGCGTATTGTGCGGCGTGCGCAACAGCAGCGCAAAAAACAGACTATGTGAACGCGCCCCCCCCCCCGCATTTCCCCATTGGTGGCGCGCCCCCGCAGCGCCTCCGTCATATCCTGGGTGCGACCCCGCCAGACCAGCGGCACCCCCCCACAGGGCGACGTATCCGGAATGTTACGCCCCTGATCATAGCGATGAAACTGTGCCGTCTCGACATTCCAAAAGGTTTCCTTCAGCCAGACATCCAGTTCCCGCTGCTCCCCTTCGACCATGTCCAACGTCTTGGCAAAGTCCTGCTCGCGATCTTTTCCCAGGCAGCAGAAGGCCTCCGCCTCATTCCAGAGCAACACCGGCAAATCCACCGTGAAGCGTTCCGAGGCATATTCTTCAGGAAACAGCGCCTCCGCGGCTGAGGGCCATACCGGCAGGGCCGTTCCCTTCACGTCGTATCGATCAAAAGCCCCTTCGATATAGCGGGCCAACTTTGGCAACATCCGCAGGCGAAAATCCGTTGGGTCCGGCAAAACCCGGCACACCCATTCGACCCATTGGCACACCACCGGAAAGGACGGGCGCAGATACCCCTTCTCATCCGCGGTGTCCAGCCAGGCGTCCAGCAACTTCGCCGCCACGCTTGGGTCTGCCAGAATCCAGGCCGCCACCACCAGGGGCAGCGCCTCCCCCGCCCCCGCCAGGTCTCGGGGCAGAGCCGCTAATGCAGCGCCGGCCGGCTGCCGCTTGGCAGGCGGCAGCGACTCCAGCCAGGCCCGGCCCGCGTCGCCTTGTCCGGATGGGTGATCTGTCGACTCCATCCTCGGAGTATAGCCGGAATTGTTCATGCGACAAGTCTGGCCCCACCATCAGAACGCAGACCCCCGGTCGCTGGTCGCTCTGGGCTACAGGAGAGCAACGAATCACAGATGCGCCCAACCCTATATACTCCCGCGCCGCACGCTTGCACCCCCCCGCAATCCCCGCTAGTATCCCCCCATTATGAAAGCGAATTCTTCTTCTTGGATATCCTCGGCCATCCTCTATCAAATTAATCTCCGTTCCCTGGCCGCCCGCGAGCCGCGCAACGCGCTTGAAGCCGCCGTGGAGCGCCCGCTCCCCGAGTCACCTCTCGCCTATGTCACGCGCTATCTGCCGCGCCTGCGCCGCCTCGGCGTCAATACCCTCTATCTCCTGCCGCCCTTTCCCATTGGCCAGTTTGCCCGCAAGGGCATTGGCTCGCCCTATGCGTCCTGCGACTTTACCGCCGTCGAACCCGAATACGGCTCCCGCGCCGACATCGTGGCCTTTATCCGCCGTGCCCATAGCCTGAAGTTCAAGGTCATCTTTGACATCACCCCCAATCATACCGCCCGCGATCATGTGTGGATGACCCGTCACCCCGAATACTACGTCAACGGGCCCGACGGCGCCGCCACCTATGATGCCGACTGGACCGACACCGCCAAGCTCGACTACACCAATCCCGATCTGCGTGCCGCCATGATCGAAGTGTATGACTTCTGGCTCTCGATCCTCGGCCCCGGCGAAGACGGACGTCCCGACGGCATCGACGGCTTCCGCCTCGATATGGCTCATATCATCAACGACTGCTCGTTCTGGGACGATGCCCTGCCGATTCTGCGCTCGCGCCACCCCGGACGCGACCTCCTGTTCATGGCCGAATGCTATGGCTTCCAAAATAATCTCGACCTGTTTGCCCGCGGCATCGATGCGGCCTATGACGACGACTTCTACAAGCTCGGCCAATACGCCTATGCCGTGGACGAAAATGGACGCTCCCAACTCCAGCTATCAGACGACGCGCATCACAACCACGACTTTCACCCCATTCTCGATGCCTGGGGCGACGGCGGCATTGCCGCCGCCGCCGCGCATATTCTCACGCAGTATGAGGATGCCGCCCCCCGCTTCGCCGGCCCCCGCTTCGCGGCCCGCTACACCGACAACCACGACGAAGGCCGCGGCATCTATCGCTTCGGCCCCGGCGCTTTCCGCGCACTCAATACCCTGGCCTTCCTCTCTCCCCACACCCTGCCCTTTCTCTACACCGGCCAGGAATACGGCGCGGTCAACCGCCCCTCCATTCACGCCCGCTGCCAACCCTGCGACAAAGGACGCCGTGTGCTCGATCTCAACGGACGCGAAACCCGCCAGGAAGGCGTCGAATTTGAAGGGAATATCTTTGCCCGCGGGCTCGAAAATCGCCAACGCTGGTATGATTTCTTTCACGAAATCATTGCGCTGCGCAAAAAACACCGCGCGCTTATTGATGGCGACTGCGCCATCCTGGATGTCGGCGAAACGGTTGCGGCCACCGAGCGCACGGTCATCGCCTTTGACCGCCGACTCGGCCGCCACCTCATCCGCTGCGCAGTAAATCTCGGTAACCAGTCGCGCCAGCTCGAACGCGCGCCCGATCTATTTATCGGCCAGCCTCTCTACGGCGAATTGGACCCCGGCGCCACCCTCCCCCCCTTCGGAAGCTACGTCGTCAAAATGACGTAAGATGCCCCCGGGCGACTTTCTTCACTTGCGGGACAAGCCCGCAGGGGTCAGATCCCGTGGCCCCATGCATGTGGTGGTGTGTCCCGGTTAGACCCGGAAGACCGCCCCCAGCTTTTTGCCGAGCAGCAGGCTGCTGCCGACGAGCGTGGCGGTCAGGAAGGCCATCGCCCACACGCCCAGGGCGGCCGCCACATGCTTGCCGGTGCCCAGAAGCTGGAATAATTCGAAGATGGCTTTGGTAATGGGCATGTAGTCGGCCTGCTGGGCGAGCATCAGGCTATCGCTGACCTCCAGCATGCTGAACGCAAACGTCAACAGCGTCCCCGCGATCAGGTTGGCCAGGATCAGCGGCAGGGTAATTCGCCGCAGGGTGTGCGCGGGCGACGCGCCAAGATTCCACGCGGCCTCTTCGAAGGTCACGCTGGTTTGCTGGAGACCGGCAACCGCGCTGCGCACCATGTAGGGCAGACGCCGCACCGAATAGGCCAGCACCAGAAACAGGGTCGGGTTGGTGCGCACATCCACCACCTGCGGCCACCAATCCATATTGGAGACCCCCTTGAGGTTGCTGAGCCACGAGCTGACGGCCAGGAACCCGAAGGCCATCACCAGTCCTGGCACCGCCAGTGGAATCATCGACAGGGCATCCAGGACGCCGCGCACACGGATGGTCGAACGCACCACGACAAACGCGATGGCGATGCCCACCACAATGTCGAATCCCACCGCCAGCGATGAGAACAGCAAGCTGTTGCGAATGCTGCTGATGGTCATGTCGTGGCCCAGGGCCTCGATATAGTTGCCGCCGGTGAAGCTACTGGGCAACACGTTCTGGTACCAGCTTCCCGGTGTGGCAAAGCTGGTCAGCACCACGCCCAAATGCGGCAGCAGGGCCAACCCCGTCACCAGGGCAAACGGCAGCGCCGCCAGCAACGCCCGCCAGCCGCTCAGGGAGCGCACCGCCGTCTGGGTGCTGGCCTTGCTCTGCATGGCGTAGGTCTGGCCGCCGAACAGCCACTTGCTGATGGCATACAGCCCGACGCTCGAGGCCAGCATCACCGATACCAGGGCATACGGGAACGGGTTTGTCCCAATTTCCTTCAACGAGTCATAGACCTGTACCGAGGCACAGCGGGTGTAGTTCATGATCAGGGGCGTGCCCAGCTCGGTGAAGCTCCAGATAAAGATCAGCGTCCCGCCCGCAAACAGCCCCGGCATCATCAGCGGCAGGGTGATCCGGAAAAAACGGCGTATCCGCGTACAGCCAAGATTTGCGGCGGCTTCATCCATCGCCGGATCGATATTGGCCAAGGCCGCCACCGCATTGAGATAGAGAATGGGATAGAGCGCCAGCGTCTGCAACAAGACCACGCCGAGATATTGTCCGCCCCCGAGCCAGTCGCGCGCGCCCAGGCCAAACAGCTCATTCACCATGCCATAGGTCCCGAACATCTGCTGAAACCCGATGGCCCCGACAAAGGGCGGCAGAATCATCGGCACCAGCACCAGCGCTGAAAAGGCGGTCTTGCCGCGAAAATCGAATTGGTTGGCAATCCATGCCAAGGGCAGCGCCACCACCATTGCTAAGCCCGTTGTTCCCAGCGCGATCTTCAGGCTGTTGAACAGCCCTTCGATGTAGATGGGATTCTCAAACACCCCGAACAGATAGCGCAGGGTAAAATGCCCATCCACCCAGAAGCCACCTGCCACCACCTTGCTCAGCGGCCAGATAAACAACACCGACAGCAGTGCGGTTACCGCGCAAAATACCAGCCAGGCCGTACTCCTTCTCATGGACGCGCCCCCTTGGAATTCGGATCGGCCGGAGGCCTCGCCCTACCCAAATCTTCATCGGATTGAACCGGTAGGGCGAACCGTCCCGGTGAGCCGTTTTCTTCCCGTGCCAGCCGCATGGCCTCGGCATATTGCGTGCGATACTGCAGGGTCCATTCGCGCAGCAAATCCAAACGCTCATAGGTCTTATTCATGGTCAACCCGCTCACCCAGTTCAGAGGCTCCGGCACCTGTGGCAGACGCTCCATCGCCTGCAGCGCCCGGGGACAGACGTCCGGCCCGCCCGCCTGGGCAATCGCTCCCCAGGCCGCCCGCAGCTCCTGCCCCGCGTCCAGCCCCATGGCCCGGACCCAATCGCGCAGCAGGCCAAAATGCCCTGCCGTCCAGCGCGGATGATACACATATTCTTCCGCGAGGCGGTAGGCATCCAGCGTTGGCCGGCCCAAATCATCGGTGGTATTGGCCCGGTGGCGTTCATACGACGCCTGGAAGAGCGGATTAGTCGAGGGATAGAAATCGCGCCGAATGGGAAACCGCTGCAAGGCATACTTCCGGGGCCCCCCGGGCGTGCCGACCCGGTAGCACCACAACTGTTGGCCTTCCTCGCTCAGCAGATATTCGATAAAACGCACGGCGATTTCGCGGCGCGGAGCCCCCCGCAAGATAGAGATGGGGTCGGCACTGACGCCCGACTCGCCGCGTGGGGTCACATAGCCCATGGCATCCCATCCCCGGCCGGCATTGCTGATTTCGGCCTCGTAGCGCCCGTAAAAATCAATGGCCAGCCCTGCCGCCGCGTTACCCATGCCGACATCCAACGGCACCTTGCTGGCGCTGTCGGTGAAATATCGCGCGTTGGCGGAAATTTTCTGCAGTAGATTCAGCCCCTTCACCCAGCCCGCTTCCACCGCCTGCTGATAGGCGACGGGGACCCCCTCGGGCATCTGGCCCGGGGGCCCCTTGGCCGCCGCAATGCGGGCCTCAAAGTCATCGGTTTGATTGCCGTAACCCGCCGCCTCGACGGCCTTGCGGCACTGCACCTGGACAATGGTTTCGAAGGCCTTGGCGATGCTGCCGCTCTTGGTGGGGTCCGCCAGCCCCAGCGTTCTGAACCAGCGCGTATCTGCCAGGTCTTCCCACTGCGCCGGCTCGCGATCGATGCCCTGCGCGTCCAGCCGGTCGCGGTTGTAGCACATGCCAAAAGTGCTCAAGGTTGTCCCATACCAGGTCAGCGTACGCCACTGCTCACCGCTCATCCCCTCCGGGATCAGTTCGGCCCCCTCCGGCGTCGCCAGCAGCCCTGGCGGAATGTCCTCCTCGTCCCAAGCCGGCACCAGCAGCCCCTGGCGAGTGGCATTGCCGGCGTCGTAGGCCCCGCCGCCAAAATACATATCGATCTGACTCGAAAAGGCGTTGGGGTCGTCCGTGCCGCGGAACGCGGCAAACATCGCACACTGCTCGGCCCAGTCGTCGTCTGCAACCCCGTCGGGCTGTTGGGCCGGGTCGAATGTCTTGCTCAGGATGATCGCCCTGCCGTCGCCGCGCCACGGATGCCCCTGCGCGGTCCACCAGGCCCGGAAGCTCGCCGCAAACTCGCTGGTCAGGTAGCGCGCAATTTCGGTGGTGCCGCCGATATTGCGCCAATCCACCTTGACGGGCGTTCCATATTGTTGCGAATGCCAGCGCGAAAATCCCAGCGCGTATTCAAAGCGGATCGCCTCGTTCATCGGCGTGATAATCACCAACTCCGGGTCGCCCTCGCGCCATTCATCCAGAACCGTCTCCTGGCGAAACACAAAGGGCAACGCCAAAATCACGAGCAGAACTAGCAAGATAGAAATATTGCGAATCATAATTAGACAGGATTAACAGGATTTTTCAGGATTTTCATAATTGGGATTCAGGGGCCCGGTAAATCCGGAATTTCTTTTTGAATTGGAGGCTGGAAGTACCAAAATTTAACAAAAGACCGAAATCGTTGTGAGTCGCGGCAAGGTAATTGACTAATTGGGCTTCATGGGCTGGACAAAGATTCTCCACCGCCTTGTTTTCGATGATGACATGATCCTCAGCCAGCATGTCTACTACAAAGGTCCCCATGACTTCTCCTTCGTAATACACCTTCAGCGGCACTTCGCAGGCAAAGCTAATTTCAGCTCTTTTCAGCTCGAAAGCCAATGCATTTTGATAAACCGATTCCAAAAATCCACTTCCTAGAGTTCGATGAACTTTCATTGCACAGCCAATGATCAACCGCGTCAATTCATCATCTGTCATGATAGTGCCCTCTCCCTTCTCTTTTATTGGATTTTGGCCGTTCAATCCTGTAAATCCTGAAAAATCCTGACATCCTGTCAAAATAATTACTCTGTAAGCGGCTTCAGCTCATTCTTTCAGCACCTGGATATCCTCGGGCGCGACATACAGCCGTGTATCAGCGCGGGCCCCATCGCGCGCCACGAGTTTGGGCCGCATCTCGAGGGCTTTTAGCGTGATATCGTGGCCCAGATCGACCGCGTGCTGGGCGACTTCGCCCAGATAAATGGTGCCATGCAATTGCGCGCGGAACACATTCGCGCCATCCGGTTTATCCGTGTGGAGCCGGACGGCTTCGGGCCGCACCGACAGCCACACCGGTTCCCCATCAGCCACCGGGACCTGCGTCGCCGCGCTCCAAACACCCACGGCGGTTTCGATATCCGCAACCCCATTGCGCTGGGCTTTCACGTGGCCTTCGACAAACGTGGTCTCGCCAATGAACTGGGCGATGAACCGGCTGGCGGGCTGCGTATAGACCTCCTGCGGCGAGCCCACCTGCAGCAGGCGACCCTGGTCGAGAATGGCCAGTCGATCGGCAATCGACAACGCCTCTTTCTGGTCGTGGGTCACATAGATCGCCGTCAGCCCCGCCTCTTTGCAGATGCGTCGGATTTCCGTACGCATTTCCAGACGCAGCTTGGCATCGAGATTCGATAGCGGTTCGTCGAGCAACAGGCATTGCGGTTCGATCACCAGCGCGCGTGCCAGCGCCACCCGCTGCTGCTGTCCACCGGAGAGCTCATTGGGTTTGGACTTGGCCCGATCGGCCAGCTTGACCATTTCCAGCGCGCGCATCACGCGCGGGTCTGCGTCGGGCTTGCGTATCCCGCGCATTTCCAACCCGAAGGCCACATTTTCGCGCAGTGTCATATGCGGCCACAGGGCATAGCTCTGAAACACCATGCCCATGTCGCGCTGATGCGGCGGCAGATGTGTCACATCGCGCTTCCCCGCCCAGATGCGTCCCTCCTCAGGCTCATTCAGCCCCGCCACCGCCCGCAACAGTGTTGTCTTGCCACACCCCGAGGGCCCCAGCAGAAAAAACAGCTCGCCCGCCTCGATTTGTACGGTGATGCCGTTAAGCACGGTCTTCTCGCCAAATCGTTTCGTCAAATTCTCAATCGTAATGGGCACCGACATGCGGGACCTCCTTTCGACAGACCTGTTTGTAGCACAAACCCCGGGAGGGGTAACAGCCCCCGTTCGCATGTTTCTGCCAGCGGTCCATACGCCCCCCCCCCCTACCGGCGGTAAATCCAGGCGCGTGAGCGGTAAGTGGCCTCCAGCGCGGCCGCCTCCGCCAAAACCGCGGCCGATGGCGCCCCCCGTCGCCAGTCGAGGTCCCACCCGCTGGCCAGGCCATCGCAGACCGCCTTTTCGTAGTCGGGGGCACGTCGGCGACAGTCCGGCAGTTGCAGCGACCCCTGATACAGGACGGTTTGTCCAAAGCGTCGGATGGCCCCGCCTAGAATTTTGTTGCCGTGGGCCAGCACATCCAATGCCACCGGCTGAACAAAGCAGTGGGATGCGCCGCCCGGGCCTTGCGGCGATGAACGGACGCCGCTGGCACACAGGTTGGCGTCCAGCCCCATCCCTCGCAGGCCGTTCAAAATCGCCGTATGCAACCGTTCATAAAACACCCCTGGGCGCAATTCGCCCTGCGCGGGAAACAGACAGGAAACGGTCAGGTCTGACCGATGCACCACCACCCCGCCCCCCGTCGGACGCCGCGTCCAGGCATCGCCAATATCCGTCGGCAGCCCCCGTTCGACATCTGCCGCCCGCTGGGCGTAGCCAAAGGTGACTCCCCTCCCGCGCCAGCGAAAAAATCGCAGCATGACCACCTCGGGACAGGCTCGCGCCAGCGCCTCATCCAAGGCCATCTGCCCGAAAACATCGAGCACGGGAGAGTCTAACAGATGCGCCATCATGGGCAAAGCAGGTCAGGGAATGGTCGCGCCCCAGGCCACAGTGGGATTGCGGGCCGCCGCCAGTTCGTCGAGCCGCCGCACGGGCAGATGATGCGGCGCCGTTTGGACCTGCTCGGGATCGGTCATTGCTTCCGCATGAATGGCCCGCATGGCGGCCACGAAGGCATCGAGAGTCTCGCGCGACTCCGTCTCCGTGGGCTCAATCATCAAGGCCTCGGGCACGATCAATGGAAAATATATCGTGGGCGCATGGAAGCCGTAATCAAGCAGACGCTTGGCCACATCGAGGGTCTTGACACCTCGCATCTGCTCGGGATTCGTCTGCAAAACACATTCGTGCATGCAGGGTTCATCGATGGCCGCCGGATACAGGTCGCTGAGCTTCACCCGCACATAGTTGGCGTTGAGGATGGCATCCTCGGCAATGCCGCGGAGGGCGACGGCATCATGGGACCGCAAGTAGGCATAGCCCCGGAGCAGGACCGCCACATTCCCCAGACAGGTCCGCATCCGGCCAATACTTTTACGGGCTGAGGATTTCAAAATATAGCGCCCATTCTTTTCGATCACGCGCGGCAACGGCAAGAATGGCACCAGATGCGCCGCCACCCCCACGGGCCCGGCACCCGGCCCACCGCCCCCATGCGGCGTCGAAAAAGACTTGTGCACATTGAAATGAAGGATATCCGCGCCGATGTCGGCCGGCCGCACCAGCCCCATCAGCGCATTGTAATTGGCGCCGTCCAGATAGAGCAGCGCCCCCGCCTCATGCACCGCCTGGGCAATCTCACAGATCGTGGTTTCGAACAGGCCCAGCGTATTGGGCACGGTCAACATCACCAGGGCGGTCTGCGGCCCCAGCGCGGCGCGGATGGCGGCAAGATTCACCCGCCCATCAGCACCGGAGGCCACGGTATTGACGGCAAACCCGCCCATGGTAGCCGAGGCCGGATTAGTCCCATGCGAGGAATCCGCCACCAGAATTTCCGTGCGCCGATGGTCGCGGCGCGACCGGTGCCAGGCCGATGCCAATAATATGCCGGTCAACTCGCCCTGCGCGCCCGCCGCCGGTTGCAGGGTGAATGCCGCCAGGCCGGTCAACTCGCAGAGCATCTGTTCCAGCCGCCAGGCCATCTCCAGTGTCCCTTGCAGCGCGCGTGTCGGTGCCGACGGATGAGCCGCCGTAAAACCGTCCAGCGCGGCAATCGCCTCGTTGGCCCGCGGATTGTACTTCATGGTGCAGGACCCCAAGGGATAAAAATGGGTGTCGAGACTGAAATTCAGCCGCGAGAGCCGGGTATAGTGGCGCACCACGTCAAATTCGCTCATCTCCGGCAGGCGCGGCGGGTGTTGGCGCAGCGCTCTTTCCGGCAGCCAGTCCGCCGCCGGGCGGCTCGCCGGCAAAACCCGCACCCCGCGGCGACCGGGGACGCTCTTTTCGATGGATAGCTTTTCGCGCTGGATCATGGGGATATCTTTCTAATCCCCGCGACAAATCGGGCGAGGTCCTCATCGGAACGCGACTCGGTCACGCATACCAGCAGGCAATTGCCCATGGTCGAATTAAACGCCCCCAACGGCACCCCGGCAAGCAGGCCATCCTTCAGTAGTGCATTGCGCACGCGGGTCGCCGACCCCGGACACTCCAGCACGAATTCATTGAAAAACGGACGGTCAAAACGCAGCCGATACCCGGGAATCTGCGTGAGCTGTTCGGCCAACCGGTGGGCCTTGTCCACGCAGAGTTCGGCAACATCGCGCAGTCCGGCGGGGCCCATCAATGCCAAATAGATGGTCGCCACCAGCGCGCACAAGGCTTCATTGCTGCAAATGTTTGAGGCCGCCCGTTCGCGACGAATATGCTGCTCGCGCGCTTGCAGCGTCAGGACAAATCCGCGGTGACCTTCCGCATCCGTGGTCGCGCCGCAGATGCGTCCCGGCAGATGACGCAGATAGGCTTTTTTGCAAGCAAAGAGCCCCAGATAGGGCCCGCCCCCGTTCAAGGGGTTGCCCAACCCCTGCCCTTCGCCCACCGCCATGTCCGCACCCCATACGCCCGGGGCCTCTAATAGACCTAGACTGATCGGGTCAAAAACAGAAATCAACAACGCGCCGCTGTCATGGGCCAGTTGCGCCAGTGCCGGACCGTCTTCCAGCCCGCCATAAAAATTGGGCGAGGCCACCACCACTGCCGCCACCGTGCCATCCAGGCGCTGTTGCACCTCGGCCAATTCAAGCCCCCCCCGCGGACAGGGCACGATCTCCAGCCACGGCTCGCCCTTCGCCTTGAAATAGGTGGCCAGAACGGTGCGCCACTCTGGATGTAGCGACGCCGGCAGCAGGATTTTCTTGCGTCCTGTGATGCGGGCCGCCGCGGCGGCGGCCGCCGCCAAAGCGGTCGCGCCGTCATAGTGCGAGGCATTGGCGGCATCCATGCCGGTGAGCGCGCAGATCGAACTCTGGAATTCGTAGATGGCCTGCAGCAGCCCCTGACTGGCCTCCGCTTGGTAGGGCGTATAGGCCGATAAATATTCGCCGCGCTGCAGCAGAGAAGATACCGCGGCAGGAATGAAATGGTCCTGTGCCCCGGCGCCCGCAAAGCAGACCAGCGGCTTGTTTTTTGCCGCCAGCGTCCGCGCATGGGCCATCAACTCGGGCTCGGTCAGCGCCGGGGGCCAGTTGTCAGGCCCTCGCTGCAGCGCGGCGGGCACCTGCGCCAATAGCTCATCGAACGACGACACCCCAATGGCCTGGAGCATCTCCGTTCGTTCAGCTTCGGTGTGGGGGGAATACATGGGGGAATTCAGCAACCGACGATCAAGACAGGGTGTGCTGATACGCTGCAAAATCCATCAACCCATCCAACTCGGTCGAATCCGTCATCCGAATCTTTACAAACCAGCCCTCGCCCTGAGGCGACTGATTAACTAATTCGGGGGTATCCGCCAGCGCCTCATTGATCGCTATGATCTCACCCGACACCGGCGCCATGAAATCCGCCGCGGCTTTCACCGATTCAATAACGGCGCAGGCCTTGCCTTGCGCCACCGTCGCGCCCACCGCGGGCAATTCGACAAACACAATATCGCTGATTTCCTTTTGGGCATAATCGCTGATCCCCACCGTGGCGACATCGCCCGCAACAAACACCCACTCGTGGCTGGCCGCGAATCTACATTGGCTTTCTTCAAACATGCTGGCTCCTCGGGTTGAACACGTACAAAATTACATCGCCTCACACCATACCCCCACCCCCCAATATTTCGATACAATTTTTGTCGTTAGTTGCCATGCAAGCGGGGACTTGCGATGCGAGATTGAACTGGGCCGCAATTATGGCATACTTTCCTGCCATGAAAACTCCCTGTAATCGGCGGTGTGCTTTTTGTGTGCTTTACGCGCCGCGGATAAGCAGAAGCCGTTCGATTCAGTTCGTCGCGGCAAAGAGTGAGCCCCATCCCCCTACCTATTGGGGAAAGTGAATGATTGTAGCGCAACAGCCCGGGTGGCGAAATGGCAGACGCAAGGGACTTAAAATCCCTTTTCCGCAAGGAAGTGCGGGTTCGACTCCCGCCCCGGGCACCACCTGCTCTCCTGAGGGAAGCGCGTGATGGCCCTGACGACCATCGCCCCCCCCCATCTCGCGAGCCATCGCCCCTGGGACGGCGAAGGTAACCTTCATGCACCCTTGACTTTGACAAAAGCCCCCACCCCATGTTGATCCCCCTGCTTATTTTTTCGGGGGGCATTGCTTTGCTCTGGTCGGGCACGGAACTTGTCTTGCGGCGCATTCCCAAGATTGCGGCCTGGCTGCGCGTCTCGCCGTTGGTCGTGACGGTCCTGCTGGTGGCCGTCATGACCTCACTGCCCGAGCTGTGCGTCTCCATCTTTGCCTCCCTGAGCGGCCAACCGGCCGCCGCCATGGGCAATATCGTCGGCTCCAACTTCGTTACGCTGACCTTTGTCGCGGGCATCTGCGCTTTATGGCGACCGATTACCGTGGGCCCGACCATTCGCGAGCGGGAATCCAGTTGGATGATCCTGTCCTCCTCTCTCCTGCTCATCCTGTCCATGGATGGCACGCTCAGCCGCACAGATGGCGTGATCCTCATTGCGGCCTATATCCCTTATTTTCGTCGGACTGTAGACGATGCCCGCGAACAACGCCGCCTGCCGAGCATCGCCCCTATTTCTCGGCCCTCGCGCGATCTGCTAATCATGGTCATTGGCGTCGGCATGGTCGTGTTGGGCGCCAATTGGATTGTCGGTCAGGGCACGCTCCTCGCGCGGTATCTGGGCATGAGCGATCTGCTCATCGGGGTAACCTTCTATGCCTTTGGCACCTCCCTGCCCGAGTTGGCGATTGCCCTGGGCGCCATCCTGCACCATCAGGCCGATGTCACCCTCGGCGAAATATACGCCTCGAACATTTTCACCGGCTTGGTCGTCGCGGGCCTGCTCTGTCTGGTGCGTCCCCTGCCTATTGACCCCCTGATCACCAGCCGCGACCTTCCGCTGCTGATTGTCGCGGGCGTTCTGCTCCAGATATTTGTCACGACTCATGGCCAATTTGTGCGCTCCGAAGCCCTGGTCATGATCGCGCTGTTCATCTTGTTTCTGTCGGCACAGGTCATGGGCTTCAGTCTCGCCCTGCCCTGATCCGCGGCTCAACCGCGGCTAAACGCTTGATTCTATTCCCCGCTCAGCCTATAACGCACAGCCATGGACCCCATCCGTTATATTAGTACCCGCGGCGCACAGACGCCGCTCTCCTTCAAAGACGCCGTCATGACCGGCCTGGCTCGCGACGGCGGGTTGCTCATCCCCGACCGCATCCCTTCCATTGTCGACGACCTCGACGACTGGAAGCAGCTCGATTATCCCGAGTTGGCCCTGGCCATCATCCGCCTGTTTGCCGACGACATCCCCGAGCCGCGCCTGCGCGAGCTGATCACCGACACCTATGCCACCTTCGCCCATCCTGACGTCGCCCCCGTCCGTGCTGTCGGCCCCCTGCATGTTCTCGAACTCTTTCACGGTCCAACCCTCGCCTTCAAAGATATCGCGCTGCAGTTTCTCGGACGCCTCTTCGAGGAAATCCTTGAGGAACGCAACAGTCGTCTGAATATTCTGGCCGCCACCAGCGGCGACACCGGTTCGGCCGCCATCGCCGGCATCCGCGGCCAGCAGCGCATTCACATCTTTGTGATGCATCCGCGCGGGCGGATCAGCCCCCTTCAAGAACGCCAGATGACCTCGGTCCTCGACGACAACGTTTTCAATCTGGCGGTCGATGGCAGTTTCGATGACTGCCAGCTCCTGATGAAAACCCTGTTCAACGATCTGCCCTTCAAGGATGCCCATGCCCTCGGCACCGTCAACTCCGTCAACTGGGCCCGTGTGCTCAGCCAGATCGTCTATTACGTCTATGCCACGCTGCGCGTCATGGAGACCACCGGTGCTCCGGGCGTCCAGTTTGCGGTCCCCACCGGCAACTTCGGCGATATCCTGGCCGGCTGGTATGCCAAGCAAATGGGTCTACCCATTCGCCGTCTGGTCCTTGCCACCAACGAAAACGACATCCTGGCCCGCTTTTTCAACACCGGCGTCTATGCCAAGGGGGCCGTGGTCGCGACCATCAATCCCTCGATGGACATCCAGGTCGCCAGCAATTTCGAACGCTGGCTCTACTACAAGGTCGGTCAGGACCCTCACATCATGGCCCGCCTGATGACCCGCTTCGCCATGGAAGGCCGCCTGGACATACCCCTCGATCCCTGCGGCCACCTCGATACGGAGATTGTCGCCGGAGCGTCCGATACCAAGCACACCCTGGCCACCATCCGCCATTTTCAGGAAAAGCATGGCTATCTGCTCGATCCGCATACCGCCGCGGGCGTCTTCGTCGCCCAGCAGTTCAATGAACGCGAAGAACCCATGATCTGCCTCGCGACGGCCCACCCCGCCAAGTTCCCCGACGCCATTCTCGAGGCCACAGAACAGGATCTGGCCCATCATCCGATGCTCGATGCGTTGGAAACGCTCCCTACCCGCTGCGACACCCTCGCCAACTCCGCCGCCACCGTCAAAGACTATGTCGCCGCCCATGCCCTTTAATGTAAGCGTCCGGCCAGGGAGCTAAGACCCCCTTAGCTCCCCCCCTGTCTCGGTTATTATAATATGTGAGACTCACATGGTTCCCCTTGTTATTACGGCTTAGGCGGCATCTCCTCGCGTCGGCAGTCGCTGAAAATCAGCGTGCGGCGGCCTTCCCATTCGCTGCATGAAAAAGGCGCGGGAAAAATTCCCGCGCCTGGCATCCGCTCAAGCGACCGTTCAGGATTGGCCGCTCAATACGTGTACGCGCTGCCGCCGATGAACTCGCGCAGCAAGGATGTTTCCGGTACGGCGCTGTCGTCCGAGACCGGGGTCAGATCCTTCAGGGTCTCGTAGACACGCTTGGCACGGACGTAGGCATCCTGCCGCTTGGCATCATCTTTGAATTTCTCCATCGCTGGGGGGAAATACTTGAACAGGCGATCTTTCAGAATCGGCAATTCAAAGGGCATGGCGCTGTTGACCAGGTAATCCACTGTGCCAATGAACGGGATGATATTGCGCAATTCGCTGCGCCGCACATAATGCCAGTGCGTCAGGGTTTGTTCCGGCTGGAGATTCCGGTGCCAGCTATCGCGAATCATCCGTCGCAACAGGCGGTTATCCGCCCAGCGCATAAACAGCCCTTCGTGATTACGCACCTGTCCCAGGGTCTCGATATAGAGCTTGAATTTCTTTTCATCGGGCGTGCTCTGGGTCATCTCACCGAACAAACCGTGCAACGAATCGATCAATAGAATCTGGTTTTTTCCCAGTTCCATATCATAGACACCCAGTTCGCGCGTACCGGTTTTGAAGTCGTAATGAGGTGTTTTGATCCGCTTGCCAGCCAACAACTCGGCGACGTGCTGATCGATCAGCTTAAGGTCCAGGGCATGCGGCGTCTCGTAATCGTAGTCCCCAAATTCATCTTTGGGATGGTGATCCAGATCGAAGAAATAATGGTCGATGTTTAGCGCCAGGAATTCCTTGCCCGCTTCGGCCAATTTTTCGCTGACCTTGATCGTGGTGGTGGTCTTGCTGGATGAGCTGGGGCCGGCAATAAAGAAGACCCGCACATCCGGCAAATGCTCCATAAACACCTTGGCTCCCGCGGCCACTTCCTTATCGTAACGGTCTTCACAGGCCGCAATCAGGTCAGGGAGCTGACCATCGGCAATGATTTGATTCAAGCCATCGACCGTGTCGCACCCATGGTCCATGTTCCAACGCAGCACTTCATAGATTTTCTTGTAGGGAATGTTGTCGGTGGCCTCAAATTGGTACGCTCGCTGGGTGCGCTCCATCTGCCGGTCACGACGATAGCGGATATACGCCCGGGCTGTTTGGGCGTGGCTTTCCATAATCAGGGTCTCTTCCACCAGGTCTTGAATCTCTTCGACCGACGGCGTGGACTCTTTCCCAAAATTCGCCAGCAGCCGTTCTTCGACCAACTGTGCGATCCGATCCGCCTCAGGGCGTTCAAATTCGCTCACAGCAGCCGCCGCCTTAAAAATAGCGGTGCCAATCCGATCGCGATCGTAGGCCACCACCGTGCCATCGCGTTTCACAATTTGATTAATGGTACTTGTCATACGTCCTCTTTCGGGCCCATCTGGCCCATATGGGTTGTGTTTGTGGGGTTACCGTTTTTCTCAGTCATTATCCAGGAAACCTTCCAGCTTTCGGATTCGGGTCGGATGGCGCATTTTCCGTAAGGCCTTGGCCTCGATTTGGCGAATGCGTTCGCGCGTCACCTGAAACTTTTTGCCGACCTCCTCCAGGGTGCGTGAATAGCCATCCGCGAGGCCGAAGCGTAGCGTCAGCACATCCTGCTCACGATCCGTCAAGGTACCCAGCACGTCTTGCAGGCGCTCCTTGAGCAGACTGTAGGCCGTCATTTCACTTGGATTTTCCGCCGTTTTGTCTTCGATGAAATCGCCAAAATGCGTATCTTCGCTGTCGCCCACCGGGCTCTGTAATGAAATCGGCTGTTGCGACATTTTCAGGACGGCCCGCACCCGTTCGACAGGCAAGTTCATATCCTCAGCGATTTCTTCCGGCGTTGGTTCCCGTCCGAACGCCTGCACCAGTTGCTTTTGAATACGCATGAGCTTGTTGATCGTCTCAATCATATGCACGGGGATGCGGATGGTGCGGGCCTGGTCTGCAATGGAGCGGGTGATGGCCTGGCGAATCCACCAGGTGGCATAGGTGCTGAATTTGTACCCCCGCTGATATTCAAACTTCTCCACCGCCTTCATCAGCCCCATGTTGCCCTCCTGAATCAGGTCCAGGAACGACAGACCGCGGTTGGTATATTTTTTAGCAATGGAAATGACCAGCCGCAGATTGGCTTCCACCATCTCCGTTTTGGCCACGAGCCCCTTGCGCAGCCACTTCTGCAGTTCCGCATGCTGAACGCGAAACTCATCCAGGCGCAGATACTGCTCTTTTTCCAGCAGTTTCAATTCCTTACGGAGCGGTTTAAGCTGGTCGCGTTTCGCCTCGTGACGCGATTTTTCAGCCTCCTGTATACGTGTATCCAACCGCTCGAAGGCCCGTCGCACCACCTCCGCGTGCAAGGCAAAGTCTTCAATGACTTTTTGTTTAAATTGATAGGTATTCAACAGGTTGGCCAATCGATCACGGGCCTGGACAAACGCTTTTTGCCGACGTTCGTGCTCCGCTTTCGAAATGCTCGTGGCATACAACTTTTCAAAGCGTTTACCCACTTGGTCTTTTGCCGTCGCGACATTGCGCGTCAGCTTGGGAATGATATCCCCAAAATATTTATCCCGGCCAATTTCGCATTTATCGCCGTTCTGCTTATCGCTGATCACCCGGTCAAACCGTTCCCGTGACGTATTCAGGCGATCGATCATTTCCGCATATGACGCCGAGACAAATCCAAACCGGTGCAGCAGATTTTTGGCGTGCAGTTCCGCTTCCTCGATACGCTTGGAAATTTCCACCTCTTGTTCGCGCGTCAGCAAGGGCACCTGCCCCATCTGCTTGAGGTACATCCGCACGGGGTCATCAATGACGGAACTTTCGGTGCGCGTCCCCCCCCCTTTTGCCTTGTCGGCCGGTTTCGCCACTGCGGCTGCTTCGATGTCCGCCACGATCTCGATATCCAGCTTGTGTAGCTTCCCGATGAGTTGCTCGACGGCTTCCGGCGTGGACGCTTCCTGCGGCAGAAAGTCGTTCAGGACATCCGATTGGATTTTGCCGGAATGGTCGCGGGCATAGCTGATAATCTGCTCGAGATAGTCCGCTTTCTTTTCCAGCCGCACCGCCACTTTTTCAATGGGGACCTTCGCCACGCTCTTAGGCGAAACCGGGGCTTTGGGGGCGCTGGCCTTTTTCGCCGCTGTCGCCACGCTTGCCGCTTTGGGTTTGGCCGCCGCTTTCGGCTTGGCTGCCGGCTTCGCTTTGGGCGCCGCCTTGGGCTTGGCTGCCGGCTTCGCTTTGGGTTTGGCCGCCGCTTTCGGTTTGGAGGCAGGCTTGGAGCGAGTCTTGGCCGCCGGCTTAGGTTGGGCTCGCGATTTAGATTTAGCGGCAGCCGTAGACGTAGCGGCAGGCTTGGGTTTAGCCTTCGTCTTGGTAACGGGCGGCGTCTTGGCAACCGGCTTTGCCGTGGGCGTCGGCTTCAATTTGCGTGCCGCCGGTTTCGCCTTGGTCGTTGCCTTAGTCTTGGCCGTGGCCTTGCCGCCCGATTTGGGCTTGGCCGTCGCCTTAGCCTTAGGGGCACCCTTCCCCGCCGGTTTTGCCGTTGCGGTGGACTTGGATCGGGCGGCCTTGGAAGCCGTCACCTTCGGTTGACGCGTGGATTTGACCGCGGATTTAGTCGGGGTTTTGCGCTTGGCAGGAGGGGGGGATGAAACGGATTTCTTGGATGTTGATGGCATGAGATGGGGTTGAGTCCTTGGTTTTTGTTTGAAGCATTATACACTATGATCAATTGTTAATGTAAAGTCAAGCGGTCAAATCAAAATACCTCAAACGCGCTTAAACGCCCCAACCAGCGAGCAGCACTGAGAAAGCAGGGCTGGGGGCCAACATTCTGCTTGGGCCACCGCCATCGGATGGCCTATAACAAGGCATGAAACAGTTTTGTTGGTTCTTGCTTTGGCTCATCGGCACGGTCCTTTTTCTGTTGGCCACCGCTCATTTCACGCTGCGGCACCTGCTGAACACCCCCGCCTTCAAGACGGCGGCAACGAGCTTCATCGAACGGACAACTGACCGACCGGCCGAGTACAGCCGGATCGACTACCGCCTGTTCCCATTTACCCTTATCGTACGGGATGCCGCCCTCAAGGAAAAGGACGGCCGGGAGGAATTTGCATCCATTCGGACTTTTTCCGCCACTGTGGACTTCCGCAACAAAGAAATTACGAGCCTGCAGGTCGATCAGCCGACGGTGCGCATCGTAAAAAAGGAAGATGGCACCTATAACGTATCGGACTTGCTCCGCTCCCCGCCACGAGAACCGGATGCTTCCGCTCAATCTGTCACCGCCCCTAGCGGTCCCGATCAGCCGACGGCGACATCACCGGCAGAGCCCCCTCCCCCTCCCGCCTCACCTCTCGCCATCCGCTGGGTGGACATCACCGATGCGCGCGTCGAATTCATTCGCCGGGATGCGGCGTCCGGCGGCGACTGCTTCACACTGTCGGACCTGAATTTCACCCTGCGCGATTATGCGCCGGATCGGCCGCTGCGAATGGAAGGCCGCGCCGCCATTGGAAATGCCTCGGGATTCCAATTCACGTTGGCCGGCCCTGCCATCGCCGACTATGCCGACCAGCCTGGCTCGTGGCCGGCCACCCTTACGGCGGAACTCGACATCCGTGACTTCGCCGACGTGCGGGCATTGCTGCCGTCAGCGACCCTGCCCTTCCAGCGCCTGAGAGCCGAACTGAATATCCACGGTGCCATTGCCGATACCCTGGACATCCAGTTGAAAGCCCAGACAGCAGATGCCACAGAGGCCTATCCCGTTGCAGGTGACCTCACGCTGACGGGCAACGTCTCGCTGCCGCCGACGGTCGCGGCCCATCTGCTCGGTGGCGCAGAATTGCCGGCGTCTATGCGCCTTTCAACATCATCGTGTACGCCACCACCGGGCACGATTGCGCTGGTACCCTTTCCCACAGTGGCTCTCGCGCTCAAGCATGCACAGGCTCAGGCCACACTCGCTTTCCCCTCTATCGCCTATGGGCAGAACCGCTTTGAACACGGTAGCATCTCGGCCACACTGCACGATGGCACGCTGGACATTCCTGCTGCAAAGTGTGCGGCCTACAGCGGGGTGATCGAGGCGCGCGGCAATGCTCAACTCCTGGCCTGTCCGTTGACTTACCAACTAGAATATCTGACGGCGGATCGGCTGGAAATCGGTCCGGCATTGGCGGCCAACGGTTTTGATGCGTTCACCGGAATCTCGGGCACGCTCCACCTGGACGCGAGCGCAAGCGGCCAGGGCGTTGCGGAGCCTGCCATCCGAACGCTGATGGCCGACGCCCAAGCCCGCATTGACAACCTGCAAAGCGTCGGCCCCGACAGTTCGCTGATGGACCACGTCTGGCGGCAGCTTGACCATCCGATTCTGCTGCAGGTTGTGCCGCGCCTGAAAATGAAGGTCGAGCAACCCAAGCAAGCGGCCGCCACCACCACGACCTCGCACTACCCTGCCGCCACCGTCACCCTTGCCCTGCGTAACGGCACGGCGACGCTAACGAATACCTGCCTGGCCATGCCCCACTATCGCACGGAATTCACTGGCACCCTACACCCTTTCGACGACCGTCTCGATCTTGCCGCCAAGGTCCTGGTGTCCCCGGAGGAAACCGCCCGGCTGACCGGCGGCAAGGACCGTTCGGATGTGCTGCCCTACGCAGACGGCGGGCTGATGATCCCTCTCCGTGTGCGCGGATCGCTGCGTCAGCCACGGGTGCGGCCTGACCTGAATGCCATGCTCACGCAGGTCCTCGATGGCGAGTCTTCCGAGTCGGCCGGGACCCTTTTGGACGACTTATCCCCCTCCGACCGCCGACACGTCGAGAAGGGGCTTAAACTCCTCGGGACCTTTCTGACGCCATAACGCTTTTTCCCTGCGGCATTTTCAGGTTTGACGCTCCCCTCTTACGAGCCTATTCTTTGGGCAGTGTCATTGATTTGCTATTTTGTTGTTTGAGGAGTGCGCTATGGAAGAAGTCACCTTGGATCAAATCCCCCGTAAAACCCGCGATTTGTACGAAAAGGCCATGGCGGCCCTGGAACGCGGCAATGCCAGTTATGCGTTGGACATGCTCAAGCAGGTCATGGTGGTGGAGCCCAATTTTCTGCTGGCCCGCAAAAACCTGCGTATTGCGCAGGTGAAAGCCATGATGGCCAAAAAACCCAATGCCATGACCCACCAGATGGCCTCCCTGAAGGGTATGTTTGCCTTGATGAGCGCCCAGGGTAAGCTCAAGAAAAACCCCCAGGCCGCCCTGGAAGCCGCCGAAAAGCTACTGGAAATTGATCCCCTGAACTTGCCCTTCCTGAAATTCTTTGCCCAGGCGGCCGAGGCCGCCGACATGCCGCAAGTCGCGATTCAAACCCTGGAAATCACCCGGCCCTACTTCCTCAAGAATGTCGAATTCCTGCGCTTGCTCGCCCGGCTCTACATTGCCACCAACCAGCCCGGCGGCGCCAAGGACTGTTATGCCGCCGTGGCCGAGTTGCTCCCCGATGACCAGCTCGCCATCAAAAACCTCAAGGATGCCGCCGCGCTCGATACCATGAAAATCGGTGGCTGGGACGACACCAAGACCGACTTCCGCTCCAAACTCAAAAACAAGAAGGAAGCTATTCTTCTCGAGCAGCAGGCCAAATCGGTCAAGGGGGCCACCGATGTCGATACCCTGATCACGGCACGCCTCCAAGACATTGAGCGCGAACCCCAAAATATGAATTTCCGCCGCGCGCTGGCCGATCTCTATGTCCGCGCCGAGCGTTATGACGAAGCCCTTGAGGCGCTCAACGAAGCCACCAAGGCCGCCGGTCGATCCGATCCACAACTCGAACGCACGGCCTCGCAAATCAAGGTCCACAAATTTGACGCCGCCATTGCCGCGGCCAAGGAAGCCGGCAATGAGGAAGACATCCAGAAAATCGAAAAAGAGAAGACAGATTTCCTCTACCAAGAAGCACAGGAGATGGTCAAACGCTACCCGAACGACCTCCAGTTCCGCTATGAACTCGGGTATCAATTTTACCTGCGCCAGCAATACAACGAGGCCATCGAGGAATTCCAACTCGCCCAGCGCAATCCCCAGCGCCGGACGCGCGCCCTCTATTATCTCGCCCTGTGCTTCACCGCGAAAGACCAATACGACATTGCCTTTGAACAATTGCAGAAGGCGGCTGCCGAACTCACCCTCATGGACGAAACGAAGAAGGACGTCGTCTACCAGATGGGCGTGCTCGCTGAAAAAATGGGCCGTGACGACGACGCCCTTGGCTTTTTCAAGGAAATCTATGGCGTGGACATCAAGTATCGCGACATCTCCGATCGCATCGAAAATGCCTACAAGAAAAAATCCGAGTCGACTGCATGACCACGCTTCGTGCAACCGTTGCCCTTTCGTGCATGACCCTGCTCACTGCGGTCAGCCTGGGCTCCGCGGGATGTTCCCGCTTCGCCACTTCTCCCGGCAACGTCCCCCGCCCCCCACCATCGGCCGCCCTCCCCCGCCCGGACGCAGGGGAGTTTTCGGTCATGACGTTCAATCTGAACCACTACCGGCTAGAAGCCCCTCCGACGGCCAGCGACAGCCTTCAGCCGGTCCCCCGCCCCGAAGCGGACGCGCTCGTTGAAACCATTCGTCATGCGGCACCGGACATCCTGGCCGTCCAGGGAATGGGCCCCCCTGCCGCCTGGGCCGAATTCCAGTACCGCTTGCGGGCGGTCGGATTGGAGTATCGCTACGACGACTATCTCCCGTGTGAGGACCAGGATATCCAGCTCGGTGTTCTGTCCCGCTTTCCCATCGTTGCCCGCCAACCGCACACGGACGACCGCTACACCATTGGCCCCAGCCAATTCCCGGTGCTGCGCGGCTTCATCGACATCACCCTCGAGCCCAACCCGGACTATCAGATTCGGCTGCTGAGCGCCCACCTCAAATCCAAACGCTTCCACGAATATGGCCAAGCCGAAATGCGCCGAAACGAAGCCCGTCTGCTGGGCAATCACATTCGCGCGGCCCTTGATGAACACCCGAACATCAATTTACTCGTGCTCGGTACGTTCAACGATGACCCCGGCTCGCGCGTCCTGCGCGACATCCTCACGTATCAGGACAAGCCCGTGCTGTTCGACCTGCGGCCCGTCGATGAGGCTGGCGATGCTTGGACCTATCGTACCGATACCGACACCCATCTGCGCCAAGACTATGTGTTGGTCAACCGCGGCCTGCTCAACGAAGTTGTGCTCGCCAAAACCGGCATTCTGCGGTCGGCCGCTTTGCTCACCGCCACCGA
Organism: Kiritimatiellia bacterium; assembly: GCA_028681135.1. Classification (GTDB taxonomy): domain Bacteria; phylum Verrucomicrobiota; class Kiritimatiellia; order CAIQIC01; family Lenti-01; genus JAAZFE01. The sequence continues at coordinate 31,032 of JAQUJC010000010.1, read as the reverse complement.
CCACCGCCCCCTGATCGCCACGTTCGTCGCCCGCGAACAGGCCCAAGACCAGGCCCCCGACCTGTCGGCGCGGACGCCCCCCGTATTTCCAGAATACGACTAACCCCTTTATGCCCCCCCCCAGTGCTACTGCCATTCTCCTGGTTAGCTGTCCCGATCAGCACGGGATTGTCGCCGCCCTGTCCGCCTTCATCACCGGACACAACGGCAACATTATTGCCCTGGACCAGTATGTGGATACCGTCGATGGTGTGTTCTTTGCCCGCATGGAATGGGATATGCAGGGGTTTGCCTTGCCCTTGGACCATTTCAACACGGCCTTCGCCAGCATCGCCGACTCCCACCAAATGGAGTGGCGCCTGCACCAGTCTGCCACCCGTCCGCGCATGGCGGTCATGGTGTCCCGCCAGGGTCACTGCCTATACGACATTCTCGCGCGTACCGAATGCGGCGAATGGCCCGCGGATATCGCCTGCGTCCTGTCCAATCATGCCGACCACGCCTCTCTTGTCGAACGCCACGGCATCCCCTTTCATCACATCCCCATGCCCCCCAATGGCAAGGCCGAAGCCGAGCAGCAGCAGCTCCAGCTATTACGAACCGCCCACATCGACTTCATCGTGCTTGCGCGCTACATGCAGATTCTCAGCCCCGAGTTTGTGACAGCCTTCCCGTGTCGCATCCTCAACATCCATCACTCGTTTCTGCCCGCGTTTGCTGGTGCCAGGCCGTACCATGCCGCCTATGATCGCGGCGTCAAAATCATCGGAGCCACGGCCCACTATGTCACGGCCGCCCTCGATGAAGGCCCGATCATCGAGCAGGATGTCATCCGCGTCTCCCACCGCCAAGGCGTTGAAGACCTGATCCGCCTGGGCCGCGATCTTGAAAAGATTGTCCTCTCCCGCGCCATCTATGCCCATCTGACTCACCGCATCCTGACGTACAAAAACCGCACCGTCGTCTTCAACTAAGGGGGGGCGGATTGAGGGGTATGGTCTATGGGGGGGGCATTGGATATTGGTCGGGGACATGTGACCCCGTCGAATCAGCGCACCCGGTCTTGGGCACCCCATGGCTGACCTTGATTATCACCTGACGACAAGCTAGAGTTCAGGCGTCCCATAGGACAGAAAGGAATCCCCCCATGACAAAATATTTTGCCCTGCTCATCGCCATCCTGATCCTGACAGGCTGCGCCAGCACGTCGCCACTCACCGCGGACCTTCAGCCGATAGACTCCTCTGCTATCAAAGCGCTGGGCTACGATGACGCCTCCCAGACATTGTTTGTCCAAATGCTGAGCACCATGGAAATCTACGCCTATCAGGATGTGCCCAGCGAGGTGTACGACTCCTTCATGGATGCAAAATCCAAAGGCCGCTTCTACGCAGAGAAAATCAAGGGGAAATACACCTCTGAAAAATAGGACCGTTGGTAGAAAAGCTGTCTGCCAGTAGCGACGGGCAAGACCGGTGGATTCATCCATTGCTCAGAACTAGATAGTCGTAGAGTCGGCGGTAGTAGCCGCCTTGCTGCAGCAGTTCGTCGTGGCGGCCCTGGGCGACCAGGCGGCCCTGATGCAGGACCAGAATCCGGTCCGCATGTCGGATGGTCGACAAGCGGTGGGCAATGATAATGCCTGTGCGGGTTTTCATGACCCGCCCAATGGCATCCTGGATCCATTCTTCGGTTTCGCTATCCACATTGGCGGTGGCCTCGTCGAGAATCAAAACAGAGTCGCGATCCTGGGCCATGACCCGCGCCAGGGCCAGCAGTTGTTTTTGACCCGCTGAAAGACCGCCGCCGCGCTCGTTCAGAATCGTGTCATACCCCCGGGGCAGGTGACGGATAAAGTGGTCGGCGTTAACGTAGCGCGCCGATTGCTCGATTTTCTCGCGTGAAATCGCGGGGTCCAACAGACTGATATTGTCGGCCACCGACACCGAAAACAGGAAGGGCTCCTGCACCACAACGCCCATATGGCGGCGCAGCTCGTGGCGGGCGAGAGCGCGCACATCGATGTCATCCACCCGAATCTGTCCCGACTGAATGTCGTAAAAACGCAGCAGCAGATTGATGATGGTGGTTTTCCCGGAGCCGGTCGCGCCGACAATCGCCACGGTTTCGCCGGGCTCAATCTGGAAGGAGACATCGCGCAGGACCCAGGTATCGCCGCTATAGGCAAAGCGGACGTGATCGAACTCGATTTTACCGGGAAAGACGGTGCGGGCCACCGGGGTGTCTGGATCGCGGACCTGCGCCACTTCGTCTTGCAGCTCGAAGATGCGTTCACAGGCCGCCAGGGCCTGCTGCAACATGCCGGCACGGTTGGACAGGCCATCCAGGGGCCGGAAGAAGTCCCGCACATACATCAAAAATGCCACCAGGACTCCCAGGGAGACCGATCCCCAGCCGGACATGATGCACCCGCCCCCCACCCCCAGCACGAGGATGGTCGAGACGGCCTGGGTCAATTCCAGCACCGGAAAATAGACACTGAACCAGCGGACTTCATAAAAACAGGCGTCGCGCATGATCCGGTTTAACTTGGCAAAGCGCTGCCGGGCTGTTTGCTCGCGCGTAAAGAGCTGGATGGTGGCCATGCCCGTGATGGCTTCCTGGGCATTGGTATTTAGCGCGGATTGCGCCCGCCGAATTTCCCGGTTGGCACTGCGCACCCGCTTGTTTGAGAATATGAAGGCCAGCACCATAAAGGGCAGGATCGCCAGCAGTGTCAAAGACAGGATGGGACTGATGTAGATCATGAAGCCAAAGACCCCGATGATCTGAAATACATCGGCCACGGCACCCACGATGCCCTCCGAAACAAAGCGCTGGACGGTATCGACATCCGAGGTCACGCGCGTAATCAGGCGACCCACGGGCGTCGTGTCGAAATACTGACGATGCAGGCCCAGGACTTTGTCGAAGACGTCGCGGCGGATCGCGCGCACAATTTTCTGTCCCATCCGCACCGTCACCAGACTCTGGGCATAGCGCAGCAGGGCACTGGCTACGCTGATGACAAAGAACAGAATCGCCGTCTGGATCAGCCCGTTCATCCGCACGTCCAGCGCCAGCGTGCTGGGGGAAATCCAGCGGTCGATGGCATTGCGAATCAGAATCGGCGGATAATACATCCCCAGGCTGGCCAAGATGGTCAGCAGCAGAATCACCACCATGATAAGCCGATGCGGGCGGGTATACACCAGCAGGCGGCGCAGCAGACGGAACGACTCGGTAGTTCCAACAGGATGGCGGGACGGCGTCACGACACTCCCTCCATCGCCGCCAATTGTTGCATCTCGTGCAAACGGCGATAATACCCGGTCTGCTGGACCAGTTCAGCGTGAGTGCCGCGCTGGGTGATGCGTCCGTCTTCCAGCACGATGATCTGATCCATCTCGACCAGCGTGCTCACCCGATGGCTCACCAACAGGGTCGTGCGGGCCGCGAATACCGGTTGCAACTTGCGCAGGATCGCCGCTTCGGTTTCCGTATCCACCGAGGCCAGCACATCATCTAAAATCAAAATAGCCGGCTCGCGCGAAATAGCCCGGCTGATAGAGGTGCGCTGGCGCTGGCCGCCGGACAGCGAGACCCCGCGTTCGCCGATGAGCGTGTCATACTGATCGGGCAGTTGCTCCACATCCGCATGCAAATGGGCGATATCAGCCACGGACAGGATGGACTCCGGGCTCGGGGCACTGGCACCAAAGGCGATGTTGTTGGCCAGGGTGTCGGAGAAGAGCGTGGGTTCCTGTTCGGCCATGCCGATCTGCCGCCGCAGGGCCGCCAGCGGCAGGCTCCGGACATCCTGACCGCCGATGCGGACCGCACCCGTCGTCACATCCCACAGGCGCGGCAGGAGCGATACCAACACCGTTTTGCCGCTGCCGGTCGGCCCAGTAATGCCGACGCGCGATCCCGCGGGAATGGTCAAGCAGATATCGTCCAGCAGGGTGGCGTCGCCCAGCGTTAGCCCGACGCGGTCAAAGACGATGGCCCCGTCTCGGGGCACCGGGGCCGCTTGCTCGGCGGGCGGATCGGTAATGGCCGGCTCATGGGTCAGCACCTCGCGGATGCGGCACCAACTGGCCCAGGAGCGCTGCATGAGGCTCAGACTCCATCCCAGCGACATCAGCGGCCATTGCATATACATCAGATACTGGTTGAACTGGACCAATTCCCCCAGCGTCAACCGCCCCTGAATCACGAGCCGCCCCCCCAGCAAGAGGAGAATCACCAGACTCACCGTAAACCACGCCGAGGCCAGCGGGCGCACCCCTTGCTGGACCACGGCCATCCGCAGGTTGGCCCCCATCAAGGCCGCGTTTTGCTGCTGGAAAAGCCCCCGCCAGCGCGGCTCCACTGCAAACGATTTCAGCGTCTGGATTCCGCTGAAGGTCTCCTGGTTGAAACTGGCCATTTCGGAAAGCTGTTCCTGCACCGCCAGATGCCCCTGTTTGATGCGGCGTGCGAACCAGGTGAAACTGAGCGTCATCAGCGGCACCAGCACCAGCATACTCGCCGCCAACGGAACGCTGACATGAAACATGACCCCGAAGGTCAGGATCAAGACGAACACCATGCGGCTGTTCTGCATCACGGTCTGCCCGATTCCCATACCCAGCGACTGGATATCCGACGACAGCCGGTTCATCAGATCGCCCGTGTGCCGGGTCTGAAAATAGCCCCGATCCAGGCGCGTCAGGTGGTCGAACAGATGCCCGCGAATGGTTGTCTCGATGGCATGGCCCATCCGCAGCGGCACCCGCCGCATCCAGTAGGAGAGCAGGCCCGCCACGGCCGCCGCGCCCGCGTACAGCAGCAGCCACAGCAGCAGCGCGCGACGCCCCAACTCGCCGGACGTCAACCCGTCAATCACCACCCGCGAAATAAAGGGGATGCCCACATTGAACCCCACCGTGAGCAACGAGATCGCCATACCCCACAATATCTCGCGCCGATGCGGCGCCAGATAGCGGCGGAGGAGTCTCGGATGGGCCTGTGGTGGGGTCATATGAACCGTAATGGTCTCACCAACCGGCACACCCTTCCTGGTGCCAATCCGGCCAGCAAAAGCAAACAGACTACACTACCCCGATCATTTTTTCCATCCGCGTTCATCGCCGCGAGCGACGGGTTGGTGGTTGATGGTTTGTGAAAAATGGTTGGTCGTTTGGTTGTTGGTTGTTGGTCGACCCCATAAATCCCATCCGCGAAATCCGCGTCATCCGTAGCTTCTTTTTCATCTGGCCGCTACCCTCTGGCCTCTGTGCCCCTTTCCGCGGGCGGACAGGCGTGGCTCTATGCTGAATCCGGCTGTTTCGCCCCCGGTTCCGGGCAGGACGAAGCCCCGCCACGGCTGGGCAGATTGCTCCTTCGGAACCCCTTGGCGTCCGCGCGTCTTGGCGTGTGACCGGCCGCTGCCCCCCCCGTCGAAACGGTTAACCCCGCAGGGTGCGCCAGCCTTGTATGCCCTTCATCAAATCGTTACATTTGTCCTTAACCCCCAAGGTATATATGAACACACATCCCCTCCCTTTTCCCGCCGCGCATTTTGTTTTTCTTCGCCGTTTTCTCCTTGTGTTGGGGTGTTTTCTCCTGCCCGTGTGCGCCTTGGCAGACCTGTTCGAGAATTTTGATGCGAGCACCTCTGTTCCGGCGGGCTGGATCGATGGCGGCACGGAGAACGACACCTTGGCCTCGCATCTTCAAAGCGCGCCCAACTGCCGCGCCTTGGGGTCAGGCGATACCCTGCAGACCCCGCAGATTGATTTTCCCACGAACTTGTCGTTCTTTGTGGATGCCAGCGGCGGAGGAAACGGGCAGACCGCTACCGTGGAGTATAACGTCGAGGGGGGAACGTGGCAGGCCCTGGGCAGTTTTTCAGTGAGCACAGGTGGCGGCACCGAAAGCTATTCCCTGGACAGCTCGCCCAACCTGTCCGCCAGCGAAGATGTCCGCTTCCGCTTCAATTCCTCTTTCAACACCTGGTATCTGGATGACGTCAGCGTGACCGTTATGAGCGGCCCGCCCGAGGACCCCAATCTGTCAACGGCCAACAGTCTTTCCTTCGGGCCCCTGGTGCCCGGCACATCGGAAACCCAAACGCTGAGCATTGCCAACTCCGGGGCCTCGAATACCTTGACGCTCAGTTCTTTTGCGGCCACGAGCGGCGACACCGGACGGTTCAGTGTCGGCACGATTCCTGCCACGCTGGCCCCCGGTGCCAGCACCAATATCCCGATCGTCTATACGCCCGGGATGAACACCGGTGTCTACCATTCCGCGATTTACACCCTTAACACCGATGACCCCTCCACCCCCGCCTATGCCATCACCCTTTCCGGGCAGACGATTGGCGCCTCGCTGACGGTCGCCGACATTCAGGGCACCAGCAGCACCTCGCCAGAAAACGGCAAGCAGGTGCGGGTCACGGGAATTGCCACCTATGCCGATCCGGATGGCTACGCCCTCTCCGATCCGGATGGCGGCCCCTGGAGCGGCGTCTATGTCACGGATGTCAACCACCGCCCGGAAATCGGCGACAAGGTTCTGCTGGAAGCCTGGGTGGCGGAATCCGGCAACATGACGATTCTCAATACCGTCAGTGACTATCAAACCCTCGGCAGCGGCTTCTCGGTGCCCGCCACCACCATCACCAGCAGCCAGCTCTCCACCGAAGCGTATGAAGGCGTCTATGTCCGCGTTGAGGATGTCACCGTCAACAATGTCAACATCGGCGGTGAATTCTGGCAGGTCACCGACGGCACCAGTTTCCGCGTCGGCACCCGCGTTCCCTACCGCTACATCTGGGGCATGGGCGACACGCTGGATGCGGTGCAGGGCATTGTCTATGTGGACGGCTCCACCATTTCCATCCAACCCCGCAACGACTGGGATCTGATTGGGCGGCCGGTCTATGAGTACGCCCTGCGCGGGATGGTCATGACCCCCGACGGTCCGCGAACCAACTGGTATGTGCATGTCGAGGATGATCTCATCATGGCCGTCACAAATGTGCAGCCCAGCGGCGTCACGCTCCTCGACACGGAAGGCATTATTTTCCCCGGCCTGATCGATGCCCATAATCACCCCTCCTGGAACTCGTTCCCCACCCTCATGTTCAACGACTTCCCCTTCGGCCACCGTGACGAGTGGGCCGCGACCAGCGAGTACTCCGCATGGAAAGGCAAGCGCAGCACCGTGCAGAACCATGGTGCCGTCAACGACAGAAACCGCCAGACCATTTCCAAATACGCCGAAGCCCTCGAACTGATGGCCGGCTGTATCGCCATTCAAGGTAACTATGACAATCCTGAATATGCCCATCCCGACATCATGCTGTTCAATGTCGAAGAATTCCCGGGCCGGGTCTGGGCCGATATCTTCCCTTGGAAGACCAGTTCTAACGAACGCGCCACCCTGAGCGAAAAAGTGGAGGGCGGCGCGCTCAATGCCCTCATTATTCACCTGTGCGAAGGCGTGGATGCGCACGCACGCGCCCAGTTCGCTCTTTGGAAGGGCTGGGGAATGCTCGACGAGACCACCACCATCATCCACGGCGCCGCGCTCAACGCCAGCGACTTCGCGGAGATGGCGGCCGTAAACGCCAAGCTAGTCTGGTCACCGATGTCCAACATGAAGCTCTACGGCGGCACCGCCGACGTGAAAGCCGCGAAAGAAGCCGGGGTCATTATCGGCCTCTCGCCCGACTGGACCGCCAGCGGCTGCTACAACATTCTCGAAGAACTGGGCTATGCCTGGATCCTGAATCAGTCTCTGTTCGACAACGTCTTCACCGCCCGCGAAATGGCCGAAATGGTTTATCTCAACACTGCGCTTTGCGCCGGACTCGGCAACCACTACGGCAAGATCAACGTGGGCTACAATGCCGGGTTCTGCGTGATTGATGGCGACACCAGTGCCCCCTATATGGCGCTGATCAATGCCCGCCCCGCCGATGTGCTATTAACCATTGTCGATGGCACACCGCGCTATGGCGATCCTGCGATGATGGATGCACTGGGCGCGAGCGGAGAAGCCGTCACCATCAGCGGCGTGAACAAGCGCTTCAATATCGCGGTCGACCACCCCTTCCTTGATTATGGCGACACCACCTTCGCGGAACTCCGGTCAGCGCTTCAGTCCGCCCATGCCACCCTCACCACCACCGCCGTCCTGAACGCCGACGAACTGCAGTTTCTGGATCTCGCCCTGCTGCATGGCAGCGGCGGCGATGATGTCGCGCCCTTCCGCGCCGACAGCCCCATCAGCTCGGCGCCCTCAACCTCCGTCACCTACGACCAAGGCAGCGGCCTCTCCCTGCGCTTCCGCTACGAAGATTTCTGGGACAACGAGACCTATATCACCGACCTGAGCCACACCATTTCCATCGCGCCAGCCGCCTACCCGCAGTACCGGCTGCAAACCATCGCGACCGACCGAGCCAATACCCCCGCCAACGAAAACGTGTCCTTCACCGTGGACTTCCAGGACATGCACACCAACTATGTGTTCGTTTTTGAAACCGCGGATGAGCGCGGCAATATCCGCACCACCGTCTCGACCAACACCTTCAAGCTGACGGCCCATACCGGCGGCGACACCGACGGCGATGGCATGCCCAACGAGTGGGAAATCCAGTACTTTGGCGGCTTCGCCAATGCCTCGGCCACCGGCCACGGCGACGCCGATTGGATGAATAACCTCCAGGAATACATTGCCGGCACCCTCCCCACCAGCGCCGCCTCTGTCCTCTCCGAAGGTATTGGAAACGCCGTGTTCGCCGGCGCCGGCGTCTGTGAATTCGACTCCCCCGTGCCCACCTCCCCCGACCGCCGCTACGACGTCTGGTGGGCCACCAATCTCGTCGGCCCCATCACCTGGCAGGCCGTCGGTCTAGACGTATCCGGCCAGGCCGGCGGAGGAGCCGTCACCCTGCGCATCACCAACAACTTCCCATTCGCCATCTTCCGCACCGGCGTCAAACTGCCCTGATCCACAACCCCGCCCCACGCCCTATCCTCCCACTCATGATCGCCGTTTTCCACAGCATGGAAAACTATTTCGGATTTTTTCCACAGTGTGGAAAAAAGTTTTCCACACTGTGGAAAACCTCAGGCCCTGGCAGCCTAGACCCCCGCCCCCTTGAGGGGTGGGTGAATCAGGTCTGCCCTGCCCCGCTGGAAGTTCCACGCCTCATTCACCTACGGCACAAGGCCGTGGGGGTCTGCCCTTGGATCGTCACTATTGCCGTTCTCGGCTCCCTCGCCGGCTGCGCCCCGGCCCCGCGCGATGCCGCCCTGCACGGCCGCACCATGGGCACCACGTACTCCATCCGCCTTGCCCATGCCGACCTCAACCAGCGGAATCTGAGCAAGCTGCAGGCCGCGGTGGATGCCCTGCTGAACAACCTCAACGAGCAGATGTCCACCTGGCGGCCGGAGAGCGACATCTCGCGCTTCAACCGCGCCACTGCCCACGACCCGGTGGCGATCTCTGCCGATTTTGCCCATGTCGTTCGCCGCTCGCTGGTGATCGCCGCGGCCACGGGCGGGGCCTTTGACCCCACCGTGGGGGCCCTGGTCGATCTCTGGGGCTTTGGCCCCGATGGCCTCCCGCCCGCCCCTTCTCCCGCTGCTATCGCCGCCGCCCGGGAAACGGTCGGCTGGCAGCGCCTCGCCCTCAGCGATGACGGACGGCTGAGCAAGGACACCCCCGGCCTCAGGCTGGACCTGGGCGCCATCGCGAAAGGCTACGCCGTCGACCGCACCGCTGCGCTCCTGCGCAAGCGCGGGTTCACGGACTTCGTCGTGGAGATCGGCGGCGAAACCCTCGCCGAGGGGCACAACGCCGACGGCGTTCCCTGGCGCGTCGGGGTACTGCGTCCGGACGACTCCGGCACCCTCCAGGGGGTGGTGGCGCTCACCGACGGACACGCCCTCGCCACCTCCGGCGATTATCGCAACTTTTACCGCGACGATGCGGGGATCCTCCGCTCGCACATCATCGACCCACGCACGGCCACACCCGTGGGCCATGCCGTCGCCAGTGTCTCAGTGCGAGCCCCTGACGGCCTCAGCGCCGACGCTCTCGCCACGGCCCTGCTTGTCCTTGGCCCCGACGAAGGCCTGCTCTTGCTGGACGCCGCCTTCCCCGGCATTGAGGCCCTGTTTTTGATACGCCAACCGGACGGTAGCTTCAGCAAAATTGCCACCCCGTGGTTTCGGCTGATCTCTGCACCGTAGTCGCGGGCGGAGGGGCTTAGAACGTGGGCACCACGGCGGTGCCGCCACGGCAAAGAGGTCGCCCCGCCGGATCGTCATCCAATCGCCACTTCGTGGCCTTCGCGACTTCGTAGTGAATCGGGGTGTCATCGCGCCGCTTGACGCCTTGCGGGGCGTTAGCGCACGATAGGAGGTGATGAGTTTACGCATACTTCATTTCAGCGATGTACATCTGCCGGTGCCTCCCGGGGCCTATCGGCCTCCGGATATCCTCCATCCCAAACGGCTGCTTGCGGCGCTCAACTACGCCCTGCGTCGCGGTTCCAAATATGCGGACGCGCTCCAGAAGCTCAATGGGTTAAACGACTTTCTCCGACGCGAGCCGGTAGACTACATTCTATACACGGGTGACACGCTGAACTTCGGCCTTCAACGGGAATACACGGTGGCCGCCCCCCGCCTGGCCGAAACACTTGCCCTCGCCCGTCAGGGGGCCCTGACTGTTCCCGGCAACCATGATCTCTACACCCGCGCCTCCCTGGCCCTCTACCACAAGTATTTCAGCTTTCCCGCTGCTCACAGCGACCTGCCGGAGGCCGCCACCCCCACCGGCTATCCGCGCGTGCGCTGGATGGGCGAGGAGGTCGTCGCTATCGCCTTTAACAGCGCCCGCCCCAATTTCAACTTTTGGAACTCCAGCGGCCGCGTCCCCGCCCGCGAGCTGGACGCCTTGGGCCAACTGCTCAATCGCCCGGAGATTGCCACCCGCCGCCATATCTTCCTGATGACGCACTATCCGTTCGATGAAGCCGGCCGCTTGCATGGCTTACGTAATGCCCGCGCGCTGTTACGGTTGTTGGCGGGACGTGAAAATCTCGTGCTGCTACACGGCCACAACCATCGTCCCTCCACCTATTTTCTGCCGGAATCGTCCACCCCCATCTATTGTGCTGGCAGCCTCTCGAAGGTGAACGCGGAGGCCTTCTGGCTCTTTGAACTCTTCGGAGACACCCTCAATGCTCGCCGCGGCACTTGGCGCAATGCGCGCTTTTGTCTCGCCGACTGACCCGCATTATCCAGGCGAATGGTTCCCGTCTTGCACTTTTGGAGCCGCTGCGCCACCATAGGCACACATGAATCGCTTTCTCGGCATCCTGGCACTGGCCCTGCTGCTGCCTGTGGTGCGGGCATCTGCTGGCGGCGGCCCCCTCAATACGCTGGTCGTCGTGAACAGCGCCAGCCGCGACTCGCGTGCACTCGGCGCCTATTACGCCGCCCAGCATGGCATCCCACCCTCGCACCTCTGCACCATTAAGACCGATCCGCGCGCCTCCTCGATCACACGCCATTTTTTTGAGCGCGAAATTCGCCTACCCATTATGGCGCACATCGCCAACCAACAGTTGGAGGGACAGATTCACTATCTGGTCCTGTGCATGGACATTCCCTCGCGGGTCGACAATTTTAATGGCCTGACCGGTGCGTTGTATTATGGGTTTAAGCCGCCGACTCCCGACGCTCCGCGCTGTCACGTCGCATCAAACTCTGTCAACCAATACTTCGGATCGGAAGTGGCCTATACCTCTAGCATGGGGTGGAATCAAACCAACACCCCCATCCCGTTTCTCTTGACGGCCGAGACGCTGAAAACCGCCAAGCAAGTGGTGGACCGCGCCGTGGCATCGCAGGCCTCCTTCCCGGAGGGCCGCTTTTGCCTATATGGTTCGGGCGATCCCGACCGCAACATCCGCCACCGCACGTATTCGGCGGTGGCCCGCCAGTTTGCCGTGTTCGGCCGCCAGGACGAGGTCGCCGTCAAGCCTGGCGCCGATCCCGTTCCGAGTCGGCCGGTGCTCGGCTTCATGACTGGACGCGCGCATCTCCCCACCCAATATGTCGAGATGGTGTTCGCCCCCGGTGCCATCGCTGAGCACCTGACCTCGTGTGCCGGCATGATCCCCGATCCCTGCCTGAATCAAAGCACGGTCTGGGACTGGATGCGCCTCGGGGCCACCGCCAGCTATGGCACCGTCTCCGAACCCTGCGCCTTCCGCGAAAAATTTCCCGACCCCACTATATTCTTCTGGTACGCGCGGGGCTTCACCGCGGGCGAAGCCCTGGCGATGTCGGTGCGCAACCCCTACCAGGGCCTCTGGGTTGGCGATCCCTTGGCCGCTCCTTTCGCCGCCCCGCCCTCCGTGGAATTCCATGCGCCGGCCCGCCATGCGAAGGTTGCAGACGAAGTCGTCTTGAAACTATCTGTGGCCGCACATGAGCGCGGAGCGCCACCGGTATTTCTCGATCTCTACCTGGATGGCCGCCATCTCGTCCCGGTCGCCCGCCCCTTCGCCCCGGTGGGCAATGAGTTGATCGCCCAGGTGGGCACGAACCGTTTTGTCTATCCCGTGGCGCCGGGCGAGAACCTGTTCGCGGCCGTGGCCGGGCTGGCCTGGGCCGTCAATGCCAATGGCGCGGGGCAGATCACCGCCAGCGCCAAGGCCGACCGTCTGGACATCACCGCCCGTCAGCCAATGGATACCAACGGCCAACCGCTGGAAGTCTCCGCCACAACCAAACAGGGCTTCGGCAAGGCCCTCTATATCGGTGGTGCCGCTGGAACAAATCGCCTGATTGTGGAAGACGGGATTGGCCGGGCGAGCGCCCTCTTCCATCTCGGTGCCACCCGCCGCTACGACATTGAGTATCCCCTGGACCTGACACCCATCGCGCCCGGCCGCCATACATTGACGGCCGTTGTGCGCGACGGCACCGCCGTGCAATGCCAATCCCAGGCCGATTTACCCTTCGTCGTCGAAGCCGCGCCGTAAGCACGAACAACCAAACAGACCGAATGCACCGCAGGGAGGCAGAAAACGACGAATGCGTCCGATCCAGATTCCCCCCAACCCACCACCCATGACCAACAAAAAAGGGCACCCGCTCAGGGTGCCCTTGTGCATACCGCCAGGGGATGAAATTTACCAGCGGTAGGACCAAATACTTGAAAACCCCCATATTTTTCGGATTTTGGCTATTTCCGGCAAGGTTTTGGCAAGGATTTGGCAAGGTTCGGGGCAGATCCTTTTGTTATGGAAACTTCAGCTTTAGGTGCCTGTTTGAGCCCAAGGATCCGGGCCACTTCCTGGCGCACGGTGGCAGAATAACGGGGCAAGGTCGCGTCCAGAACGCTTGAATCCAGCCGATCCAGATTCCGGAAAGTGACCAGGCTCGCCGCCGCCACTCCGCGTTTGCGGCACAGAAAGACATAATCGCACAAAGCCTGTTCGGGAGCGGCCAGAGCGCCTTCCTGCGGCATAGCGTATACGGCGGATTCGACGCAGATGAACACGATCCGCCCCAGTGGCGTTTGCCGTACCCGCGAGCGGTTGTGACGACGCCGAGAAAAACAGACGATCTCGGTGGGCATCTGGGTCACCATTCGATGCCGGTACAGAGCAAAGAGCCCGGTCAGATAGGCCGAGGAGTCCAAGGTGGGCACCAGATCCTCCGGGGCAACCGCCCCGGGCAGCCCATAGCGAGCGGAGGCATAGCGGATCAGTACGCCTTTCTTTACCAGCCGTTGCAGGGCGATGCTGAGGGATTCCGGTTGGGCTCCAGCCAAGTTGGCCAGTTCCGCGCGGGTGAAGACCACTTTGCGGTATTCTTCCCGCTGCCGTTGAAGCCTGCTTTGCCAGTCAATGGCTCTCATCGCCGCCCCCTGCAGGAAACAGTGCATCCAGGACGCGCAGCACTTCATCCATGACGACCCTTCCCCCGCCGGCATCCCGGATCTGGGCGGCGGGCGCGGCATCCAGTTGGGTGTCCACCACCTCCTGAACCGTTCGGACATGGTAGTCCTTGTGGTTCCGGAAATCGTCCATCCGCTCCCGGATGGCCGTTTCGGAAATACCCAATGTCTTGCACTTCGCCGCCAACCGGCGGGAGGAATCCGGCAGCAGCCGTTTGCCAAACAGAAAAATATCCACCATGTCCCGGTGCCGCAGATAGGTGCGATTGAACAGAGCGATGACTTTGCTTTCGACCATGTCGGCATCGGACACCGTCGGGTAAATGGATCCATCGGCCGTGCGAATGACTACGGGATCCGCGCAGACGATGCGGGTGATCTCGACCGGGATTTCAATCCGGCTGAAGGCGTCGTCATTTTCCCAGAAGGCCAGGCCCACGCTTTGGACGGCAGGAGAGTCGCCGCCCAGTTCCGCCAGCAGACTTGCGTTGCATTCATAGCCCAGGCGCCGGCGAACCTCCGGGAGCAGTTTGCGCTCGAAGAGCTCCAGAAGTTCCTTTTGTTTTTCCGCCAGATTCCCGCTCCAGTGATAGTCGATATCATCGGAAGCCCGAACGCTCTGGTCGAGAAATCGGAGACGAAACCCTCCGATCAAAAGCAAATTCCGACCCGCCGGATTCAGCGCCACCGTTTTGGCCACCATCCGTTGGAGTTCCTCCACACGCGCTTTCTGGTCTGATTTCATACCGCCAATAGTACTCTATCTGTAACATTATGCAACATATATGTTATTTATTGTTACTGACAGAAGACATATTTCGCTGGTGACGGGGACGGCGAAGTCCGGGCTCAATTTCCGATATTGGGAAGATTCGAACCGCGTGGGGCAAATCGGGAACTGGATTTTTACACCGGTGTCAGGATTCGGGCTACCCCTACCCCTATTGTCATAACCACACGATGTCCATCGCCTTCTTCCCCCCGCAATCAGGACAGTCATAACGCCAGACTATGACTTTCTTTCCGCCTGCTGGTTCCCGATGCATGTCCAGATCACCGTCTCCCATTACATCCGAATCTGATCAAACAGGACCAACTGCGGGTCTTTCTCGACCTCCTCCGGGGTCCAATCTTCATCCATAAGCTTAACCTCTTCTTCAGCACCATATTTTCCGCTGGAAAACACCTCATTGAATAGAAGTGAGGCCAAGGGCTCAGGTACCGGTCGATTGCCCGATGCCATCAATTCCCCGCGTTCCCAACAACGCCTCTCTCTGTTCAGAACAATTTGAAGGGTCGCCCTAACCGGCTTAATGACGCGGTAGATGTAACAACTGCCCGCCGCTATACTCCCCTCATAAATAGCCACGCAATGTCTCATTTTGAACCCCTCTGCCAACAAACCATCTAAATCCCGGACAGGGAGGATGGTTGGAGTGCCCGCAAAGGGCGGATTGGGAAATATCACATGCAAATCCCTCTGCTGAGCAAGTCGCCCATGCAACCATCGAAGATGTTGTTCCTGCGTCAACAGATCGTGAAACGTCTTCAACTGCCGGAGCGATTGGATGGGCCGATGGTTTTGCACCACCGGCATTTCGCGTGCCATGCGCATGGTATCGTCAAACAGCCTCTTTGCATCCGAGAGTTTAACCCAGTCATTCTCGCGACTGACTTCTTTTACAAGCTTGGCCGATAGGTAGGGTCGGTGATCCCGCCATGCGACCATATCCATCACCTCTTCATTGATCCGCTCCAGATGCGAGAGCCATTTCGACAATTCTATATCCTCTAGGGCCCGCCGGAATGCCCACAACCGCTTGATGTTCAGCGCCAGGGGGTCGATCTTGGCCATGATCCGCCGAGCAGTCTCCGTACCCGGAAATCCCAGCCAACCCAGGATCTTCTTCTGTTTTTGTACAATGAGGCTTCGCGCTGACCGCATCGGCCACTTCGTGGCCGGCTTGTGGAACACCCAGTGGCTCGCGAGCGCATAACAGAGCGCGGGGTTGCTCCGGCTCAGGTCCAGCGCCCCGGGGCATCGCGCAAATAAACAGAACAGGTGCCAGCGCCGATTCTTATAGCGGAAGAGGTCTTCCCGAACCTCGTCCGGAATGGCGTCGAAATAGGGTGACAGCAGTTGACGGACATGGCGAACGGCACGCTTGTTGTTCTCGCACCACTCATTTCCCTCTCTAATTTTGCGACGATGCTCGATGATGTCCTCCGGCGACTGGTGACTCTTTCCATGGCACCGTATATACTGTTCTACCTCTCCCGGTTGTGGGTTTCCGGGGTCTCCCTCCCATAATTCCCAACAAAACTCACCGATAAATCCGTAGCCCTCCCGGTTGAGCCAGTCCTTGGAAAACAGGGTGTCGGAAAAGACCTTGTCGGCCCGCTTCCGGGAGGAATGCCACCCCCGGCGATTGCTTTTGAACCATGCCTGCGGCTCCGGCCATGGGGCCAAGACCAAGACGCTTTTCTTCTCGAACCGGTACAGTTTGCCGTCCTTGCAGCCGAACCCCGGCCTGCCCGTCTTGAATTTCTCCGGTTTCATAGCCGTCCCCTTCCCCCTATCGCATCCAAAACTAATCCGACATTTTCGCTCTATACACTACATTTGGATGCGCGGACCTGAGATCAGGTCCACGGCACTAGTAGCTTGAAGTTCTGTACACCATGCTAATGGCCCTTCACGATCAACTCTGACCGGCACAATAACAAGCGTTGAGCCGTTCCATGCCGTTCGCGTGGTGATAGCAGTACGCCCCTCGCCTACTACGGGATAAAGCACAGCTAGACGGGGAGGTATATCATGACCTGTGTTACGCCGCTGAAGCTCCGCGTATACCGTAAGTTGCCTGATATCGGCTGGCCCGAGATATACCGACCCGGAACGAACAACATCAGACTCGCTGCCCCAGTATTGTCTACCCCCTGCATCAAGCTGCTTATACTTCGCATCCCCGATCCAGTGGCAATCCCCTACTTCCCATTGAAAATCTGGCAGTTGCTTAACGCTATTGCGGGGCCATGTCAGTAAGTAGCCAATATTCCCCTGCTCTTTAACTGGGACATGAAAGGTAGCACTAAGGACGGCGCCGACAAACGACTCAAACACCTGGTTCATATCCAGCAAAAATACAAACGTGTTTAGGTCGGCATGGGCCATTTGAAACCCTTCACTGGCTAACAACATCAAGGCCAAATCAAAACACTGCCTAAACCGGTCATTGGCTCGGTTCCACAATATGGAATGAGCAGTACGAAGGGCGGAGGAAGGATCCAACAACGCGGTATCCTCAAAATAGACTAGGCACTCATCCAGCAGATCCCTGGCTGCCAGGTTTCCTACGCGCCGACGTAACTGGTAAGCTGCGCATTTCAAGACCCGGTTTAAGGATGTATCGGATGTAAATTCATCCCAGTTACACGAAATCTGGTCCAGGCGGTTCCAGTTCCGGGTGATTTGATCGGAGAAGTTAATCGCACCCCGAACAGCATGCAGATCTTCTTCGTGGGCGACGTAGGCATGCGGCAAGCCGGATTCCAGCTGAAGCAATAGGTTTTTGGAAAACAAGTAGGCATAGAGATCAAGGTAGCGAACCTCATCGCGCTGCATACTTGCTCTATCGGCCTCCGTCAACTCAAGGAAGCCACTCGAAGACAAAAGCCAAAGTAGGTTATCCATGACACGACGGGCCGAACGGTCATCTGGTCTGTCTTGTTTTAAGGAATCAGCATCAAGTTTGGGCAGAATTTCGATGCTGATATCATCCACCTCGATCACGCCTACATATTGGCGTGTACAAAGGATATTCCCCTCAGCTCCGGTGAAATGAAATGGCATTTCGTCCAGGCCGACGGCTTGCCCCCATGTTTCGGCCGCCTCCTGAATAGCGATTCGCTTACTCCTCGCTATATCCGAAACATCAACGCTCGACCATTCACAGACACGGATGGGCGGAGATCCTGACATGCTTATTCGGTGTTCGAAAGGTTGTAGTTGGAAACCAATTCCTCTACAGCGTCTAGGCTCCCAACATCCCCGATATCGCTATACCATGTAAATTTGACCCGAGCTTGTTTGCTTTCGCTTCCCTCCAGCTTGCGAATAAATCCGGCTTGGTTTTCTTCAGATTCGCCGAGGACAAATCGCATGCCTTCCCAGTCATTTACAAAATACTCCTGTAACAAGGGAATAATCTTATCTGCAAATACCTGATTGAACTGCTCATCATCTACAACTTTCATGAGATAACTGTGGCCGATTTGGTGGTCACGATCCTTGCGCAGGCAGATGCGCTTGTTCATTTCACGCAGGATATCCGCGTAGGGCTGTTGAAGTATACTGTAGTCTGGCATTAGTTCGATGAATGTGAATCGACGGCGCAAGGCCACATCCACCAAGGCAATGCTCTTATCCGCAGTGTTCATAGTGCCAAGAATGTACAAATTGGACGGCACGCCAAATCTGGACCCGGAGTACGGCAGCTTTACCTTGATCTCGTTTTCCGAGCCCAGGCGCTTGTCGTCTTCGATCAGCGTAATCAACTCGCCAAATATTTTAGAAATGTTTCCCCTGTTGATTTCGTCAATGATCAGGACAAAGTTCCCTTGCGCAGTTTCTCCGCCAGTTGCCAGAATGTCTTGGAGGGCATCACGCCGCAATGCCTCCGGATCAATACTATACAAGGTCTGCTGGGAAAATTGGCGATCCTTCAAAATTCGTTCGCTAGGCAGGCTCTCTTCAAAGACCCGAAGCCATTCTACCGGGCGTGTCTGCGTGTAGTACCCATCAGCCTTGTAACTGTAAGGTCCGCTAACCCGGCCGATAGCCCGGAATTTCCGGTTGCCGTCGCTGACAACAACCAAGTCTCCTTCACGCATCTGGTTTTTTAGCATGTCGATGGAGGTAATATGGTACGCGGGGCGTTCATTTGGCAGCCAAACTTCCTTCTTCAGGATTTCTGCGATGGCGTCCTTAGATGCGCAGGTGCTGAAGTCTTTGTCCCGTCCATATCCGTGCGCGATTTGGTTATGTTGGATGCAGTCATCAAAAACGCCGGCTTCTTCGGGGTCTAGCGTATTGCCAAGAGACATTTTCCAAAAGCGAATACCATCCAGGTTTACGTGACTAAGCGGGGCAATTTTAGATTTAGCGGCGGCAGCGGCACACATATCTTTGAACAAGCCATTGCGAACCGTATAGCGAGGTACTGATGCCCCTTGGGAGTCGGACATCTCCGGGCGAATGCCCTCCACAAAGTCTTCATATGAAAATGACTGGTGAAAAGTAACAAACGCGATGCGTGACTGGTCGATCAACTCGTCAAACCGCGCCTTGATCGACGCAGGCGTGTCGGGGACGGTACCATCGATGATCCGAACGGCTTCACTGAACGTAGAGTAGGTTTTACCGGTTCCTGGAGGACCATATAGAATACAGTTGAGCGGTTGTTTCACAGCGGTAGTCTTCATATCGCCCCCCGTGGGAGTTTGGATTTCAGGTGGATCGCCTGATTTGTCTTTATTATACGTTTCTGGGCATACCACCCAAATGAAAGATTGGACATCAACCCAATCCTGCGGCTTGAGTGGCGCCAGTGCATCGCGAAACACTCGACCAAAGGCGTGTACGCGTGCGAAATTGTTGACGCCAGCCCGGCCTTTGGGCATATCCCAACCTAATTCTTTGGCCAGTTTCCTATAGTATGAGATTTTGACCGGAAAGTAATCCTCAGGGCGCATCAGCCAAAGGCTTGTGGATAATGCATCCCAATCCAACTTGCGGTTCAGACTGGCAGCGGCATCAAACACCGGCTTGAGATCGGATGCTCGCAAGTAAGGTTTTTCAGCAACATCAAGAATGGCGCTCAATATGGGCGCGGTAGTATCGTTAGTTTCCCCGAAACTCTGCCGCCAGCTGAAGAACTGAACCAGATTGCCAGTTATCTTTCCAAAATGCTTGATAACTTTTACTGACTCACCTTTAGAAACAAGTTCGCGGGCTTTTTTATTACCCATTTCCTTTTGATACCTATCAAGCGCTTTACGCTTGTAGCGGGTCTCGTGTTTTTGAAATGCTTCACCCGGATCATCAAAGTCAGCGAAATCCGGCAACTCCTTTCGTAGCCGATTCAGCAGTCGATTAAGCTGATCTGGAGTCAACTCGAAACCAACGTCATCATCATCGATTTCCTTTCGCGGGCTAATCTTATTATAGAGGGCACGCATAATCTCCAGATTAGACAAGTCTTTGGTTTCAGGCAGGTCACGAAGAGCTTTTAGCAGCACCCGATTTAGCCGGATGACATCATAGGATTTATCTTCGGCGGACTCATGTCCCAGCAGGCGTAAAAAATGGCGGATGTGATTGATCGAGTAGATGGGGAGTATTTCTTCCGGATAGTACATCTGCATTACTTTAGCCCGAACCATAGGCGTGTAGTTTAATGCAGGTATCTGGTCAATCGCCTCAAACTCACCGGCATCGGCCTTTTTAAATGCCTCTAGGAAACCTGATCGCAGCGCATCCCAAGCCTGATGCTCATCGCTATATTCCGACTTTCGGAACCGCCATGATTTGTCTTGCTTGTGGTAGAAGATGCTATACTTACTTGAGTACCCGCTTACTCCGCCTAATTTTCTGGTCTTATATTCAAGCCAACGGCAAAGGTTTTCTTCATTCTCGTCCTGGCCCAGGGCATAGTCTGTAATCGACATGGCTGCCCATCGTTCACGGGGGAAGAGTTCAAGGAAAGCCTTTCGATCTGCTTCGGCCTCGGTACGGTAAGTGGCTAAGGCCGAGCGGTCAGCAGTATGAAGGACTTCACGGACTTTCCCAATATTCGACTCAATCATATTATCTCCGTAAATACAGTGCGCTACCTCTGGAAATCTTAGCCCCCATCTCATTGCCCCGTCAATGGAAACGAACACTATTCAGCCTTCAGCTCCACAACTGTCGCACCCCACCCTCCCATTGCTCCAGATGCCAGGCTGAAACTGGCCACTTCGGGCAACCGACGCAGAATGGCGTGGACTCGCTCCCTAAGCTGCCCCGTCCCCTTGCCGTGGATGATCCGGATCTGCAGGATGCCCAGCTTGCGGCACTCATCCAGATAGGTGGGCACCAGGTCGCCGACTTCCTTTGGCTGGAACAGGTGCAGGTCGAGCGTGCCATCGATGGGCCACTCTTGGGGTGTAGGACTAGATGAATTAAGAGTCATGACAGCTAGGCAGGATATACGCATGTAGTGGATAAAGGCATATTCATCTTATACCGGCACTATGCTCTCAATGTTGTCAATCTCCCTCCATGCTCCGCTCAAGTAATGTGGTTACATCTGCATATCTAAATCCTCCACCCTGCCTTCGTCCGGGATACTTCACTCTGCGCAGCAATCCTTGATTGGCAAAGGTGAATACGGTGCGGTCGGTCACGCCCAATATCTTGCCTGCCTCTGCAGCTGTTATTACCCGGTCGGGCGGGGCATCAACGTCTTGAGCCAATAGAACCTTCTCAATTCGTCTGCGGATCTCAGGCGATTCAATCAGTTCCAACATGGTAGCGATCAGTTTTATGTCTCTGCGAGTGTTGTTCATAAACCGGATACTCTCGTGCCTTACGCCCTATCGTCACCTGAAATCCCCATCTGCTACTCCGCCAGCCACCTGTCTACCTTCAGGGTCGTTGCAACCGCCACCTTGCGGTTCTGTATGCTTTGAGTTCACGCCGGTACCAGCAGCCGTTCGTCCGTTTACAGCCGGATGCTCGTAAACGGTCCTACTTTTCTACGTGGGGCACCGCCCAATCTTTCGACTGCTTTTCAAGCAGTCTGATCCGCACCCGCCCTCCCCTGTTGCCGACCACCCGCTGAATCCGGCAACTCAGTTCTTGACAAAGTGTGTACCATGTAGTACACGTTCTGTCAGAGAATGAATTTCGGCCAGTACATCCGGACTAAGCGCACTCTTCTGCAGGAGACCGTGGGACACTATTCCGTTCGGGGCCTAGGGACCCGGCTTGGAATCCAGCCCTCGTATCTCAGCAAGGTCGAGCGGGAGCAGGTCGCCCCCCCTTCGGAAGCCACCATCCGGCGCATTGCGGAGGAACTGAACGAGGATCCCGATGTCCTGCTGGCGCTGGCCGGCAAGGTGTCCAGCGATCTCCGGCAGGCCATTGTGAAGCGCCCGCGGCTCTTTGCCGATTTGATTCGTGAACTCAAGGACCTGCCCGACCATGCGATCCTCCGGGTCGTGAGGGAAGTGCGGGATGGCAATTGGTGAAAAGAATCCCGTCATGATCGAACTGAAGGAACAGGCATTGGCGTTCTCTTTCCCGGACATCCATCCGTCGGCCAAGGTGCAGATCACCTTCCAGCGGACCCTCCGGATTCCCGATGACGGCAAGGACTACCCCCTCCCCCCCGGCCTGGGTAACTTTCCGCTGGTCCATGTGGATGACTATGCCAAGCACGTGCCGGCCTCCTGGAGCGAGCACGGCGGCGTCATTCTGCCCATGTACCAGTCCGAGGCCCTCTGGATCAACTTCAGGGGCCATTCCGATGAAGAACGACAGGTTACCTACCCCTTTGCGCTCAAGATCGCCACAGGCAAAATCAACGCCGTCTCGGGCCAATCCTGGGAGCCCGGCCTTCACCGATCCCCCCGGCAGGACTACGTGGTCGTTCCCATCCAGCCCTGGATCGACGGCTACTGCGTGGACAAGGGGGTCATCCGCCAGTTCGTGGCCATGCCCCTGGGCGAAGGCTACACCGCCGAGGAGCAGGTTTCCGGCAAGGCCGAACACGGCGGAATCCAGATCATGGCGATTCCCATAAAAAGGAACGTGTTTGAAAGCAAATTCCCCGTCAAACCTCGGATGCAGGAAGCCCCGCGTTACTGCGTTCATGCCATGCCGCGCGCAATGTTTGTCACAGAATGCCAAGGGATGGGGCTGGCACCAGGCGGCCGGATGAAACAGGAAATCCTGGAGGACAAATACGATCTGGAGGACTGGGACCTTGAAAGCAAAAGCCGGTGTTTTGTCCATATCGCCAACTCGCAGGACTGGCACCGGATCACTGGGGAAAAGCCTCCGACGACCCCTCCCACGGCCGCGGAATACAACCGGCAGGGCCTGCCCTGGTTCGACTACTACAGCGACGCCAAGCCCGTTGCCGGCAGCGAACTGTTGGGAGCCATGCAAAGCGTGGAGGAAATGGGCAAGGCGAAAGGATCCTCCCCCCTGCCGGAGAACCAGAGTTTCAGCCCCCTGAACATTCTCAACATCTTCCGCAAACGCCCCACGAACCAGGTCCAGGAATGGGAGGATTCGCCATGACAACCACCTTGATCCCGCCACCCGTTTCGGCCCCGCGCCCGGCTATGTTGTCCGGGGAGGAGGAACCTATTGACGAACAGTTTCCCGGCCAGTTGCTTCCGCCTCCCAAGATTGACCCGGACGAAGAAGAATCTGCCCGCGCCGCCCTGGACAGTGTCTTGGAAAGCGCGCGCCTCTACACGCAAGGCCCGGATTTCAAGGACCTGCTGGATTTCATCGCCCGGATGAAGACCTTTTCCCCCTTCAACGCCTTGCTCCTGCACGTCCAGAAACCATATCTGAGCTTTGCCGCCACTCGCTGTAGATGGTGGGACAAGTTCGGGCGGCGGATCAAAGAGGGCGCCCGCCCGCTGATCATTCTCAAACCCTTCGGCCCCGTGTCGCTGGTCTATGACGTCTTGGACACCGAAGGCGATCCCCTGCCCCGGGACGCCTTTTCCTTCCACGTGGAAGGCAACGTCAGGCAAAGAGACATGGATCACTTACAGTACAGCCTGGAAAAAATGGGAATCGAGATACTGCTAAACGACGTGGGCGACCGCTTGGGCGGTTATATCCGGCTGGTCAAACGCGCCAAAGACGCCAAGGAGTATTCCCATTACCGGCTGGCGCTGAACCGCAATCACGCTCCAACCTTGCAATACGCCACTCTCGCGCACGAACTGGCGCACCTGTTTCTGGGGCATTTGGGCAAAGACGCCAAACTGCGCATCTCCAAGCGCCAAGGCCTGGAGCATGCTCAGAAGGAACTGGAAGCGGAATCCGTAGCCTACCTGGTTTGCAATCGCCAGGGGATACAACGCAAAGCCGAGACCTATCTGGCGCACTTTATTACTTCCAGCACCCGCGCGGAACATCTCGATGTCTATCAGATCGTGAGGACCATCAGCCGAGTGGAGGAGTTGATCGGGGGTGTCTACCCGCCCTGAGTTGAACGGGTTTGGCCGCTTCTGACAAAATCCGCTCATGCCCAAGGGGGCTGATATTGTCTGTATTTGCGATTCGCTTCGGGGATCGTGGAAAATAGATTCAGAAAGCCCGTTCCGCAAATCAGACTGTGAACTCGTCCTGACAAATGGCGCCTATCCATGCCCGGATTGCAGGCAGATGACGCTCCGATTCAGGGTGAGGCCCTTCTCGACTGATTTACCGACGGCCAAGAACGAGCTCGTTTACGCGTTCCTACTTCGCCCTAAATCCCCATCTGCTGGTCCGCCAGCCATGCCTGGACCGCCTTCCGCGTACATTCCTGCACAGACTGGTTGCATGCCCCCTTCAATTGGGAGAAAAGGGGTCACTTTCATAAATCGATATTTCATGCGTTGCAGATGCCGTGGAAGTCCTCGCCCTTCAAAGTTCCTTCCCCTTCGCAAGCCTTCCGGGATGGCAATTCCCGTGCCGGACATGCGTTTTTCGGATCCCCTGCCCCTGGAGGCCCCACATCAGCCCTATTTCGGCCTTTGGGCCATCCAAGTCTGACCAGCGGGGATGTGAAGTCCTGACAACGAAGGCCGCCCACAAGGCCTTCCAGAGCGTCTTGTGGGCTCACGACAGCCCTGAACCTGCCCGCCCCCACCGATGGCCCCCGCCGGCGAATCAAGCAGTCGGTCCCCGGCGGCCTTGGGATGCCCCGGGACGGCCCAAATTCCCGGCAAGGTTTTGGCAAGGATTTTTGCCTTTCTATGCATTCCTGTGCATCTATCTGCACTTTGGCTGTTTTGCACAATCCGCTGATGGGCAACAAAAAGCCCCGAAACGGGGAGTTTCGGGGCGTTAGCCAAAATGGGCTATTTTTTACCAGCGATAATGCGCAAATGCTTTGTTCGCAGCAGCCATCTTGTGGGTCTCGTCGCGTTTTTTGACCGCATTGCCCTGATTCTTGTAGGCATCCAGGATTTCGGACGCCAGCGCCCGCTGCATACTGGCGCCCTTGCGGCCGCGGCTGTAATCTACGATCCAACGCAACGCTAAACTGGTCTGGCGCGAGGAGGGCACTTCAATGGGCACCTGGTAGGTCGCCCCGCCCACGCGGCGGCTCTTGACCTCGACCTTGGGTTTGATGTTCTCCAGCGCCTGCTGGTACACCTCAATCGGGTCTTGGCCGTCCGTCTGTTCCTTGATCTGGTCGAGCGCGCCATAAACGGTGCGCTGCGCCGTCGACTTTTTGCCACGGCTCATGATGATGTTCACTAAGTGGGTCACCAAGTCGCTGTGGTAACGCGCGTCGGGTGCGAACTGATGCTGATCTGATTTACGCCTTCTCATGGGTCACACCTGCCTTACTTTGCAGCCTTAGGCGTCTTGGCGCCATACTTCGAGCGCCCGCGCCGACGGTTCTCAACACCCAGGCAATCCAACGTCCCGCGGACGACGTGGTAGCGAACACCCGGCAAGTCCTTCACACGCCCGCCACGCACCAGCACCATGCTGTGCTCCTGCAGATTATGGCCTTCCCCCGGAATGTACGCGGATACTTCCTGACCGTTCGTCAAGCGCAC
Organism: Kiritimatiellia bacterium; assembly: GCA_028681135.1. Taxonomy (GTDB): domain Bacteria; phylum Verrucomicrobiota; class Kiritimatiellia; order CAIQIC01; family Lenti-01; genus JAAZFE01. The sequence goes on along the minus strand of JAQUJC010000010.1, from coordinate 5,196 downwards.
ACGAGCCACTTTGCGCAGCGCCGAGTTCGGCTTCTTGGGCGTCATTGTTTTGACCAGCAAACACACACCCCGACGCTGAGGACATTTGTCCAGCGCAGGCGACTTTCGCGAGGAATGTAGCGACTTACGGCCCTTTTTTAGCAATTGATTAATCGTCGGCATAGAATTGTCTTGTTCCTTTATTGCTCGTTTTTCACACAAGTAGCGCGCACCCTAGCAGTCTCTGGCCGCCTTGGCAACCCTCTTATTTCGCATTTTTTCTGGGACGGCGCTCTCCCCTCTCTTGCGCCCGTTGGCGCCCGCTAAAAAATCGCGTGCATCGCACCGTCCCCTCACCTATACTGGCGACATGATGCAACCAGCCACCCCGGGAGTTTTGCCATGATTTATCGCCTCGCCCCCATTTGGGCCGCCCTCCTTCTCGCCCCCCTCGTCGTGTCCAGTGTCTGTGCTGTACAGCCAGACCCCCCCCCCCCCCTGCGCGTGGCCCTGCTGTCTGATGGCGGCCCCTTCTATGACCAGGGGTTCAACCAAAACTGCCGCGAAGGTCTGGAAGCCCTGCTGGTCGCCGGCGCCCCCATCTTTGTCCAGTTCGGCGAAACCCTCCCGGATGGCAATTTTGAACGAAAACTGGCCTCCTATGCCGAGCGCGACTTTCGGCTGATCTTTGGCATTGGGTACCGGATGGCGTCCGCGATCGAGGCTGTCGCCGCCGATTATCCGCGAACCCTGTTTTCCAGCGTGGACGCCAACTACGAGAATCCCCCCCATAACGTCTGGACCTTGACCTTCCAAGTGGATGAATGTGCATTCCCGGCGGGCTATCTCGCCGCGGCCTGGGCGGACATCAACGATCCCGCGCAACCGGCGGTCGCCTGGGTGGGCGGCATGGATGTGGACAGTGTCAACCAGTTCATTGCTGGATTCCGCGGTGGGGTCGCTCATTACAACGCCCAGAAAGATAAGGACGTCCAGGTCCTCGGCGGCCATGTCGGCTCCTTTGAAAACTTCAAGGGCGGCCAGCAACTCGCCGAAACATTTCTCAATGAGGGCGCCGATGTCGTCTTCGGTGTTGGCTCCCTCACCGGCAACGGGGCCATTGCCGCCGCCAAGGACTATGGCAAGTGGGCGATTGGCGTGGATACCGATCAATTCTACACTCTGTTGAATGAGCAAGATATCATCCTGACCTCCTGTCTCAAGCGCATGGACCGGGCCGTCGGTCAGGTTGTCATGGCCGCGCTTGAAAACCAGTTCTGGGGCGGCACCCGCTATGTTGGCAATCTGGCCAACCACGGCGTGGGCCTTGCACCCTATCACATGTTTGAAGACCAGATCCCCGAGCGCCTCAAAAAAGAAGTCCTCGACATCCAGCGTCAAATTTTGGAGGGGACGCTCGACACCGGTTGGGCTGAAAGCAAATAGCCTGTTGCGGCAGGCCGGCATGAAGACCCCTCGCTTTTCCCAATTGTTTGGTGACGGGCCCACCGCCCTCATTGGCATGATCCACGTTCGTGCGCTCCCCGGCACCCCGCAACACGCCGGCGGCATGGCCCCGCTGATCGAGCATGCTCTCGCCGAGGCCGACACCTATTGCGCGGCGGGCATCCACGCCCTGATGATCGAAAACATGCACGACCTCCCCTATCTGCGCCAGCCCGGCCCCGAAGTCGTGGCGGCCATGAGCGTCCTGGCTCGCGCCGTCAAACAGGCCCACCCCACCCTGCCCCTCGGTATCCAGATCCTCGCCGGCGCGAATCGCGAGGCCCTCGCCGCCGCCCTGGCCGCTGACGCCGACTTCATCCGCGCCGAGGGGTTTGTCTTTGGTCATGTGGCCGACGAAGGCTATATCGATGCCTGCGCCGGCGATCTTCTGCGCCACCGCAAAGCGATCGGCGCCGACCATATCGCCCTCTTCACCGATATCAAGAAAAAGCATTCTGCCCACGCCATCACCGCCGATGTCGATATCGTCCAGACGGCCCACGCGGCGGAATTCTTTCTTTCCGACGGCCTCATTCTGACTGGGGCCGCCACTGGTGAGGCCGCCAGCCTGACTGAACTCCGCGCGGTCTGCGACTCCACCCGCCTGCCGGTGATGGTCGGCTCCGGCATCACCGCCGACAATATCCGCGACTATGCCGCCCTGGCCGATGCCCTGATCGTCGGCTCGTACGTCAAAGAGGGCGGCTACTGGGCCCATCCGCTTGAGCCCAGTCGAATCCACCGCCTCCTAGACGCGCTGGGTTGACTACCGCCGGGCACGGATGAGGGGGGCCAGGGGGACATCCCGACCCCCCTCCTTACCCCTATCATATTTTCCCGCAGTGTTTGTTAACCGTCGGCCCAGAACCGCTATCAGAAAGAGAAACGAATCAGGGGGGGTTAGCTGTCGCGTTGGGTGGGTCGAAAGTCCTGCAGGTGCAGTTGGAGGTATTCCTGGCCGTTGTAGTGGTTCAGGATCAGGTTGAAGGCAATGTCTAACGGTCCTTCCGGAACAGGGCGATCCCCCATGCCGAATCCGATGGCTTCACGCTGGCGCCCAGCCATGTTGAAAATAATTTTCAGGTGTTTGCCGCCAATCACGCGCGGGGCAAATAGCGGCGTGACATTGCACACCGCCCATACCGGGAGAGGATTGGAATGCCCAAAGGGGCGCAGGCGGTTTTGGTCATGGTAAAGGGAGTCGCCAATGTCCCCGGGAGTAATCCAGGCGTCCACTTGCAATTTTCGCCGTTGATCCACCTGACTCAGGGTCGCGGCGCAGACCGTGTTGAAGCAGGCGGAGAATTCTGCAATGCGGGAATGGTCCACCTCCAGTCCGGCGGCCATGGCATGTCCGCCGTAGCGGCGAAGCATCGGCGAACACTGCTGTAGGTGACGAAGCAAATCGAATCCGGGGACACTGCGGCAAGACCCCCGCCCCACCCCATCATCGTCCATCCCGATCACGACGACCGGCCGGTTATAGCGGCTGGCAATCCGCGACGCCACAATCCCGATCACGCCGGCGTGCCAATGCGAATGCGCCACCACGAGCCCGAAATCTTGTTCGGGATCGAAACGCTGATCGAGATCGCTGCACGCTTCCTGCACGATCTTGTCCTCGATTTCCTGCCGCTTGCGGCTGGCGTCGTCCAGTTGCTGCGCCAAAATACGGGCCCGGGGCTCCTGCTCTGTCAGCACCAGTTCCAGCGCCGCCTCGGCATTGCCCAGGCGGCCTGCCGCATTGATGCGCGGCCCGATGATGAAGCCGATGTGATAGGTGTCGACATTGCCGCAAATGCCCGCGGCCTCGATCAGCGTGCGCAGGCCCACCGATTGGGTGCGATTCAATAGCGACAACCCGTGATAGACCAGGATGCGGTTTTCCTTCAGCAAGGGGACAATATCGGCCACCGTGCCCATCGCGACCAATTCCATATAGGTCTTCAGGTCCACCTTCTCGGCCGCCTCCATTTGGCGCTGGCGGGCCGCCTTGACCAGCCCGTGGCACACCTTGAAGGCTACCCCCACGCCCGCCAGCATCCGGATATCTTCCGGGCAGCCGCCCAGTTTGGGGTTCACGATGGCGCAGGCCTCAGCGATGCCTTCGGCGGCCGGCTCATGGTGATCGGTGACGATCACATCGATGCCCAAGCGGGCCGCCTCGCGGACGGCTTCGACGGAACTGGTCCCGCAGTCCACCGTAATGATCAAATTGGGGTGATAGTTTTCGACGCACCGGTGCAGGGTCTCGACCCCCAGCCCATAGCCGTCTTCGATGCGATGGGGCAGGAAGGGAATCGCCACAGCTCCCAGGCCACTGAGCACCTGAATCATCAGGGCGGTCGCCGTCACCCCGTCTACGTCATAATCGCCATATACCAGGATGGAGCTGCCCTGCTCGATGTGGGACAGGATCAGGTCCACGGCCGTTTCCATACCAGGCAAGACAAAGGGGTCCGTCAAGTCTGCCAGGCGCGGGTGCAGAAATTTTTCGATTTCGGCCTGGTCCACCAGTCCGCGCGCCACCAGCGCCTGCGACATCGGCCGAGAAAACCCATGGTTCCGGCCAATCGCATCGGCCACCTGCGGATCGGCCTCCGCCATGATCCAGCGTTTTCTCGACCGCACCAGCACCGGGCTATTTCCTCGCAGCGGACGTCGCCTTTGGCCGCACCGCCAGCATCACGGGTGCAGCGATGAACGCCGAGGCATAGGTTCCCGCTATCACACCGATGAAAATGGCCAGCGCAAAGTCGAAGATCGCCCCGCCGCCAAACACCATCAGCATGCCCACGCTCAGCAGTGTCGTGAGCGAGGTCAACAGCGTGCGCCCCAAAGTTGAGTTGATACTTTCGTTGACCACGGCTGCGTCCAACCGTCCGCCACGCAGTTTGCGTGTCTCGCGGATGCGGTCAAAGACCACGATGGTGTCATTGACGGAATACCCCAGCACGGTCAGCAAGGCGGCGATGCTCGTCATGGTGAGTTGGCGCCCCAGCAGGGCGTAGATGCCAACAGTGATCAACACGTTATGCAGCAATCCCACCACCGAGCCGATTGCAAACGAGAATTCGAAGCGAATGGTGATATAGATGATCATGCCCACCAGCGACAGGCCGAGGGCCATCAGCCCGCTCTTCTGGAGTTCCTTGCCGACCTGTGGTCCCACAGTATCCTCCTGCAAAAGCCGGTAGGCATTGTCGCCGAATTGCTCTGCGAGCACGGCCAAAGCCGTCGCGCCCTCTGAGGTCGCTTCGCCCTCTACGGGGCTGGCCACCTTCAGCACCAGCACCTCTTCCTTGTTCTCACGCGCACCACTGCGCTGATATTGAATCGCCGGGTTGGCCAGCCCCGCCTCTGTCAGGGCTGCGCGCAAATCTTCCACGCTGGCTTTATCCGCAAATTCCAGTGTCAACTGCTGGCCGCCGGTGAAGTCCACCCCGAAGTTGTCCTTCCCACGATACACCCCATAGGCCAACGAGCCCGCCAGCAGAATCAGTGAGACGGCGGCGGCCCAGCCGCGCCGGCCCATGAAGTTGATGTTGGTTTCCTTGACCCACTGCGTCATCTTCAGATTGCGTAGCAGCCCGCGTTCTTCCAGGGCTTCGAAGACCAAGCGCGTGACGACAATCGCCGTGAACATGCTCGCCAGGATGCCCGCGCTCAGGGTGATGGCAAAGCCCTTGACCGGGCCCGACCCCTGCCAGA
>JAQUJC010000067.1 GCA_028681135.1 Kiritimatiellia bacterium | reverse complement strand
AAAAAACCCGCTTTTTCCGGCCCCGGGGTTTCGCCTTCTCCCGGGTGCCGGATTACCACTTTTTTTCACCTTTATAAAATAACGCCCGCACAAAGGAATTTTCAACCATGCCAATCACCGCCCCGATCGGATTCGCCGCATGGCTGGCCTGCCTGGTCTTCAGCGTCATGCTATTTAACGCCTGCTCCAAAGCCTGGTTCACATTGCGCGGACGGCCCTCACCCTCCGAATCGCTCGCCGCAACCAACGCCCTGGCCGCGCGCATCGCCGTCATCGAAACCTGCATCAACGGCTGCAAGCCGGAGCAGGATCGCCGCATCGACATCCTCGAAAAAAACCAAGTCGAACTCAGCAACCTCATACTCGACCAAATTAACAAACTCTACAACCGCCTAAACCCAACTGCCGAAACCCTGGCCGGCCTCGAAGGCGAAATGAAAGCCATCAACACCCAGCTTACATTCCTGCTCACCCTCAAACAAACCCAAAAAAGAAGGCGCTAACATGAACACCATCGACCCCGACATCTCCCTGGCCATCATCACCGTCCTCCAGGAGTGCGACGGCAAGCCCCTATCGGTGCGCGCCCTCACAACCTACGTCAACGGATACACCCGCAGCCCCGCCGCGGTTCCCGATGTCGCGCGTCACGTGGCCAACCTCGAAACCCGCGGCTACATCCAGCGCATCGCCAACCGCTTCAACCCCGCCCAGCTCCAATGGGCAATCACCGAATCCGGCAAAATCCTGTAGCTCAGCAGGGGCACTTGTGCCCCGAATCTAACAATCCAACCATGCACAACAAACCATCACCGCTGGCAGCCCTCAAAGCACTGGACGAAACCCAGGAAGAACGCCTATGGCTTTTCCTCAAAGCCGCCCCGTATCACATGGGCGTCGAATTCGTCCAGGCCGAATTCAACCTTGAAACCTCAGTCTCGGGCCTGCGCCGCTGGTGGAAAAACCAGAGCCGCAAGCACACCCGCCGCGACTTCCGCAACGCCATCAAAGCCAGCGAACAGTTTGATAAAGACCTAGACTCCCGCAGCCTCGACACCCGCGCCGCCAACGCCATCCGCGCCGCCTTTTGGCAGGCCGTCACCGAGGGCAACACCGAATCAATTAAAACCATGGGCACCCTGGTGCTGGACTACAACTCCGATGCCCGCGGCGGCCAGGAGCTGCAGCTCAAACGCGAAACCCTCGAAATGAAAGAGCGCAAGCTCGAGCTCGACCGCGCCAAATTCGACGCCGCCCAGCGCCGCCTCTCAGCCGCCTCCGAAACCGCCAAGCGCCTCAACGCCTCCGGCGGCCTAACCAAAGAAGGCCTCGAAGAGATCGAACGCGCCATCGGCATGATCTAACCATGAAATGTGACATCACATATAAACGAGGAACCCCCACCCGCCCCGCATACGTGCCCGCCACGTTCCGCGGCCTCTGCAAGGTGTTTCCTCAGCCCCTGCCCGACGGACGCGAACCCCGCTTCCTCGGATATCAGGAGTCATGGGTCTATAACAACAACATCATGCTCCTGGCCGAAAAATCCCGCCAGGTTGGATGGACATGGGCCAGCGCCTACGGCCTCGCCCGCCGCCACGCCCGCAAAGACTACACAACCGACACCTGGGGCAGCTCACGCGACGACCTCCAGGCAAAACTAGCCGTCAAAGACTGCAAAAGCTTCTCCCACGTTCTCAACGCCGGAGCCAAAGACCTTGGCCAGCTCGTGCTCGACGACAAAGGCAACTCCGCCCACGTCCTCAGCTTCGCCAACTCAACTAAATACTATAGCTTATCATCAAACCCCGATGCCCAAGCCGGCAAACGCGGCAACCGCGTCTCCGACGAATTCGCGCTCAACAAAGACAATCGCACCCTCTACGGCATCATGGAGCCCGGCATCACCTGGGGCGGCTTCCTCTGGGAGTTCTCAACCCACCGCGGCTCCGGCAACTACTTCAACCGCCAGCTGATCGAAGCCCGCGAACTGGGCAACCCCAAACGCTGGCAGGTCTACCGCGTAACCCTCAAAGACGCCCTCGACTGCGGCTTCCTCTACAAACTCCAGAAAGCCCTCCCGCTCGACGATCCCCGCCAGCTCATGGACGAAGCCCAATACTTCGACTTCGTCAAAGATAAAGCCGCAGACCTCGAAACCTTCCTCCAGGAATACATGTGCCAGCCCGCCGACGACGCAGCTGCCTTCATCGCCTACGACATCTACGACGGCTCAATCGGCAGCTACGCCGAAACCAACCTGACCCTCTCCCAGCTCGCCCAGTGCCAGGGCGATCTATACCTTGGCATCGACATCGGCCGCACAACCGACCTCACCTGCTTCTGGACCATCGAGAAATACGCCGGCATCCACCTCACCCGCTCCGTCATCACCATGCAGAACGCCAAATTCGCCGCACAGGAAAAAGTTTTCTACGACCTCATGGCCCTCCCGAACATGCGCCGCGCCTGTATCGACCAAACCGGTATCGGCCGCCAGTTCGCCGAACGCGGCGAAGACAAATACGGCCACCGCTGCGAAGGCGTCAACTTCACCACCTCCACCAAAGAAGAGATGGCCTATCCAATCAAAGCCGGCCTCGAAGATAAAACCTTCAAAGTCCCGCCCGATCCAAAGATCGAAGCCGACTTCCGCTCCATCCGCAAAGTCTACACCTCATCCGGCAACGTCCGCTTTGCCGGCGAACGCACAACCAACGGCCACGCCGATCGCTTCTGGGCCGCCGGCCTCTCCCTTCGCGCCGGCTGCAAGCCCAACATCGTCAACTTTCCCCCGGTGCCCGGCAAAGACCGCCGCTCCCAGGCCCGCCGCGCCCGCCGTCAGGAAATCGCCGAACGCCGCCGGAGGAACGCATCATGAAAAACCAGCTTAAAAATCTCGAACTCATCAACCGCTGGCGCGACTCCCACAACCCCCTGCGCAACCTCACCATGCCCCACGCCGTCGCCCTCATGGAGGCCGCCCAGCGCGGCATCATGGCCGACCTCCAGTGGCTCTACGCCGCCGAAACCGGAATCGAAGCCACCGATCCCGACCTCATGGTCATCATCGAACGCACCCTCGCCGGTGTTGCCGACTGCGAATGGGACATCGCCATAGTCGACGACGACTCCACCGGCTTCGACCCCATCCTGGCCGACGAACAAGCCGCCTTCCTGCGCCAGTCATACGCCCAGTGCGACAACCTCGATGCCGCCATGGAACACCTCGTCATGGCCCGCTTCCGCGGCTACTCCCATCTCCAGCCCTGGCTGGCCGACGACTGGAGCCTCGAACACCTCGAACCCCTCCCCCAGCACAACATGCTGCGCGACGGCACCCGCCCCAACTGGGCCTGGAACCCCGATGCCCACCAACGCTCATACGACTCCATGCCCGCCGAGAACTGCCTCACCCCCGACGACTACATCATCCTCACCGCCGCCCGCCCCGTCAACCGCATCGGCCTGATCAAATACGTCCGCTCCACCCTCTCCGAAAAAGACTGGGACGGCTACGTCGAAATCTACGGCATACCCGGCGTCTTCATCATCATGCCCGATAAAGTTCCCGACGGCAAAGAAGACGAATACCGCGACCTGGCCGCCGATGCCTCCGAAGCGGCATCAGGCGCCCTTCCGGCCGGCTCCGATGTCAAAACCCTCTCCGAAGCCCGCGGCACCCAGCCCTTTCAGTCGCGCCTCGAATGGCTCCAAAAGCAGCTCGTGCTTGCCGGCACCGGCGGCCTTTTAACCATGCTCACCGAAGCCGGCAGCGGCACCCTTGCCGGCGGCGCCCACTCATCCGCCTGGGAGCAGATCATACGCCGCGTTGCCCGCGGCATAGCCAAGCCCATGCACCGCCAGTACGACCGCCCCGCCCTGGCCGCCCGCTTCCCCGGCCGCCCCGCCCTCGCATACTACAACCTCCGCGCCCGCCAAGAGAAGAACGTCGATAAAGTCGTCACCAACGTCACCTCCCTGGTCAACGCCGGCTTCGAGCTTGATCCCGACCAGGTCCAGAAAGAAACCGGCTACATAATCACAGGCTTCACCCGCCCCGCGGGGGCAGCGTCTATGTTGCCCTCACCCTCGCCATTCCGCATCACCGCCCGCAAAGCCGACCCCACCCCGATACCCGACGCCTTCATGCAGAGCGCCGCCGATGCCCTCGCCAGCGCCCAGGCCATCGCCAACCGCCCCCTGGCCGAAGCCCTCAACAAAGTCCTCTCAGCCCCCGACCTGGCAACCATGCAGACCGAAGCCGCCAAGCTGCGCGACCAGCTCCCCGCCCTCGCCGATCAACTGCTGACCGACCCCGCCACCGCCGACCTCTACAACAAGATCATGTCCAGCGCCTTCCTGCAGGGCGTAACCCAGGAGATCAAATAAATGAAAACCCTGCTTTGTAACTGCTTTCTACTTGGATCAAGACCAAAAGGCTCCACAACCGGAACCGGATCATGGTTTCAAACCTTGCCCGAGATAGGTGAATATCCCGATAAGAACATCACTGTAAACGGTAAAGCGGTTGACGGCGTCATTGTTGTCGACCAAGCGGCAATCGATAAATGTATGTCAGCCTTCAAAGTCCGGGCAGCCGATCCCAACTTTCGCGGCCTCCTGGTTGACCGCGAACACTTCTCCCTCATGGCCGATCACACATCCGATGCCATGGCCTGGGCCACAGACATCCGCACCGGCGCGGAAGGCATCTGGACGCTATGGGAATTCACCCCGGACGGACAGCGGATATGGGATAACAAAATCCTGCTATCGCGTTCGCCGGTCATGGAGCTGGAGCACATCGGAACCAACCGTTACCGCCCTGTCGCCATTCTCAGCATCGCCATGACCAATACACCGCAATTTGAAACCCTCTCAACATTCGCCGCCGCACGTGCGGCGGAAACTCAAACCCCGAAAGGAACAACAACCATGACAAAACTCCTAGCACTTCTTGGCTTGGCCGAGACCGCGACAGAGGATGAGGCGATTGTAGCAGTGCAAGCCCTCATAGACTCTCAGGCCGCCGCTGAAACAGCGATCGAAGAGGCCCAGGCCGAAGTCATCGCCCGCCGCTGTGATGCCTTCATAGCCGCCAACAAAGGCAGCATCAGTGATGTAGACAAATTTAAAACGAACTACATCGCGGCACCCGACGCCATCGAAGCAGCCTTTGGCTACTACCGCGCCGCGCCGGGCCAAAAACCGCGCATCAACGCCCGCGATGCCTCCACCCCCGCCCACGCGCCGGGCTCAGGCAAACCCCGCGCCCAGATCGCCGCCAAGCGCCAAAGCGCGGTCAGCACCTACCGCGCCGGCAACCCCTCCTGCAGCTTCGCCGCAGCCTGGGCCGCCTGCCGCTCCGCCGATCCCGACCTGTTCGCCGACGAATAGCCGGAAACGTAACCCCTCAACCGTGCCGCTGGCACAGAAAGGAACCCATATCATGGGAGAAGTTAAAACAAGAGGAATCGTCCGCTATATCGCCGCGGCCGATCAAACAAAGAAAGTGGGTTACGCCGTAACCCTGAGCGGTGACACCCTGACAGTCGCCACCGCTGCCGATGCCAATATCATCGGAGTAATCCTTGATGGAGGCGAAAAAGACGACTACACCGACATCGCCCTCCTGGGCGCCTACGATGGAACCCTCCGCCTCAAAGCCGGAGACAACATCACCGCCGGCAGCCGCGTCATGCTCAAAGCCGACGGCACCTGGGATTGCGCCGCAACCGGCCTCGCCTGCGGCATCGCCCTGGAATCCGCAGTTACAGACGAACTGTTCGAGGCCGCCCCTCGCACACCCGTCACCATTGCTTAACGTTTAAAGCGGGTTTAAACCCGTTATGAAAGGAGCCCATACCATGGGACGCAGAGGAACAGCACAATACAAAGAGACCCTCAAGACATATGCCTTCGGAGTCTCACAGGATGTCAGCACAGCACTGGCAGACTTCATCGCGCCGCGTGTACCGGTGGGTGTCGGATCAGGCATGTATAAAAAGTTCGACGACAAAAATGCCTTCCAAATCTACAACACCCGCCGCGCAATCGGCGGACCAGCCACCCGGATTGAGTTCGAAGCAACCGACGGAACCTTCAACTGCGAACCAAACGCGCTTGAAGTCCCCATCGACGACGCTGAACGCGACAAAGCCGGCGACGCCCAGCAAAACCTCGAAGAGGCCAAAACCCGCACACTTGTCATCAGCTCGGCAACCGCCCGCGAAGACCAAGTCATGAACCTCATCAAAGCCCAGGTCAGCGCAACCGCCAATAAAGGTGTTTACAGCGATCTCACCGTTGACCCAATCGCCGAGCTTGATGAACTCATCGAGGCCATCGCAACCGAATGCGGCATGTTGCCCAACGCCATGATCATCGGTCTCGGTGCCTGGCGCGTGCTCAAAAACCATCCGTTGGTTCGCGGCCGCATCGATGGCGGCACAACCGGCAACAAAACCGTTAACCTGGATAAGTTCGCCGGCATGCTCCTGAATCCCCAGATGGATATCAGAATGGGCATCCTAAGCAAAGATACCACCAAGTTCGGCAAAGGTAAGGCAGCCGTCAATATTGTCGGCGCCGAAATCTTCATGTTCATGCGCAACGACAACCCCACGCAGTATGACCCCGGCTTCGCCAAGACATTCAGCATCGGGGCCACCAGCGTCGAAGATGTCTACACCTACCGCGCCGATAACTGCCGCAGCGACATCCTCGCCGTGGACTGGTCCGAAGACATCAAAGTTGTCTCAACCTCCTGTTGCCGGCGCGTCACCCTCTCGTAACTAAACCGCACCCGGGAGCGGGCCATACGCCCGCCCCGGTACAAACCAGAAAGGAAAAAACAAAAATGAACATATTCGCCGCACTGCTCATGCTCCTGACCGTGCTGATCACCGCTCCGCCCCTCAAGGCGCAGCAGATACCCACCCGCAGTTATCTGAGCTTCACCTCAGCCGACATCCAGCGCGTTCCGGTTGCCGACTTCCAAAACGGCACCCTTGAACAAGTGCACCTCTGGAACTGCACCCCGTCCAATGCCGTGCTGAACATCAAGCACGTCTACACCCTTGGAACCGTGACTGTAACCAACACCCTCGCCGCAATCACAGCATCCGGCGGCAAAGGTTCCACAACCTTAACCAACGTCTACCTGATGCCCCGCGACTACCTGCTGTTCTATTTCAGCAGCAGCGCAACCGGCATCGTAGATTACGTACGCCGTGTGGCCAATTAACCCAGCCCCGCCGCCAATCCCAAATGGCGGCGGGGGAACCTAGCTCAGCAGGGGCACTTGCAAACTAGCTCAGCAGGGGCACTTGCAATCTAGCTCAGCAGGGGCACTTGCAATCTAGCTCAGCAGGGGCACTTGTGCCCCGAATCTCATCAGGAGACCAACCATGTGGAGAACACCGACAACCGACGACTTCCGCGACGCCATCCTCGAAGACGAACTTCAAGCCTGGCAGGAAGCCTCCATTGCCGACGGCAAAGACCCCACCGCCAAAGCCATCGAAAACGCAGTCGGCTTTTTCCGCACCGCCCTGCGCAGCGGCTACACCGGCATCATGGGCGTGGCCTCCACCCTCCCGCACGATCTCATACCCGAGGCCATGCACATCGCCGTCTACTACTTCCTTGCCGGCCGTGGCGGCTCCAACGTCTCCGATGGCCGCAAAACCCTTTACAGCGACGCCCGCAAAACCGCCGAACGCATCTCCGATGGCCGCCTCCAATACTCCGACCCCGACGACCACGAAGACACCCAGGCACCCTCCCCCTCATACCCTAAACCCTCATTCCGCAAGAAACCCCGCCGCCTAACCCGTGCCGACCAGGCAGGCATCTAAAGTACGGGCTTGACGCGTCAAGCCCTCAGTCAAGCCCTCAGCCCATCAGCCCTACAATAACCATGACAATCGATCCAAACAAATGCTGGACAACCGGCGCGCCTCCCCAGCCCGCGCCCTACGACGATGACATAGCCGAACACGGCTCTCTCATCGCCTTCCAAATCCATGTCTGCCGCATCCTCGCTGCCTGGCTCCCCCTTGCGCCCATCGCCAACCAGCGCCGCGCCGGTGCCATCACCTATGCCGACAAGAAAACCGTCCTGTCCGATGTTGTCACCTCCCTGCGCTCAATCGGCGTCTCCATGGTCATCACCCTCGAAAGCGGCAAACGCAACTCCTCCCTGCTGCACTCCGTAACCTTCGACCCCATCACCTACGGTGTCCGCATCGCCGAAGCCCCCAAAACCAATCGCGGCCCCACCGGCACCAACATGAGCGCCACAGCCGTCGCCGAGCAAGTTATGCTCTGCCTCTCCGGCCTGCGCCTCGCCAACGGCCTCAGCAAACTCGACTCATTTATAATGGGCGGCGAAGAAGGCGACCTCCAAACCGCCGAACTAACCTTCTCAACCGCCTACGCAATCACCCCGCCCGCATCACTACTCACCGAATAATGTAAGGGCGAATCACATTCGCCCTCTTAAAGGAACCAAACCATGGCCTACGAACCAACCATCGACCGCACCACCCTCCTGGAGGGACCCGCCCACATCCTCTTTGACAAAGCCGCCGAAAAATCCAGCTGGCAATACATCTGGTGCACCGGCAACGTCACCGTCAGCCTCGCTCGCGCCGAAAAAGAGATGAAAGTCGCCGGTTTCGGCGCCATCGACGATCCAGCCAAAGATGAGTGGATCGAGATCGACTTCACCCCGGCCGGCAACTTCTCCCCCGCAGTCTTCGCCTGGATGTTCTCAGGCATCTTCGCCCTCAAAGTCGGAGCCTCCATCTTCCCGTCCACCGACTCACCCCTCTACATCCACACCCTCGACGGCAAACTCATGACCATCGCCAACGCCCGCGTCACCCAGTTCCCGTCCATCCGCTGGGGCGCTGGCAACGCCCGCTTCGAGGGCACCGCCAAAATCATCGGCGTCATCAAAAAATCAACCTCCCGCGCCACCGCTGGCGCACTCTTCACCGCCGCCGCCGCCGAAACCTTCACCGCCGTCCCGGCTTCCACCGAGTGGATACATCTGCCCTGCCTGGCAACCTGGGCACTCACCCCCGCGCTCACCATCATGACCGACGACAAAGGCTGGACACTCCGCGCCGCCCACAAACTCACCGAACGCTACAACCCCGATGTCGGCCGCTACGACTACCGCGTCGACGAAGTCGCCGTCGAAGCCTCCTGCCGCCCCATCAACATCAGCGACGCCCAGATCTTCTCCGCCGCCCTTGCCGGCACCTCCCGCCTCATAGGCGCCTCCAGTCCCTTCGGCACCCTAACCCTTGCCGAAGACTACACCGGCCTCACCGCCTCCCTCTACGGTGCCCGCCTTGCCAAACGCACCGCCATCTACGGCGAAAACCAGCCCCGCGCCGACGATCTCATCTGGAAAGCCTACCCCATCGCCGGCCAAACCTACATCGCCGATGTCGACATGACCCCCAACCCCCAAGCCTAGCCGTACGGGCTTGACGCGTCAAGCCCTCAGCCCTCAGCCCTCAGCACCTAACCCAAACATGACCACCATCACATATAAGCACCCCACCGGCGACACCATCATCTGCCACGGCCTCGCCTACTCCGGCCAGCCCGGCTACTTCACCGGCCCCCTGGGCGACACCGACACCACCGAAACCGAGTGGACCGTCGACCCCATCCGCCCCATCGGCGCCGATCACGCCACCCCCGCCGACCGTGGCTGCGGCATCCACACCTTCGAACTCCAGGTCGAGCGCCGCTTCACCTCCGAGCAGGAAGCCCGCACCTTCGCCCGCAACCTCTCCGCCGCCCTGCCCCGCAAAGGCGTATCCCTAACCGAGGCCGATACCGTCAACGCCAAACTCACCACATACTCCACCGCCGTCCTCCAAAAACTTATCACCTCCCGCGTCGGCATCTCCCTTGACATCTACTTCCTTTTTCAAACCTCCGTCCCCGTCATCACCAACATCCCAGAACCACCCGAGGAATAACCCATGTTTAAACCCCCTTTAAATCCCGTACGGGCGACATTCTTGTCGCCCTGGTCGCTCGCGGCCATTGCCCTCTTCGCCGCCCTAACCGCCCACGCCCTCACCGACACCTGGTCCGTCGATGTCCGCACCCACACCGCCGTCCAGCGCACCTACAAACAAGGCGAATACATCACCGCCTACGTCAACCTGCGCGATGGCTACAAACCACTGAACCTAACCGGAGCCACCGCCCAGTTCCTCTGGTACACCAACACCACCGCCAACCTCTGGTGGACCAACTCCGCCACAATCACCAGCCCCGCCTCCGGAGAAATTCAATTCTCCTGGAAACCCTGCATGGACACCGGCGCATCCATCAACCACTACTGGATCGGCATCTGGCCCGCCGGATCATCAAACCCCCTCTGGCGCGTCAACGGCACCATCCGCCTGCTGCCATCCCCCGGCTTCGCCCCCAACACCCTGCCCCTCCCGATCCAGTACCTGGACTTCAACACCGTCAACGTCACCAACCAACCCTGGGCAACCTCAGCCGACATCAACACCGCCTGGGACGCGCACTACCAAATCATCGGAACCGAACTGAACAACATCAGCAACTACACAGCCGCCGTTCAAACCTTTGCAGCCACCAACCGCACCGACAAACTATGGGGCAGCTCAACCAACTATATGGACGCCGACGGAATCTTCTACGTAATCACAACCACAACCAACGCCGTCACCCAGGCATACACATTAGACTGGGCCACCCAGCAAATCTTAGATCAATACAACCTTACACCCGGCGACACCTGGACCTACGACCACACCGAATCATACACCGGCAGCTCCGTCACCAACATCTATCACACGTTAACCAATCAGCCACCATTAATCTACAAATCAAACAACGCCTGGCTTGGAATGCCAGGCGGCACCTGGAGCTTAAACTACGAAGATGCCAACGGCCTGCTGATGACCCTCAATAATGGTTTTTATTACCCTGGTGACGAACCCATCACACTCTCTTACGACAGCATAACCGAGGTCCTCCAGCTCCACGGAGAAACGATATACGATGTCACCGTCACAACCAACATCATTAACCGCGCCCAAACCACCCTTTTTCAAGACTGTCTTTTGTACACATCCAGCGGAACCAACTACTACTTCCGCTGGAATACGCAGGCCCAAACATACGTAGTCACAGGAGTTCCGCAATGAATAAAATCAATCTAGCCCCCGTAAGCGCGACATTCTTGTCGCCCTCTTCCGCCCTGGCCCTCGCCCTGGCCATCATCCTTGCGCCTGGTGCCATCCTGCTCGCCAACCCGCCCCCAGGCGCCGCCATTGTCATGGTCGACGACGAACGCGCCTACCCCTCCAACTCAATCGCGCTGCCCTCACACCTGCAGCAGCTGCAGCAGCAGCTAACTCCGCTTTACTCCCAAGCAGTTAACGCCTGGCAGCAATCAGGCGCGGCACTGGACATCGCCCAGCAGGCCTATGACTCCATCCGCTTCATCGACGCCTCAAACATCGTCTCTTCAACCGCCTATATCACCAGCATCGGCTCACAGCAGAGCGCAGGCACCAATCAGCTGATAAAGATATACTCCATGCGTCTCGACGGCGATCCAATAACAAACATCCACCTCATCGCGACATTCGACAAACTGCAAACCGTTTCGCCCGCCGTCGACTGGCGCTCCAGCCTTACAGCCAACGGCAGCTCAACCGGCTGGGCAGCCATAACCAACGTAACCTGCTCATGGCCCACCACAGTTTCACTGCCAGGCGCGGACACGCCCTTTATATACTCCTTTGACGTGCCCGCGCCATCTCCCGCAAAAGCAATGTTCCGCATCCTCTCCATGGATGATGGCGGCGGAGGCACAGGCCTCTACTTCCTCTTCTATAACTTCATATCTGTCAACGGGCGTGTCGGCTGGACAGGCACCCTGGTTGACAACAACGGCACGCAAATCGAAATTAAAGGCGGCATTGCCGCAGAGCCTTTTTCGGAGTAGCCTTATGGACCGGTTTCACAAAATAGTTTCACGCACCGCATTACTTGCCGGATTAGTCGTACTCGCTGTCTACGCGGCCACAAAGCCGCCTGCCACGGTTGAACAGGCTGTGCAGAAAATGCTTATGTTCAACCTCGCAACCCGAACTTGCACCCCGCAAGGTTTCACAGCATCCGGCGATACAGCCACCGATGCCCTTTCCCGTGCCTTTTTTGCAAGGGAATCCACTGAAGCCGCTGTCGCAATAAGCTCATCGGCAACTAACATAGCCGCCCTCACTGCAATCGAGCGCACCAACGCCGCTGTTTGGAACATCGACTTTGGCCATTCATATCACACCCGCGAGCCCGCCGCAATCAACCAGATGGCGCAAGTCCACTGGGTTACGCCGACCAATATCGCAGGCGTCCTCTGCGAAGATCACTATGTCGAATTCTCCGCCGAGCCAACCGAAGCACCCGGAATGGTCTTTAACTACCGCGACCTTCTTGGCACCGAATACAACTCCGAGGCCTTCACCAACAGCTACCCTCACCTCTATCCGCTTTCGCTCCCCTCCGGAGTGCGAGAGTGCTACTGGTTCCGCTGCCACGTGCCTCTCGCATTCACCAATCGCCTGCGCCGGTGGAACGGCCCCGCCCGCTTCGGAGGCCCTGTCGGCAGCTCATACGGACTGGCCATAGCCGGAATATTCCTGATTGACGACGGTAACACCATCTGGAAAGGCCGCACCCTGACCGCCGAAATCGGCAGCAACACCGTTGAATGGCTCCAGGGAGTCTCAGTCGCTCCGTTATCCGCAATGGCAATGTCCCCGGACTCCGAAGCATCCCATGAGCGCTCAATCCTCAAAACCCTCGGCACACCCTACCGCTACGCCCGCTCACTCTTTCAACCAACCAAAATCAATCTCACAACCAACACCATAACCAAAACAACCTGGCAAGGCACCGAGACATACAATCTCGCCTTTCCAATCAAAAAAAAGGAACAAACAAAATGAAACGCTCCATCATCTCACTCATCCTAGCCGCCTCAATGGCAACCCTCACCGGCTGCAAGTCATTCAACCCAACGCCTGAACAGATCACAGCCGTCGGTAACCTAGCCCTCACAGCCGCCCAGATCGCCGCAATGTATCGCGATGACGATGTCTATCGCGTCGCCATTTGCGTCGGCATCTACAAAGGCAGCGTCTACGGCACCTGCCTCGGTGCCGATGTCGATGCAATCCAAGATGCCGAGCTCCTAAAAGCCATCGGCTACAACGATGTCCGCCTCATCCTCAACGAGCAGGCCACGCGCCAGCATATAATCGATACAACCTACGCCGCCTGCGCCAACCTCAAAGCCGGTGACATCCTCTACGTAAAAGGATCATCACACGGAGGACAACAGCTCAACCCAGCCGAAGACGACGGCAAAGATGAATACTTCTGCGCTGCGGACGGCCCCTTAGTCGACAACGACATCTGGCGCTTACTCTGCCAAGTCCCCCCGGGAGTACGCGTCGTCCTAGCCTTCGACACCTGCAACTCCGGCAGCATGTATCGCGCTCACGACTACGCCGCCGCCGTGCAATCTCGTGTATTAAGCGAGCCGGTCATTAGTTGTTACTACCGCAACGCCGAGACCTTTCGCGGCTCACTCCTCTACATCGGAGGCTGCGCCGACGGCCAGCTCTCCTGGGGCGACGCCACAGGCGGCACCCTCTCAAAAGTCATGCGCGCCACAGCCCCCCGCGCCTCCACCTATGACCACTGGTGCCACCTCATTCGCGCCGCCATGCCGCCTGAACAAATCCCCGTCATCACCGAAGTTCAACAATCATTCGGCCACCTACCGCCCCTCTATTAGTGTACGGGCTTGCTGCTGCAAGCCCGCCACCCTCAGCCCGAAAGGAAAAAGAAAATGCCAAACCATGAAGAAAACCACAAGACGCTGATTGATCAACTAAGAGCTGTAATATTTGATGCATTCTTTGATCCGTCTTTTGAAGATGATCCTCCTAATGATTACATCTACGATAAACTCATCGAGTTTTTACAAGGCCTAAAAAAGCATAAGTAAATCCAATCATGACCAACCCGCTCACAACCTTAACTACACTAACCGCCCGCCTGCTTGATCCGGCGGGCCGGTTTGCCGTGCTCGACTCATGCTCCGGCATCAACTCTTTAAAGGCACTTTTAGCCCTTGCCTTGATTCTTGCATTCATCAACCGCACTCCGCCCCATCGCGCCTGCATCCTTCTATTCACAGCCGCCGTCCTCTCCATCTTTTTTAACCAGCTGCGCGTCCTCGCCATCATCACAATCGGCACCCTCTATCCATCCGCCTTCCATCCAGCGCACACCATTCTAGGCTACCTATTCGTTCTCCCCTCAATCTACATTCTTGTAATCCTCTCCGAAAGGCTTTATAGATGAAACCTCAGATCCACGCCTTCCCCGACCCGCCACCCGTCAGCCCGCGCCCCGACAGCCAATGGCAGCTAACCGCGCCCTACATCGGCCCCGCCATCTCCGGCAGCGTCACAATCATCATCCCCAAATTTTACACCGACGGTGCCTCCATCCCGCGTTTCGCCTGGCGTGTCATTGGCCACCCGCTGCAGCTCCCGCTCCTTTCCGCCGCAATACTCCACGATGCGGAGTATTGCGCTGAACTCCACCCCCGCGCCACCTGCGACCGCCGCTTCCTAGAAGCCATGCAGCTCCTAGGCGTCAACTGGCTCAAGCGCAACACCATCTACGCCGCAGTCCGCTGCTTCGGCGCCACCATCTGGAATCGTCACACCCCAGCCACCATCGCCACCGCTCGCACCGTTGCCTTCTCCATCGCCTCAAATAAGCCTCTGTACGGGCTTGATGAATCAAGCCCTAATGAATCAAGCCCTGATGAATCAAGCCCCCGCCCGCCCTCCAAACCTAGCTCACCGGCGGCGCTTGCGCCCCGAATCTAAACAACCCATGCCGACACCCTCCATACTCCTCGACCCCGTAACCTTCGCCGAAGCCCTGGCCGACCGCGACGTGCGCTCCCTGCTGCCCAACTCCCTAACCTCCCGCGAGCTCCAGGAGCTCGCCCCCTCCATCCGCAACCGCGCCAACTTCTCCGCCCGCGTCGAATCCTCCCGGCACCTCACCGTCCTGGACAACATCACCCGCATGATCCTCGACCCCGATCAAAACCCCGACGGCACACCCCGCGCCCCCGGCCAGTACATGAACGAAGCGCGCGCCCGCTCACTCCTGCGCGACCACCTCGACCAGCTCGGATACACCCCAGACCCCGCCGACATCAACACCATCAAAGACCTCCGTTCAACCCAGCGCATCCGCCTGCAGCTCGAAATGCCCGTCAGCTTCGCCCGCAACTACGGCCACGCCCTGCAAACCAACGATCCCGCCATCCTCGACGCCTTCCCCGGCCAGCGTCTTCTCCCCTCCTACGCTGCCCAGCCCCGCCCCGACATCTACTGGAACCGCCGCTGGAAAGCCGCCGGACTCCCCGGCCCCTTCGGTTCCGACTACGTCGCCCTCAAATCCGACCCCGGCTGGGCCCGCCTCTCCACCTTCGGCAACCCCTATCCGCCCTTCTCCTGGGGCTCCCGCCGCGAAGTCGAAGACGTCGAACGCGAACTATGTGAAGAATACGGACTCATCACTCCCGATCAGACCGCCGAACCCATGTCCCTCCCCGAACGTCCCCTCACAGCCGCCCTCCCCGAAGCCTCGCCCACCCTCATGCAGGCCATCCTCGCCCAATTCCCCAACGCCACCTTCGAAAACGGCACCCTCACCCAATTAACCTAGCTCAAGGCAGGCGCTCGCGCCTGCCCCCTCCCGTACGGGCTTGACGCGTCACGCCCTCCAGCCCTCCAGCCCTCAAGCCATCAAGCCCTAAGCCCTCCAGCCAAAGCCCAAACCATGCCAGTAACAATCACCATAGACAACACCCCATCTTCCGCCGCCGACCTCCTAAAACTCGCCGGCCCCATCCTCCCCGACGAATCCAAAGCCATCGCCGCCGACCTCGCCCGCCTACTCCAACGCCACCTGCGCACCCGCGACAACACCCACGCCCACCGCTACCCCGAAGGCGGCCGCCGCTCCCACTTCTGGCGCGCCGCCGCCCAATCCGTCACCTTCACCACCACCGCCGACGACATCACCCTCTCAATCACCCACCAGGGAGTGCGCCTGCGCTACGCCGGAGCCCCGGACGGCATCAAACCAATCAACGCCCAAGCCCTCGCCATCCCCGCCGCAGCCGCCTCCTACGGTCGCCTCCCGCGCGAATTCCCCGACCTCTCCCTTGTTGTCTTCAAAAACCTCGACCGCGCCGCACTCATCCAAAAACCAAAAACACCCGGCCAGCCCGGCCAAGTCCTCTTCTGGCTTGTCAAAAAAACCAAGCCCATCGCCCCCGATCACACCGTCCTGCCCAAACCCGCCGACATCCTCGAGCAGGCCGCCAAACGTCTGAAAATCATCCGCCAAAGAAAGGCCGCAACAAATGTCTGACCAAGATATCGCCCTCAAACTGAA
>JAQUJC010000103.1 GCA_028681135.1 Kiritimatiellia bacterium | reverse complement strand
CAGGTCGGATGTGGTAAGTGTATTCATGAGTTGGCTTTCTTTTGTTTAGACACATCCTATTCTGCAAGAATGGGATAAGAATGCCAACTCTTTTTTTAGCTTAACTTGATGAATTATTCAGGCTAACTTGAAAATTGAATGTCGAATGTTGGATGTTGAATATTGAGCCCCCCCCTTCCGATCATGGTGAGCGCAGTCGAACCATCTCGGCCCCACCCCAACGGCCCGTCTGCGGGACACCGCCGAGATCCTTCGACAAGCTCCAGCCTTCGCCAAGGCTACGGTGGACAAGTCGGGATGACAGACGAGACTCCCCACTTGAAAATTGAATGTCGAATGTTGGATGTTGAATATTGAGCCCCCCCCCTCTCCCCGCAAAACAACGGTTTTGCAATTGCCCTCACCCCGCGCTTGTGGCTTAATTCTAAGCCATGCAATCCCTCATCACCAAATGGCTGGAAACAATGGGCGAAGACCCCAATCGCGAAGGGCTGCGCAAGACTCCCACGCGAACCGCCGAGGCCTGGGCCTACATGACCCGCGGCTACCAGCAGGACCCCGCCGAATTACTGCACTCTTCCGTCTTCGACATCGAGGCCAATCACATGGTCATTGTCCGCGATATCGAATTCTATTCGCTTTGCGAACACCACCTGCTGCCCTTTTTTGGCGTCTGCCACATCGGCTATATCCCGCGTGGCAAAATTGTCGGCGTCAGCAAACTGGCTCGCCTGACCGATATTTTTGCCTGCCGCCTCCAGGTCCAGGAACGCCTGACCAACCAGATTGCCCGCGCCCTGATGGATACCGTCCAGCCCGAGGGCGTCGGCGTCATCATCGAAGCCCAACACCTGTGCATGATGATGCGCGGCGTTGAAAAACAGCAGACGCGCATGGTGACCTCGGCCATGCTCGGTAGCTTCCACGACTCCGTCGCCACCCGCAACGAATTCCTGCACCTCGCCCGCCAGCGCTCACTTGGGTCGCCATGATCTGCCGGGACCTGCCGATCCTACTGAGCATGCTACTGCTGACTGTCGCGGCCACGGCACGACCCCTTCCGACTCCCCTCGATCCCGCCACCTTGGCCGATGCCACCGTCTTCACCGCGGCCGAAGCCCTGATCGCGCGCGCCGCCGAGAACGCCGGGCTATCCTTTCACGCCAACCCCCGCCCCCTCCCCCCGCGCGTCATCCTGCCGCTGGAATTAGGCGACGAATCACGGCAGCGGCCCGACGTCATTTTTGTCTGGCGCGGCGACATGCTGCCCGACCAACTGGCCCCGGCCGAAACCGGAACACTCACTCGTCGGAAACGCCAGACTAACGGCACCTGGAAAACCACCCGGACCCTCTCCGGCCCCGCAGACCCTCTGCCGCCCGATTTACAGCGCGCCCCGCGGACCGTCGGCACCACCCTGCTCCCGGAACTGATCGTCGAAACCCTCTATCATCTCGGCACCGCCGGTGACAGCGACGCCACCCTGGTGCTGTGGCGCAGCATCGAAGAAGGGACCGACCCCCTCGGCGGGGCCATCACCCTGGACGCGCCCCCGCCAAAACTCGCAGAGGCCCTTCAAACCCTGACCCCCCCCTTTGTCGATCACGACGCCTGGCTCGACGTCTTCCGCGCCTTCTCCCCCTGACCGATACCGCCACGGCCCAACGAGTCCAAATAACCGGATTCAATAAAAATTGGACCAATTTGTCCGATCCGCCAGAGCTACCGAAGATGCGCCGCAAATTGGATATTGAATATTGGATATTGATATTTCTCCCTCCCGTTGTAGGCCAGCCTTGTACGGCTGGCGCGGACCCCGCCGGGGATATAACCCCGGCCTACAAATCCCCTTGGAAATTGGATATTGAATATTGAATATTGGATATTGATATCCCCCTCCTCTCCCAACAATACTATCAACCTGTTCTTGACGCGCCGGGGGGCACCAGTGGAGTATGGCGACCGATGGGCATCCCCTCTTCATTCCACACGGTGCTAATTACTGGATGCTCTTCTGGCATCGGTGCCGCCACTGCTCACCTGCTCCGGGAGGCCGGCTGGCGGGTGTTCCCCACCGCACGCAAACCCGAAGACCTCGACAGCCTGCGCGCCGACGGCTTCGATCCCATTGCCCTCGATCTCGCCGATCCCGCCTCCGTCGCCCAAGCCGCCCGCGCAGCACTGGAGCGGTCGGACGGCCAACTCGGTGCCCTGGTCAACAATGCCGGCTTCTGCCAGGCCGGCGCTCTCGAAGATATCCCCCGCGATGCCCTGCGCGCCCAGTTCGAGGCCAATGTCTTCGGCCTGCACGACCTGACCCGCGCGCTGCTCCCCGCCTTCCGCCGCCAAGGCCACGGACGCATCGTCAATGTCAGCTCCGTCTTTGGCCGCATCGCCGTCCCCATGGTCGGCAGCTATTGCGCATCCAAATATGCCCTCGAAGCCCTTTCCGACGCCCTGCGCATCGAGCTGTGGGGCACCGGCATCTGGGTGGCCCTGATCGAGCCCGGCGCCATTCTCTCACGCTTCCGCCACAACGCCGCCGAACAACTTGCGCAGGCCGTGGATTCCAAACAATCCGGCTTTGGCAGCGCCTACGAACACGAAATCGAGCGCCGCCGTCGCCAGATCAAGCGCGCCGATTTCTTCACCCGCCCGCCCGAAGAAGTCGCCCGCAAAATTCGCCACGCCCTGGAATCGGCCCATCCCCGCCGCCGCTACCCCGTCACCCCCGCCGCCCATCTCGTTGAATTCCTCGTGCGCTTCGTTCCCGCGGCCTGGACCGACCGCCTCCTCGCCAAACGCGTCCCCTTGCGAACCCCCTCCGCCCCCGAGTCGCCGCTATGAAATACCGCCCCAAACACATCATCGAATATCTCCCCCTGCGCATCGTCTGCGGACTTGTCGGCATCCTACCCTACCGCCTGGGGCTGGGACTGGCCTGGGGCGTCGCGCGCCTGGCCTTCTCCGTCGGCCGCTGGCGGCGCACCGAAGCCGTCCGGCGTATCCGCGCCGTCCTCGGCGACACCGTGACCGAACGCGACGCCCAGCGCATCGCCTGGCACTCCCTGCGCAATATGGCCTTCAATTTGGCAGAAACCGTCTACATGGGCGGCGCGCGCCCGCGCCAACTGCCTCAGCCCGTCGATATGGAAGACGCCCTCGACCGCTTCCGCGCCTATGTCCAGGCCCATCCCGGACGCGGCGGCATCTTCGCCTGCCCGCACATGGGCAACTGGGAACTCGCTGGGCTCGTCGCCCCCGCCAGCCACATTGACCTCTTCACCATCACCGGCCAGCAAAAGAACCCGCTGGTCAATGCCTACATGCAACGCCTGCGCCACTCCCCCGGCGTCGAACTGCTCGCACGCGGCACTCCCAACCTCCTACGCAAGGTCCTCGCCAACCTGCGTGCCGGAAAATTTCTCGCCATCATGCCCGACTTGCGCTCCAATCAGCCCGGCGTTCCCATTCACTTCTTCGGCACCACCGCCAACCTTTACCCCGGCACCGCTCAATTCGCCCGGCAAGCCGGTATCCCCGTATTTCTCGCCGTCATGAAACGCCACGGATGGACCCACCACAAACTCGACCTCCACGGCCCCTTCGAACCCGATCCCGCCCGCTCCAAAACCGACGATATCGCCCACCTCACTCAAACCATCATGACCATTCTCGACACCGAAATCCGCCGCGACCCCGCTCAATGGTTCTGGTTCAATAAACGCTGGATACTCGACCCGCTCCCTGCCGCCCCGCCGCCCGCCGCCTGACGCGACAGTGTGGGCCAAGTCAAATCCGAGTTTACCCACCGAGAGCCAAAGACGCGCACAAATCGCAAACGCCAAACGCAAAAGGAAACACAGGGGCCAGGTTTTCCACGCTATGACGCCACCGACAAAACGTCGGAACCAGAATGTGGGCTATTTTTCATGCGACGAGAAGTTCGGGCGTTTTAATTTTCCAATGAGATCGGAACCCGCAGCGTGCTCCTTGAGGGCATTCAACCTGCCCCAAAAGGTCAAAAAGCAACGAAAGCGCGGCGCTGGGAGCAATGATTCTTGT
>JAQUJC010000009.1:24074-61679 GCA_028681135.1 Kiritimatiellia bacterium | reverse complement strand
CCGGATGCAGAGTTTGCAGCCAATGCAGGTCTCGCGGTTATAGGTCATCTTGCCGCGCAGTTTTGGGGGGGCGGGGACGGGGGGATTGAGGGTGGCTTCGCCGCGGCGGACCTGTTCCAGCAGTCCGGTGACGGTTGGGGGGAGGTGGGCAGCGGGAAAGGGATTGGTATTCGGTTTGCGGAAGAGATGACTGAGCAGGTCGGGGACCATTGGGAAGGGCATGGCGGTTACCTCACAGAATATAGGCGTCGGCCATGACTAGGATCAGGCCAAGAAGAGATATGGCGCCCACGTTTTTCCAGTAAATGTCGACGATCTGGTTGATCCGGAAACGGGCGACGGAAATCCGGACCAGGGTGATGGCGACAAACATGACGAGTTCGAGCTTGAGCAGAAAGAAGACGGCATCCGCCGCGCCAGCGAGGAGGGGGTGGCCGGCGCCAAACCAGTCGGAGAGGTTCCACGGGAAGAAGAGGGCAACGATGAGGGCGGTGACGACGATCGTCTTGACTGCCAGCGAGAGATAAAACAGGGCGAGATTGCGCCCGGAATATTCGACGAGGAGACCGCCCGCAATTTCGGTTTCAGCTTCGGGGGCATCGAAGGGGATGCGGCCGAGTTCGCCAGGGGCGACCAGCAGCATGGCGACCAGCAGCAAGAGCAGGCCCACCCCGCCGACGGGGCCGACAAGCGTCCAGATGGGCGTGGCGGCAAGGGTGGCGAGGGAGAAGGGATGGGCGACATCGGCTTGGACCAGTTTCCAGGCGAACGTGATGACGGTGACGGCGAAAGGCAGCTCATAGGCGATCATGGTGACCATTTCGCGCTGGGCCCCGATGGTGGCGTAGGGGGAGCCGGAGGAGAGGCCGCCGACGACCATGGCGAGGGCCGGGAGGATCAGCAGATACATGATGAGGATCAGATCGCCGTGGAGTCCCAGCAGGGGAAACCATTGCAGAGACGACATGGGGATATACAGCAGAATGGTGATGGCGGAGGCGAGGGCAATAAGGGGCGCGCCGTTGAACAGCCACGGAATCGCATTGGCAGGGACGATGTTCTGCTTGAGCATCAGCTTGAGCATGTCGAGAAACGGCTGCCGGAGGGGGGGGCCGATGCGGGACTGCATGCGGGCGGCAAGCACACGGTCGATGCCGGAGAAGGCGAGTCCACCGAGGATGCCAAAGAGAGTCATGGCGAGGGTGCCGCCAATGACCAGCAGAAGGAGCGAAAGACTCATGATTCATTTCCTCCCGCGGAAATAGAGGCCTGGATGCGGCGAGTTTTCTCGACCGATAGGCGGTGGAGGTCGTCTTTGGTCCAGATTTGGCGGTCGGTGCCGCGGACGAGCGCCACGCGGTCCGTGCAGGAAATACACGGATCAATAGAGGCGGCGATGACGGGGATATCGGCAACTTGGTCGCCTTCCATCATGGGAATCCAGGACATATAGTTGCTGTAGGATGAGGCCTTGACCTTCCAGGCCGTGGGCTCTTCCTGGCCGGCGGTGAGGCGGACATAATGCATCACTTCACCGCGGGGGGCTTCATGGCGGCCGACGGCTTCGCCTTCCGCCGCCTTGAGCTTGGCGAGCAGGACGGCGGGCTTGGGAATCGCGAGCAAGTCGCCATCGGGGATATGGGCCAGGCAGTCGCGGATGATACGGATGGATTGCTTGATTTCCAGCAGGCGCACGACGATGCGATCATAGACATCGCCGCGGGTTTCGCCGGTGAATTGGTCGGGCATGACGGGGGCGATGTCGAGGTCGGCATAGGCGGCGTAAGGGGTGTCGACGCGGACATCCTTGCGGATACCAGACGCGCGGGCGGTGGGGCCGACGGGGCAGAGCGTGAGGGCTTGCTTGCGGGTAAGAACGCCGCAGTCGCGGCAGCGCATCTGAACGGTGGTGTCCTCCAGGAAAATGGCGCTGAGGCGGTCGAAGGCATCTTCATAGAAGCGGAGGGATGCCTCGATGCGGGCGAACTGGTCGGGAACGATATCGCGCCGCACGCCGCCAATCTGGATCATGGCGTAGTGAACGCGGTTGCCTGTGAGAAACTCCAACAGGTCCATAATGTTTTCACGGATGCGCAGGGAGTAATAGAATGCAGAATCAAAGCCGAGTTCATGGGCCTGGACGCCTGCCCAGAGCAGATGAGAGTGAATGCGTTCGATTTCGCCGACCAGGGTGCGGATGTAGTGGGCCCGGTTGGAGACCTGGAGTTGGGCAATCTGCTCGATGGCCCGGCAGAAGGAGAGCGCATGGGTAATGCCGCAGAGGCCGCAAATGCGTTCGGCAAGATAGACGACCTGGATGCAGTTGCGGCGCATACCCATCCATTCGATGCCGCGATGGGCCATGCCGGGGACAAAATCGCACTTGACGATTCGTTCGCCCTCCAGGCCCAGGGCAAACATGACGGGTTCCTTGAGCGCGGGATGCGCGGGGCCAATGGAGGTGGTATAGCCAGCGGGCTTTTTGACGTTGATGGTTTTCATATTAATACAATTCAATATTCAATATTCAGCAAGAAATTCTCAATGTTCAAGGAATGGTCTATTCATTCTTTGTTGTTTGCGGGCGGTTTGGGCGGAAGTAAACAGAATGGCGATCAGTTCCTCGGTTTCTTGCAAGAGGGATTCAAGTGAACTGCTAGATTTGAGCATTTCTGCTCTGGCAATCACCTTGAGCCAAATACGCGATTCCTTCAACTCTTTCAGTGCTATTTTGATTTTATGAATGAAATCGGCCCTGGATTCGGCACTTTGAGCTTCGCTGTAGTTGGGGGCGGGTGAGGTGCCGCTGCGGAGAAGTTGCGCTGAAATATGCCGCCCAGCCTTTGAATCCGGAAGCTCTTCGGAAAGGCGGATGATCCGGACCGAGTAATCGATCAGGCGTTCTTCCAGATCGTATTGTCGTTCAGAGGCCATAAATCAAAAAAATTGAGTGTTGAGTATTTCTTGTTGAATATTGAATATTGAACATCATGGTGCCGGAGGCGTTGATCCGGCAGCAGCCGGAGGCGGCTCGGGTTTGGGTGGTTCGGGGGGGATGGCGCAGGTGGCGACGCCATCGCGACCGGTGGCCCAGAGGTTTTTGACCATGCCGTCGGGGACGCCGGTTTCATCCTTGCGCCAGGGAAAGACGCCCGGGGGAAAGTCTTCGGGGAGGAAGAGGCGGCGGTCATCGGGGATATCGACGATGTCGATGCCGAGCATTTCCTGTTTTTCGCGCTCGCTGGTGAGGGCGCCGGGGATGAGATCAGTAATGGTGGGGATACGTAGGTCGGTTTTGTCTAGTGAGACCGTGAGGCTGATGAGGATTTCTTCCTTGGGAATGCCCCAATAGATGCAGAGGTGATAGATGAGGTCGACCTGACTGCCGGTATCGCCAAACGCAATGACGGAGAGGTGGGGAACATGGATGCGGATGATCTGTTGGATGGCGGGACGAAGGGCCTCGCGGGACACGTGAACCCAAATATGGTGGCTGGTGAGGCCCTTGAGACCTTCGGACCACTCGGTGATACGGGACTCGAGAAGTCCGTCGCCCGTGGCGGCTTTCAGTTCATCAATAATTTGCGGGGGGGTGAGACGATTCATGCGCTTGTCTCCGCGGCTTCGAGACGGGCGAGGACCTTGACGACGCCGTCGATAATGGCTTCCGGACGCGACGGGCAGCCGGGGACGTACATATCGACGGGGATGATCTGATCGACGGGCCCGATGAGGTTATACGAATCGTAGAAGGCGCCGCCGGAGATGCCGCAGACGCCGCAGCAGATGACAATCTTGGGGTCGGGTATCTGCGCATAGACACGCTTGAGGCGGGGGGCCATGTTGCGGGTGACAGGGCCGCTAATCAGTAGGAGGTCGGCATGGCGGGGGGAGCCGACAAGCTTGATGCCGAAGCGCTCAACATCGTAGCGGGGGGTGACGGTGGCGACCATTTCAATTTCACAGCCGTTGCAGGAGCCGGAATTAAATAGAAAGGCCCATAGGGATTTGCCGAGGGTTTGGGAGGGTTTCATTTTTTTCAAAGCTCAATATCCAATATTCAATATCCAATATCCAATGTCCAAGGAGGGAATGGAATCCGCTCCAAATGTTGAACCTTGAATTTCATAGAGGTTTGTTTCATTTACTTTAGACGATGAGGGCGATGACCAGCATGACGGCCATAACGCCGAGGAACCAGGCGACATAATCAGTGAGAATTCCCGTGTGCAGCGGGATGAGCCGGCTGTAATAGCCGCTCAGGGATTCGAGAAAGCCCCAGTAGAGATTGGACGCGGGGATGTGCCCGCCGCCGTCCGCGGGTTCTTCATTGCCCGAGATGAACGGTTCCTGCTGCAGGCCTTCGCGAAAGTCTTTGCGGCCGAATGAGCGGATGAACCAGGCGGCGGCCAGGGCCACGATAAACGCCAGTAGCCACAGCAGGGGATTCCATGTGCCGGAACCGGAGGAAAGCAGCCAGAGCAGATTCATCTTAGTGTCCTCCCAGAATGGCGGCGATATAGTCGGCGCGGTCGACCAGGGCATTGACGGCCGGCAGGATCATATGATCGATGAAGGGGCGCGGCATCAGACCGGTCACGATGACGACGGCGGCTAGGATGGCCATGCCGGCAATCATGGGGATGGGCACCTCGCGCACCTGCGCAAACTCGGTGCGTGCGGCCCCCATGAACATGGCGTGAAACACCTTCACGAACGATGCCAAGGTCAGGATGCTGACGAGCATGGCGATGATGGAAAGGAAGGGGGAGAAGCGAAAAACCGATTCATAGATCAGGAATTTGGAGGCAAATCCGTTGAAGGGCGGGATGCCGGCAATGGCCAGCGCGCCGATCATGAAGAAGACCATGGTCCAGGGCATGTGGTGGCCGAGGCCCCCAAGCTTGTTCAGATTGCGGGTGCCGGTGCGGAAGAAGATGGCGCCGGCGGTCAGGAAAAGCAGGCCCTTGTACATGGCGTGGTTGAGAATGTGGAAGAGGCCGCCGGCCATGGCGGTGCGGCCGTAGGCGGTCAGGGCCTCAGCGTTGCCAAGGACGGCCAGGCCGACGCCGACGCCCAGTAGCATGTAGCCGGTTTGCGAGACGGCGTGATAGGCCATGAGGCGCTTCACGTCTTTCTGCGGAATGGCCATGGTGACACCAATAAACATCGAGAGCACGCCGAGGATGATGAGGAACCAGCCGAACGTGAGCCAACTGAACTCAAGCAGGTGGCCGTAAAGCGAAAAGAGAATGCGGAAGAGGCCGTAGAGGCTGGCCTGGCTGGAGACAACCAAAAAGGCGGTGATGGAGGAGGGGGCGGTGCTATAGGCATCGGGGGTCCAGAAATGCATGGGCACGGCGCCGCACTTCATGGCGAGGGGGATGGCCAGGAGCACGAGCGCGATCTGGTCGAGGGGGGTAAACTGGAGGCGGGAGGCCACGACGGCAATATTGAGGGCGTTATACTGCGCGAAAAGTAGCCCGACCGCCACAAGGAAGGCCAGCGCGCCTACCGTGCTGAGTAGCGCGTACTTGAGACCGGCTTCGACCGCTTGACCCTTGTCGACGCGATAGGCAACGAGCGCGGCACCCGAGAGCGAGGAAATCTCGAGAAAGACAAAGAAATTGAACAGGTCGCCAGTGGAGACCATGCCCAGAACACCGGCAACAAGCAGAAACAGAAGCGAGTAGAAGCTGTCCTTGCCGGAGTGGCGGGAGTCCGACGCAAGCGAATAGAGGATGATGGCCAGGGAGGAGAGCGAGGCGATGACCACCATCAGGGCCCCGAGCGCATCGATCTGGAAAATAATGCGGATGGGAATGCCGCCGGAGTCCATGGGGGTGGGGACGTGGGGGGCGGCGGCGCCAAAGACGTAGAGGAGGGGGCCGTGGGCGAAGACCTGCCACGCCAGCAGGAGGCCGGTGGCGGCCGTCAGCAGCGCGCCAAGGAAAACCCACGCCGTGCGCGCAGGGGCTCCGGTGCGTCCGACGAGGGGCAGGGTGAAGGCGGCGAAAAGGGGGACGGCCACCAGTAGGGCCGGTAGGTGTTGGAGGAGGGTGGCCATCATCCGTT
This sequence comes from Kiritimatiellia bacterium, assembly GCA_028681135.1. Lineage (GTDB taxonomy): Bacteria > Verrucomicrobiota > Kiritimatiellia > CAIQIC01 > Lenti-01 > JAAZFE01. Next base: position 55,604 of record JAQUJC010000009.1, on the reverse strand, counting down.
GAGCTTTCTGATGTTGCGGATATCGACGGTGCCATATTTGCGGTAGATGATCATGGCAAACGAGAGCATCATGGCCAGGGTGGCCACGCCGATGACAATGGCGGTCAGGGTGAGGGCCTGCACGGTGGGCAGGACCATGTGGGTGTGGGGGGGCACATGGGTGAAGATGGGGGCCACGCCATCCTGGCGGTAGCCAATGGCGACCAGCAGCAGGTTGACGGCAGACTCGAACAGCGACAGCCCCATCAGGATCTTAATGAGGTTGCGTTTGAAGAGCATGGCGCCCAGACCAATGAAGATCAGCGCAAGCACGGCCACAAAGGGAAGGGAGAGGAGGAAGGCGGTCATGGCGTATTCTCCCGGAGACCGGACAGCATATACAGCAGGATGACCGCGAGGCCGCCAAGCACTTCCAGGCCAACGGCGAGATTCAGAATCGGCACCACACCGGCCGTATTAAAGGTGCCGGGATTTGGGCCAAACGCGACGGGCGTACCAAAGAGACCCCCAGCCCCGGCCAGCCAGTTGTGCAGGAAGGACCCGCCAATGTACAATCCGCTCAGCGCCGCCACCAGAAACATCAGCAGGCCGATGGCTTCGCACAGCTTGAGAGCCTCCTTGCGTATGCGCTGGAGGATGGCCGTGTAGCTGCGCGAAACAATCAGCAGCGCCACGCCGGTGGCCATGACCGAGCCGCCCTGGAAACCACCGCCGGGAGAAAGGTGGCCGTGGGCCACAATATAGAGACCAAAAACTAGGCAGAAGGGATATAAAACGTCGGCCGTGGTCCGCACGATTTTAGTCATGTTCATATTCTTCTCCAGGGTGGAGTTTGCGGAACAGTATCCCGACGCCCAGAACGGCGGTGAAGAGGACGGTGGCCTCGCCGAGGGTGTCGAAGGCGCGAAAATCAAACACAACGCTGGTGACCACGTTGTTCGCCCCGGTGTGTTCCTGGGCGTGGCGCAGAAAATAGTCGTCGAGATCGGTGGTGGCCGGCTGGCCAAACGACAGGTCCGTCGCTATGTGGATCAGGCCGGAAAATAAAATCAATAGGATCCCGATGAATAAGGTTGGGCGCATTATTCCTTCTCCTCAAGGCGCTTGGTGCCGCGAATGGCGATGATCAGAATCGCGGTGGTCAGGCCGGCACCAATCCCGGCCTCGGCAATGGCCACATCGGGAGCCTGCAAGAGATAGAACTCCAGCGCGAGCAGGAGGCTGAAGGCGGCAAAGGCGATGGCGGAAAACAGGAGATCCTTGAAGGCCACCACGAGGATGGCCGTGATGATCAGCCCGAGAAGCAGCAGCGCTTGGAACAGCAAAAAGGGGGTCATGGCCGGATTTCCTCCAGTCGGTCGGTGACGGATGGCATCGGTTTGTGACCGCGGCGGTGGGCGGCCTGGGCAATGGCGTGGGCGCTGGTGGCATTGGTGAAGGCCAGCACGACAACGGCCAAAAGGGTGTGGAAAATAAGCGAAATATATTGGCCGTCGGAGGTTTGGACATAGACGCGCAAGGCATATAGCACGACCGCGAGAGAGGTGAAAATGGTGCCGAAGGTGGTGCACTTGGTGTCGGCGTGCAGACGGGTATAGATGTCTGGAAACCGCAGAATGCCCACAATGCCGAGCGTGTTAAAACTCAGGCCGATGGCCAGGGCGACCCAAATCAGAACGGTCAGGATCATAGGTTGCCTCCCAGGTATTTGGCAATGAAGAGCGTTCCAATGAAGGACAACAGGGCGTAGACAATCGCAACATCCACAAAGAGAATCTGGCGAAAGACCACCGCCAGTACGATCATCGACGCAACGACAAGGGTGTTGATGGCATCCAGAGCAACAACGCGGTCGGCGGAGGTGGGCCCCAGAAAGAGCCGGACCATCGCCAGCAGCATGAGGCTGACCATGACAAGGACGGCGAGTATCCAACAGCTCATTCTGTGATCCTCCTGATCCAGCGGGGGCAGTCAAACATCGCAAAAATCTCGCGGGCGTCGATGGCCTCACGGTCTTCCAAGCCGGGGGGGACGTAAATCATGTGGATAAACAAATCGTGGGTGTCCTCATCAATACCAACCGTGAGGGTGCCGGGCGTGAGCGTGATGGAGTTGGCGAGGAAGAGCACGCCTAAATCAGTGCTCATGCCCGACGGGACTCGAACGATACCGGGGCGGATTCTGCCAGTGATGATGCGGTAGGCGACATCCAGGTTGGCCCGGGCCAGCTCCAGAAAAAAAGGGCCGCAGACATAGGCGATGGCCCGGACCCAGCGGCGCGGGTCGAGCCCCGCGCGGGGGCGCGACGAAGAAAAAAATGTCCGGGCCGCCAGGCCGACAACCACGGCGACGATGGCCCCGAGAAGTAGCTCCTGGGACGACCAAAACCAGGGCGCGATGCCAGATCCCGCGGTCAGCACCAGGTAGAGCGCGTACGAAAAACCAAATGTGACGACAAAAGCGACCATAGTTATCCATTCCGTTGAAAATCCCAAGCACCCTGACAAAGCTAAACGGGTTTGGCGAGCCCAAAATGCAGCTTTTATACCAGTGCACTCGGCCGGGTAAAGCGGTTTACGCGCCCAAACGACCGGTTGGGGCCCGCGCAGTCACGCCCAAAGGGCCGGTTGACCGGTGGCCGAGATCACGGAGCGCCAGAGTTCGCTTTCGGGGTCCACTTGTTTGCGTCCGGCAGTGGCGGTGGCGATGGGCACATGGACATAGACCATGTGCCACAGGCCGATGATCAGATCGGTCTTGCCAGCCATAGCGGCATGAACCGCGTGCCGCGCAAACCCATCGCAGAGCTGCGCATCCTGCGAATTTGCCGGAACCGAACGCACAATATACGAGGGATCGATATACTTGAGATTCACCTCCGTGCCATGCTCCTGGAAATAGGCCACAATTGTCTCGCGCAGAAAAAGCCCGATGTCGGCCTTTTTGCGGTTGCCGGATTTATCGGTGTCCGTAAGTTCGTCCATTAAATCCTGGCCGGCGCCTTCGGCTACGATGATGACGGCATGGTGGCGGTCGAGAATGCGGCGGTGCAGCGTGGCCAGGAATCCCTTGGGGCCATCAAGGTGTATCGGGATTTCGGGGATGAGCGCAAAATTGGCTTCCTGGGAGGCCGCTGCTGCCCCGGCGGCAATGAAGCCCGAATCTCGGCCCATGACCTTGACCAGCCCGATGCCGTTGGGGCTCCCCTTGGATTCGCAGTGCGCGCCATCCAACACCGAGCGCGCCGATTCAATCGCGCTGAAATAACCAAAGGTCATGTCCACAAATTGAATGTCGTTGTCAATGGTTTTGGGCACCCCCACCACCGCAATGCGAAGCTGACGGCGGAGCACCTCCTTCGCTATTTCATGGGTGCCGCGCTGCGTGCCGTCGCCGCCGACACAAATCAGAATGTCAATCTCGCGGCGGACCAGAAAATCAACCATCTCGCCAACGTCTTGACGCCCGCGAGAGGAGGACAGAATCGAGCCGCCGTCGCGGTGAATGTCTTCGACCAGATCAGTCGTCAGCTCAATCGGCGGCTCGCCGCGGTCGGTCAGTCCCCGAAACCCGTGGCGAATGCCCAAAATGTGCCGCACGCCATAGTTGAAGTGGAGTTCAAAAAAAGCCGAACGGATGACATTATTGATGCCCGGACATAGCCCGCCACAGGTGACAATGGCCGCGCGCGTAGTCGCGGGATCAAAAAAGAGGTGCTGGCGCGGCCCGGCCTTTTCGAAGTAGGTGGTGGTGTCCTCGGCGGCTCCCGGCGGAATGACGAGTTGATGGCGGACGCGGGTGCCCTCGGCAACAAAGTTGCTGATGGAGTCGCCCGGGATGGTATTGAGGGCCAGGGGGGACGGGAGGCGGGCCGGGCCGAGGGTCGGGATGCGGGTCTCAATCATGGGGATGTCTCCTGGGGGCTGTGGGGGGGGGCATGGCGGTCAGGTGTGGTTGGCGGTCAGGCGTAGGCGGTAGGTAATGGTTTGGGTGGAGTGCGGCGGCAACGTGATATCAAACTGCAACTCGTGGGTGGTGGCTGTGCAGGGAATCGATGAGCGGACCAAATCCCATTGCATGGGCGTGTCCGGTTTTTCGATTGCCACCACCTGTACGGGCGAGCCCAGGCGATTGACCAGGATAATGGTATGATCGGCCTGCCAGGCACCCTCGGGCAAGGGCACCTCGACCTCGGCTTGGCGGGTGGCGCGTACGGTTTCCGTCGGGCCCATGTCAATTTCAAGCAGACCGGGATGGGGGGTGTGGTCGACATACCCGGCTTGCAGCGGAGCGCCGTGAGCCCGCCCCAAAAATAGGTCCGCACGGCCCGGCGGCAGGGGAAACCCCAGCCCGTTGGCGGCCGTGTTGGGAATCCGGAGCAACCGCTGGAGCGGCAGGCCGCCACTTTGCGTCGGCGAGGGAATTTGGTCGGAATCGCACCGATGTACGATGTGAGCCGGTTTGCGTGCAACCCGCGCAAAGATCAAATCGGTTGCGTGGTGGGCCGGGAGGTTGGCTGACGTGTTGAGCGGATAGTGATGAGGAAGTCGCGTGGGCGAAGCGGGGCGGAACAACCACAGGTCCGACAACGGTGTGTCAGGATTCAGCGCCAGCAGACCGAAGGGCTTGGGCGGGGGGTGCAGGGGGGCGTCGCTGCCCGTCAGCGAGAGCTGGGCATGGGGAAACGAGGCCGACGTTTTATTGTGGATTTGTATATGGGCCTCGACGTCTACTTGGACGCTTTGAATGGATTCCGGGCCAATGCCCCGCACCACGATGCGATAGAAGGCCCGCCAGTCGAGGCCGGGCAGGCAATATGTTAGCGAATGGCCCATCCGGTGGGACATCGGCCGATCCAACGTGATGTCTAGCACCTCGCGCGCCGGCCGACGAATTGGGGTGGTATCGCGCGGCCTCCAGACCACCGCAGCCGCTTCATCCGTGGCGGCGGTCGTCACAGCCGATGCCCGCCAGCGCCAGTCACGTACGGGCCATAGGCGGCCCACACTCCAGACCTGCAAACTGTCCAAATCCACGCCCGGCGGGGGGTGGTCCCAGGCGATGCGCTCGATGTCGCGCTCGCCCGTGGGCGGGAAAAACTCGCGCACCCACACCTCGCCCTGGCCAATCATGAGTTGGGCGGGGGGGGGGGCAGCCGCCAAAGGCGTCAGCCCCATGACCGCCAGGCTGATGATCCCCGCCCCCAACTCGCGGCGCAGGCCCCCCCCCCGGCGCGGCAGAAACTCCGCCACACGATTTTCCACACCGTGGAAAACAGTTTTCCATAGCGTGGAAAAATCACGAAAAAGTTTTCCATAGCGTGGAAAAATCACGAAAAAGTTTTCCATAGCGTGGAAAAATTGCTCCCCGATTTTCCATAGCGTGGAAAACTCGCTCCCCCATTTTCCATAGCGTGGAAAACGCGGGCGGCCCGATTGGGGGGGCGGGAAGGGCATGGGTCGTCAGGAGGTTTCGATCGTGTGCTTGGTTTCGAGCGCGATTTGAAGCTCTTCGTTCGTGGGGATCACCAGGATTTTGAGCGCAGCGTCGGCCTGCTGGATCTCGCGCGGCTCGCGTGAGGGCGCTTCGTTGCGGGCCGCGTCGAGGCGCACGCCCAAATGCTCGAGACCGCGGCAGATGCGGTCGCGCACCGGGAAAGAGTTTTCTCCGATCCCGGCCGTAAAGACGAGCGCGTGCAGCTTGGGCACCACCGCCATATACGCGCCGATGTATTTTTGGATGCGGTAGGCAAACAGCTCCAGCGCGGTCTCGGCCAGGGGGGTGCCGTCGGCCGCGGCCGCCACCACTTCGCGCATGTCGTTGACCCCGCAAATCCCCTTGAGGCCGGCGGCCTTGTTGAGTGCGTTGATCATCTGGTGGATATCCATCCCGGTCTGACCCATGATATATTCGAGCGCGGCGGGGTCGATGTCGCCCGAGCGCGTCCCCATGACAAGGCCTTCGAGAGGCGTGACGCCCATCGAGGTGTCCACGCATTTTCCCCCGCGAATCGCGGCCATGGAACAGCCGTTGCCAAGGTGGATAGTGATGAGATTAATGTCCGCGAGGGGGAGCCCGAGATAGTCGGCCGCTTCCTGCGTGACATATTTATGGGAGGTGCCGTGAAAGCCATACCGGCGCAGGCGGTGGGTTGTGTACCAGTCATAAGGCACCGCATAGAGAAAGGCCTTGGGGGGCATCGTTTGGTGAAAGGCGGTATCAAAAATGGCCACCTGGGGCGCATGGGGAAAGAATTCTTCGGCCACGTCTATGCCCATCAGGTTCGCCGGATTGTGCAGCGGGCCCAGCGGGAAAAATTCACGGATGGCCGCTTTGACCTCGGGGGTCACGCGGACGGTGTCGCTATAGACTTCGCCGCAGCTCAGAACGCGGTGGCCGACCCCTTCGATTTCGGCTGCATCACGGATGACGCCTTTGTCGGGGTCGGTCAGCAGGGCCACGACCCGGGACATGCCCTCGCGATGGCTGGGCAACGGGTCGTCTTCCACATGCTGGCTCTCGTGTCCGGGAATGAGCGTTTTGTGTGTGACGCGCCCCGTGGACTCACCAATCTTTTCCACGAGGCCCGTGGCCAGCAGGGTGTAGTGATGGACATCGGTAAGGTCCATAAGCTGATATTTTATCGAAGAGCTGCCCGCGTTGATGACCAGAATTTTCATAGTGGGTGTCTATCTAACATAACCGGAGGATTTGTGCAAAACCCCGTTGCCGCCAAGCGGGGCAAAGGGGGCGCAGAGCGCTCACGAAAAATAAAAAAATGAGCCGGATTAAAAAATCCGGCCCAGGGGGTGTGTGTGCCACTACAGGGCGGCTTCGCGCGTGGCGCGGCGGGCATTGATCCGTGCGCGGGCGGCCTGGCGGCGCCGCTTCTCGCTGGGCTTCTCAAAATGCCGCTTGGCGCGGATATCGCGCATGATGCCTTCGCGGTCGAGTTTTTTCTTCAGGCGGCGCAACGCTTTTTCGACGTTCTCGCCTTTCCTGACTTTTACTTCTGTCATAGGGGGGTATTCACCTGCCTTTTAATGCAAAATCCCGCTCGAAAGCGGGCTGCCGGGACGCAATCCCGGTCAGAAAACTTGCGCGCACCTTAGAAAAACCACCGGCGGATGTCAACCTTCAATCGGCAATACATCGGCCACAATCCGTCGATTTAACGTGCGGATGGCATGAATCCCTTGAATACGGGAGGAAAGATCAACGCCAACCACGAAAACGGCCAAACGCGTAACATAAGCCCCCGCCCGTCTCACGCAATGGCTGCCAAGTCAAAGGACTGGTCGCCAAGGGCCCCGGAAAGAGCCGGCCTGTTCACCCTGACGGTCTCCATTCTGGCTCAGGGGGAGAGCGATGTCGCCGATTCATTCTCCAGTTGAGCATCATCCAAGAAAGTGCGCGGTTATTATAATAACCGCGCAAATTGATAAGACTCATGAAAAGACATTATTTATTGCAAAATAGCATAGTTACATTATGTATCGTGAATCTTTCTGCGCCTTATATAAACACGCGGTTATTATAATAACCGCGCATTATCAGTGCGCCATATTCACGGGATGGCGGGGGGGGAGCGATCTCCGTGATATGTCCCATTTGACGGGTGCCGTTGGGTGGTCACAAAAAGGAACGGGACGTGGGGGGGCACGCGCCGTTCCTGGGTAAACCCGCTGGGGCGGGGTTATTTTGCCTTGGTCTTTTTGGCGGGTTTTTTGGTCTTGGGGGGCAGCCAGGCGACAATGCGGCACATGCTGGATTCCATCTCGATGCCGCGCAGCGGGAAACAACCGATCCAGCAGCGGGTGCTGCCGAGTTTGTTGATTTCGCCGGCGATGTTTTCGGCATGCACGAGTTTCTTGGGGAAGAGTTCCAGGTGCATGACTTGGTAGAACTTGTCCAAGGGGAAAATCTCGTCAAAGCTCTTGCCGTAAACCTTCTGCATCTTGGCGTCGCATTCTTTGAAGCTGCCGGGGTGCCAGGTGCGGATGATGGTATTCATGGGGTGATCGGCACTACCACAATCCACGCCAATCCACTTAATTTTCATCTTGAGCGCCCACTTGTGGAACTCGGGGCTGGGGCCGGGATGCTTGACGAAATAGCGGATTTCATTGCCGGTTTTCTGGTCCCAGGCATAGCGGTTATAGCCGGTATTGATGATGAGGATGTCGCCCTTTTTCACTTCGACCTTGGAGGTAATCATTTCGGGGGTGTAGAGCGAGTAGTCGGAGACCTCCTTGGAGATGTCGACCACAACGCCGGGACCGACCCATTCTTTGAGCGGGACGTTGCCGATGGAGCGTCCGGCGGGATAGAAGTGGATTTCGCCGTCCATGTGAGTGCCGACATGGTTGGAGGTGGTGATGATCTGGCCGTTGGCCCCCTGGCCCATGTGGGCCCCGGCGATCCGCTTGAAGTACTGGATGCCCAGAGGCATGTAGGATGGCCAGGGGGGGGTGTGGATGCTGAGGCGCATTGTCAGATCATACATCTGCGCTTGATCCATGAAGTCGATGAATTGATTTGTGTTCATTGTCGGGACCTTTCGGGGTTGCTTTTTTACACGGGGGGGGCTCGTTTATCTTTTCAGCAGTTTCGCCAGGGCTTCATAGGCCTGGGCGAAGGGGGCCATGGGGGCGTTGACGAGACCGGCGCCGACTTGCCCGACGCCGGCGGTCTTGTGGGCGACGCCGGTATCGATGACGGGAACGCGATTGCGGTCGACGACCTTGCGCACATCGATGCCGGTGGGCGTGCCGCGGAAGTCCAGCGACGGGATTTGGTACATGCGGCTTTCGCCGGCGGTGATCTCATACATCTGATGCGTGTAGCGCAGGGCGTCGGCCGCCACTCCGCCGACAAACTGGACAATGGCGGGGGCGGCGGCAATCGCGAAGCCGCCGAGGCCGCCGGTTTCCGTGATGGCGCTATCGCCGATATCGGGATTGGCATCGTCCTTGGAGAACCCTGCGAAGTAGAGGGCGTCGGGGACATCGGCGGGGGCGGTGAACCAGACATCGCCGGTGCCGGCGAGCTGGATGCCGAAGTCGGTACCGTTGCGGGCCATGACCAGAGCGATGGAACTGCCCTTGATGTCGCGGGCGGCATCGAGGGTGGCCTTGCAGGCGGGCATCGAGAGGTTCAGGAAAAAGTGGTCGTTGTTGTTGATGAACTCCAGCACCGCGATGGCGTCATCCTTGTCCTCGCAGGTGGCGAGGATGGCGGGGGCAATGGCGCGATAGAGCAGGGAGGTGCCCGCACGGTTACGGTTGTGGACCTCATCGCCCATGTGCAGGGCCTGGGCAATCATGTTCTTCAGGTCAATGGGGCCGGTATGGGCCACGGCGGCCTTGAGAATTGGATAGAGCGTGGTTTCCATCCACTTGAGACGGCGGGTGACTTCGTCGCCAAACGCCCCATAACGTAGCACTTTGCCGAGGCCTTCGTTGAGGGTGCAATAGGCCAAGTTGCCGTAGGCCTCGTTTTTCAGAATCCAGACGGGCATGGATGGCGTGACGATACCGGCCATGGGGCCGACGGTGCCATGTTCATGGCAGGGGGCATAGTGAATGGTGCCGGAGGCGGCGAGTGTCTCCGCTTCGTCGATAGAAGAGGCGCGGCCTTCATAGACGAGGCCGGCCATGACACCGCCGCGCATGGGGCCGCACATGCGGTCCCAGGTGACCGGTGGGCCGGCATGGAGGATGGTGTCGTCCGTCATGCCCGGAATAACATTGCGGGCGATATCGAGACCGATGAGGTGGGGGGTGCCGGAGAGAATGATCTCCATCACCTTCTGGTTGGCAGTATCGATCTTGGCCGCGTTCTTGGCCAGACAGGCCTCTGCGGCGGGCGAGACATCGACCGGTGGGGACCAGTCCACCTGGATGGCTGGAGGGGCATACTGTTCGCAGACGTCCTTGAAGGTCTCGATGCCGACGTTGACGACCCGCAGGGGAGTGGTGAAGAGTTGTTGGATGCTCATGACAAATCCTTCCCGGTTAACGGTTTTTGCGGGCCACAGTGGCGGCGAGATAGCCCGCCAGTGTGCAGGCCGCGACATTGGAGAGTTGCACATAGGCACCGGCGGCGCGGAGGGCTTCGACGACCTGGGCGCGGTTCTGGGGGTCGCCGATGGTGCCGGTGACACCCGCGACGACGAAGACCTGCCGGGCGGCTTTCTTGATGACCGGGACCAGCTCGACGGCGGGGGTTGGATTGGCCCCGTGGCCGAGGACGACATCCAGCAGGATGACGGCCGTGTCCGGCTTGGCAGCCTCATCGAGAATCATCTGGCGGCGCAGGGTGAAATCAATCATGGGGTGGGCGCGGCCGACGGTGAATTCGTCTTCGCCAAGATCGACAAGCGCATTCTTTTCGAAGGTCCAGGCGTTTTTGAGTTTTTTGACTCCCTTGAGCGGTGCATTGGATGTCATATGGCGGAGGATGCCATCGAGCACGATTTGCGCCTCGGTGCAGAACGTCCCGCCGCTGAAGAGGCCGCGCAGATAGCGGCCCTTGGCTTTTTTACGCCGGGCAACGATTTGGTCGGCTTCTTTCTTGAGGATGGCATTGCGTCGCTCCAGGCGTTCCATGGCCTTGACGGGGTCGGTGCCCTTGACCTGGGCCACGGCGAGGTGGGCGGCTTGTTCCAGCGTCGCGGGTGACCCGCCTTCGCCCAACATCAGGGCGAGGACCGGTTTGGAGGTCTTGCGGATCAGGGTATAGATTTTTTTGAGCACCTTGGGCTCCGGCGGCTTGGCCACCAGCACGATGACCTCGGTGTTCGGATCGTCCGCCAGCGCCTGCATAGCATCGAGGAACGTGATGCCGCCGACGGCATCTTTGATGTCGCGTCCGCCGGTGCCGATGGCCTGCGAGATGCCGGAGCCTTCGTTGGCGATGATGCAGGCGACTTCCTGGGTGCCGGTGCCGGAGGCGCCGACAATGCCGATTGGCCCTTTGGGCACGACATTGGCAAAGGCCAGGGGGACGCCATTAATGATGCAGGTCCCGCAGTCGGGGCCCATGACGAGCCGATCATGTTTATGGGCAAGTTTTTTCAGGGTGATTTCGTCTTCGATGGAGACGTTATCCGAAAAGAGCATGACATGCAGACCGGCATCGAGGGCTTTGCGCGCTTCGCGCGCCGCGTAGCGGCCGGCCACAGAAATCAGGGCGAGATTAGCCCCGGGCAGCGCCGCGACGGCAGAGGGAATATCGCGTGGCGCGGGGGGGGCATCCCCATCTGTTGCCGCCGGTTTCTTTTTGCGTGCCATCAGCTCTTCTGCCTTGTCGAGGGCCGTCTTGGCCGTTGCGGCATCTTTGGCCTTCACGACGATCAGCAGGTCCTGGTCACTCGTCTTTTTGAATTCGGGCAGCAGGAGCCCGGACATATCGAGGATGGACTTATTGGCCTCGGTGGCCATGACGACGGAGGCCTCGCTGACACCGGTCGTCCCGGAAAGTTCGCGTCCGAGGCGCATGAGCGTCACGGAATCGAAGTAAAAGCCCTGTTTGATTCGACCTAGCGTTTTCATTCCGATGCAATCTCCTTGTCACGAGCGCGGTCCACCCGTTCGGTCCGTAATGTAGCGCATGTCGGATGGAGGGGGCGAGAAAAAACCGGGACGGCGAGGCGACGGCGTTCGGGGCGGAGCATCCGCAGGTATCGCCACCGCCTGTCGGGCAGGGGCATCCGGGGGGGGGCGGATCAGTCGGTCGAAACAGGCGTGCTTGTTCGGCGGAGGAGCGTGAGGCTTTCGACGTGGTAGGTATTGGGGAAGAGATCAAAGGGTTCGACGGCCTCGATAGCGTAAGGGCCTTCGAGGAAGCGTTTGAGGTCGCGGGCCAGGGTGGCGGGGTTGCACGAGACATAGACAATGGTCTCGGGGGTGAGCCGGTTGATCCAGGTGATGGCCTCGGGCGAAAGCCCGGGGCGGGGCGGGTCCACCACGACCAGATCGACATGGTCCGGGATGCCGGGGGGGAGGGCTTTATTGACGTCGGCGGCGATTAAATCGACATTCTCGATGGCGTTGAGCGCCAGGTTCTCGCGGGCCGCCTTGACCGACGGCGGAAAACTTTCCACGCCAATGACGCGTTCGGCAATGGCCGCCAGATGTAGCGCGATGGGGCCGGTGCCGGCAAACAGATCGAGGGCGGTAGCGGGGCGGCCATGGCGCGTGGCGAGGGCGTTCACGCGGCTAAAGAGCCGTTCGGCCTGCGCGGTATTGCTTTGAAAAAAGGTATCGGGATCGATACGGAAGCGCCGGCCATTAAGGATTTCTTCGATGGTGCCGGTGCCTTTGAGGATGGCGCGTTGTTCGGGCCGCGGGGGACCATGGCGATTGGTGCAGAGGGCAAAACTGATGGTGTCGGCCAGGTCGTCGAGGTCCGCAACCAGGCGCGCGGCGAGATCGTCATCGGCGGAGGTGGAGAGCAACTCGACCAGGCGTTGGCCGGTTCCGCGGGCTTCACGGATGGTCAGGGTGCGCAGGCCGGGAGTTTTCTTGATTTCGTGAAAGGCGGGGATGCCCATCTCCTTGGCCAGCGCGGTGACGCGGCGGACAATCTCGCGGGAGGCCTCGGATTGGAGTTTGCAGACATCAGCGGGCAGAATATGAATGAAGCTGCCGCGGCGGTGCAGGCCCAGGACAAGGTCGCCGTCGTGCGTGGTGCCAAAGCTGAAGACCATTTTGTTGCGGTAATCGTTAATCGCCTCGGCGGGGACCACGTCGCTGACGAGGTCCTGCGCGCCGTCAATGCCGTAGAGGGCCTCAATGAGGACGTCCTTCTTGAAACGGAGTTGGGCGTTATAGGTGACGTGGCGATAGCTGCAGCCGCCGCAGTCGCCCGCCCAGGGGCAGTCTGGCTCGATACGGTCCGGCGAGGCATCGAGCACCTCGATGGCGCGCCCGAAGGCAAATTTCTTTTTCTTTTTATAGATACGCGCGCGGACAGTTTCGTTGGGCAGCGCATCGTCGACAAAGACAACAAACCGGTCATCGCGGGCAAGGGCTTGTCCGCCATGGACAATTTTTTCAGTGTGGACCGTCAGGTCAAGGGGGGGGCGGTTCATCGGGGGGCGGGGGTCCGGGGTGGAGGGGGGGGGGGGGGTGGAAGGGTTCATGCGTGACGGATCTCCCGTTCTAATTCGCGCTTGGCGGTTTTGCGGCGGAGGGTTTCGCGTTTGTCATAGAGGAGTTTGCCTTTTCCGAGGCCGAGTTCGATTTTGATTTTGCCGCGGGTGAGATAGAGCTTCAGGGGAATCAGCGAATGACCCTTGAGTTGGAGAATGCCTGCGAGGCGATCCAACTCGTGGCGGTGCATCAGGACCTTGCGGGGACGGTCGGGGGCCTCGGTGATGAAGCCGGATTTGGCGGCCGCGTAGGGCTGAATGCGCAGGCTGTAGATATACAATTCGCCCTTGTCAAATGCGGCGTAGGCCTGGGCCAGACTGGCGTGCCCGGCGCGACAACTTTTGACTTCGGGACCCGTGAGGGCCAAGCCCGCTTCCCAAGAATCGAGAATGTGGTACTCATGCCGGGCCTTGCGATGGGTGGCCAGAGTTCCCGTGCCGGCCTGTTCCCGGGCAGTCATCGTACGTGGCCGGGACTTCGGCTACAGCGCCAGCAGATCGCTGGTGTCTTCAATCTTCTGCGATGGCAGAGCACCCAGTTCGGCGGACAGCTTGCCCTCGGCCACTTCTTTTAGGGCCAAATCAAGGTGGTCCATATCGAGGGTGTCGGGTTTGATCAACGGCCGCTGCCCCGCGTTGAGCTGGCGCACACGCTTGGAAATGACGTTGACCAGTAACGGAATGTTGGGCATGCGCTCTTTAGCTTGTTCTAGGTATGTCGCGTTCATAGGACCCTCCACAAAAAAATTATCCCGGGGAAGCAATCAGAGCGGGGGACTATAGGGGAGGGCGGCGTGGGCGTCAATGGGGAAAACTGTGAAAAAAACTGTGCGGTGCGGAGCTTGTCAAGACGACCCGGGGGGTGTATAAGGGTGTGATTAGTTCTTTTAATGGTTCGGCAAAGAAAGACGAGGGAGACGAGTGGCGAAGGTGATCGAGCAGTTATTGGTGGTGCAGGCATGCGATCAAGATATCCAGCGCCTGCGTAAAGAAATGGACGACATTCCGCGGCGTCAGCAGCAGATCGAATCCCGCTTGGCGGCGCAGCAGCAGGGGGTGGAGACGGCCGAGCGTGAGGTGCTCGAGAAGCAGGCGCGCATCAAAAACCTGGAGGGGGAGATCGAGACGAACCGGGCGCAGATTCAGAAGTATCGCGACCAACAGCTTCAGATCAAGACCAACGAGGGCTACAAGGCCCTCGAAAAGGAAATTGCGACCACCCAAACCGCGATCCGGAAACTAGAAGACGAGGCCCTTGAGGGGATGGAGACGGTGGAGGCGGCCAAAGACGTGCTTGATGAGCGCCGCGAGGCGTTGGCAAAGGAACAGGTCCGGGTGGATGAAGAGGTTAAAATCTTCCTGGAGCGCAGCACGGGGCTGGACAGCGAGTGTGAGGAAAAGATGGCCGAACGCAAGGTGCTGGCGGAGGCGATTGATCCCACCTGGCTGGCGCGCTATGAACGCTTGTTCGCCAAGCAGGGCGATGCCGCCATTGCGTTGGTGGAACATGGAACATGCGGACGCTGCCACATGAAGCTGCCGCCCGCACAGGTGGTGGGGGCCCGTAAGGCGGATACACTGACGGTGTGCGACTTTTGCGGCCGAATGCTGTATCATAGCTCGTAGATAGGCCGAATACGCTTTTCAGGTTCTTTGACAGCCGGGGCTCCGGGCGCCGGTCGCTGGTGGCGCGCGCAAGCGCATCCACTGGAGGAAAGTCCGGACTCCATCGGGCAGGGCGTCCGTGCCGCGAGGTGCGGAATCCCTTTGGTAAACGAAGGGAAAGGAAAGTGCCACAGAAACAAAACCGCCCGTCGGCGCGGCATCGCGCGGACGGGTAAGGGTGAAACGGCGGTGTAAGAGACCACCGTGCGGGTACTGAGAGGTCCCGTGCAAGGTAAACCCCGCCCGGAGCAAGATCAAATAGGGACCTGCAGGGGCGGCCCGTCCCGAAGCGCGGTAACGCGCGGCAGGTCCGGGTTGATCGCGTAGACAAATGACCGGGCCCGCGCAAGCGGGTGACAGAATCCGGCTTATTCGCCCGGAGTTCCGGCTGTCCAAGACGAAGACTGACGTATCACGGAAGCGTATATGGTAATGGATACAAGCAAGGCATGGACGATGGCGTCGCTGGCCCTATGGGGGCTGGCGGTGCTCTTGGCCGTGCGGCTGGCGCTGGCCGTCTGGCCGGTGACGCATCCGCCCGCCGAAGCGTCGTCGCAGGCGGCCGCACTGCCGGAGGCCTTCCGGTGGCCGGCGATGGCGGAAGAGCTGTGGCAGCGGTTGCGCTTCGGCGAGCCCACGCCGGCCGTTCCGACGGCCGGGTCCTTGGCGGCCCGCTATCGGTTGGCCGGGGTCTTTTTGATTTTATCCAATGACGGTCGTCGTGGTGGCGAGGACCGCTGTGCGATTCTCGATGAGCGTCAGACGCAGAAACAGTTCATGGCGTCCGAAGGCGAATGGATCGATGACATTCGCGTGGTCCGCGTCGAGCGCGACCATGTTGTGCTGTCCGATGGAACCCGCGAAGAGCTGGTGGTGCTGGCCGCCGGCACACTGGGAGCGGGAGCGGGGGGGACGCCCACGGCGGCCGCCGCGGATGTGCCCCAGGTGTTGGAAACCACGCGCTTTGGCAATCGAGTCGGCGAGAACCGCTGGGAGGTCAGCCGTCAGTCCGTGCTCGACTATTACCAGGAAATGATGGACAACCCGGAACGGTTGGCGTCGCTGTTTTTGGCGATGGAGCCAGCCCGCGACGAGGAGGGGAAGGTCGCTGGCTATCGTCTCAACATGGACGTGGGTGAAAAGGATTTCTATACCCAGGTAGGCTTTCAAGATGGCGATGTGGTGCGCAAGGTCAACTCCATGCGCATGACCAGTCAACGCCGCGCCGAATATTTCATCGGCGAGTTTGTCCAGGATCGCCTCGGGGCAGTGGTCATCGACATCGAGCGCGATGGCGCGTCGCAAAAACTGGTCTATCTCGTCCAGTAGGATCCGCTCACGAGGGGTCGTGGGTCGGCGGGAGAGTGCGGGCGCGGCGGATGGCGCTGCGCCCATGTTGTGCGCGGATTTGGTCGACCGCCTGGTCCAGGTGTTCCTGGCGCGTCCGGGTCTCAACCGCCAGATTAAAAAGGTCGAGTTGCTGGGAGGCATCAGAATCCACGAGGTTGGAAACGCCGAATCCGATCAGGCGCACCGGCTGTTCCAGGGGAATTTCCTTAAAGAGAGCCGCGGCCATGGTGTGGAGGTCGCCTTCCCCTCGGGTGGGACGGGCAAAAGCCCGCTGGCGGGTGAGGGTGCTGAAATCTTTCCAGCGGAGCTTGAGGCGACCAGTGGCCGCCAGGCGTCCATCGGCACGCAGGCGGCGGGCGACATCGTCGACCAGTTCAAAAAGGGTGTTCTCGAGTCGAGGGCGGGAGCGCTCATCCAGCAGAAATGTATGCTCGCGGGAAAGTGATTTATCACGGATGTCGAGTTCGACTTCGCTGGGGTCTTCGCCGAAAGCGAGCGCGCGCAGATGTGTCGCCGAGTGCACGCCGACCACATTCTTGAGCAGGGCGGGGGACGCCTCCTGGATGTCGCCAATGGTGTAGAGTGCGGCGCGGTCGAACGCCTGGCGGGTCACCTTGCCGACCCCCCACAGGCGGGTCACGGGCAGCGGGCGCAAAAATGCCACAATACCCGCCCGGTCAAAGGGTAGCACGGTCAGGCCGTCGGGCTTGCGATACTCCGAACCGAGTTTGGCCAAAAACTTATTGGGGGCCACGCCGATGGAGGCGGTCAGTTCCAGTTCATTCTGGAGATCGGCCTTGATGCGGCGTGCGATGGTTTCGCCGCTGCCGAACAGGCGGCGCGAGCCGCTGACATCCAGAAAGGCCTCATCGATGGAGAGGCCCTGAAACAGCGGGGTGTAGCGCTCGAAGATGGCAAAAACCTGGCGGGATACCTCCTTGTAGCGGGGCAGGTCGGGCGGCAGAAAAATGGCATGTGGGCAGCGGCGGCCGGCATCCTGCGAGGACATGGCGGAATGGATGCCGTAGACGCGGGCTTCATAGGAGGCGGTGGCGACCACCCCGCGCTGATTGGGCGGGGCCCCCACCACGACGGGGGTGCCGCGATATTCCGGATGGTCGCGCTGCTCGATGGCGGCATAAAACGCGTCCATATCGACATGGAGAATAACGCGTTTGGCAGCGGGAGGGGCGGGCATGGCGGCCTCCCGGCTTACCAGAAAACCGGGTCGTCGGCTTCGCTGGGTGAGGGGCGTGCGTGGGGCAGACGAACGCGTGGAATCAAGCGCGGCACCGGCGGCGTCGCCGACCGGGGTGCGTCAGCGGCCGGGGGGGGGGTGGATGCGGCAGGCGCGGGCGGATGGGGGGGGGGCAACACAGGCGGATGGGCGGCAAGGGACGCCGTCGAGTCGGGATGCGGGGGCGTCTCAACGGATGTGCCGCTCAAATCCAGCACCCGCCAGGGCAGCCAGTCCACCGGCAGGTGGCCCTTGGACAGTTGGGCGCCGATAAATAGGCGGTCGGGGGTTCCCAGCCGGGCATAGGGCACGCGCAGTATCAATTCATTGTCGCCACCGGGCAATCGGTCCACGATGTGGCTGGGCAGCGGAGTGTCCAAGTCATGAACGGCCATGTGCTGATGCAGAGCGGTCATCATTGTGATCTTGGGCATGTCTCCAAACGGGGTGTCCGCGCGTTGCCCAAACAGATGGATGGTGACCGTGCTGGCTGCGGACAGGGGACTGGCCCATTCAAAGCCCAGGGTCAGGTATTGGCCGTCGCCAGATAAGGTTTGCATCACAAAATGATTATCGTGCCCGGCGAGGGCCTGGGTTTCGGCGGCCTGTTGCCCGGCGAGGGCGGACCACGGCTCAGAGAGGCGCGCGAGTTCTTCCTGCAAGGTGTCGTCGGGCCGAAAGCGCGACACATCGTCGTCGGTGATCTCGGCGGTGCCGATGCCCCCGGGGAAGGCGAGATCGGGGATGCTGCCAAAGAGTTCGGTTTTGCGGACAAACGACTCGAGGTAAGCCGGGAAGGCCCGAAACTGGGAATGGTGGCGACGGATGGCCGCCAGCTTGTTGGTGACCTGGAAGGGGGCCAAGCCAAATTCCAGCCACGTTGTACCCTCGTGCAGAAAATAGGGCGGGGCGGCATGGCGCAAGGGCTGGAAACGGCGTGGTTCCGGCCATTGCGTAAAATGCACTGGGCAGGTCAATACCCGGGGGGCCGGCTCTTCGGACGTCATCTGCCCCAGCGCCGCACGGGCGAACAAATACAGCGCGCGGTGATCCGCGTTATGGTCGGCCGGATGGGGAACCAGCAGCAGCGTCGGCTGGATATCGCGCAGCACCTCCATTATATCGTCGAGAATATCTTCGCCGGCATAGGCCGATCCGGGGGTGAGGGCGCGCTCGTAGGGAACAGCATGGCCGCCGGTCAGGGCGGAATGGAAGGGCGGGATGCTGCGCCAGTGGCGTTGCCAGATGTTCAGCGTGCCGCCATCCGGGTAGCCCAGGAAAATAAGCTGATCGCTGGAGAGTCCCAACTGGCCGGCGGCGGTGATGGCTTCGATCTGACGACGGGGGGCCATGGAGCGCGCCGTGCCCGGCAGGGGATTGGGATGCTGGCGCGTAAATAAACTGTGGATTTCATGGTTGTCGCCCATGGTGAAGAAGCACACGTGGACCGGTAGATCGAGGGCGAGGGCTTCCTGGATCAGGCCGCCCGCGGCAAGGATTCCATCAGTGGGATGCGGGGCGAGGATCAGCAGCCGGTCACCATCGCCGAGACGCAACGGGGGCATGGCGGCCTCGGCCTGGAGCGACGGTAGGACCGCGGCGACAGCCAGCAGTATCATGATTCTGCGGCGCAATGTCATGCCACTCATGACCCAGCCTCCCGTTTCATGGCCGGACTGTCGGATACCATCGGTGCTGGACCACTGTATTCCACGAGCGCCATTGTACTATTGATCCCGCGTGCAGGCCAAGATCAAAGATGAAGACCCCACGAAGACCCCACGACGCAACCCAGAACGCCGTATCTCATCAGATCATATGCCAAAAACCGCTTATTATAATAAGCGGTTTTTCGGATGTTTGGAAGATCGTGACTCACCATGCTGGACATGCTGGACCGAGTGGGCAGCGTCGGCGTCCGCGCGAAGGCCCGCGGGGGTCAGGCCCAGGGATTCGGTCGATCGGCGAGGCGGGCGGCCCAGTCGAGGGCGGCGCGGGTGCTGGTGGGATTGGCGATATATTGGCCTGCCAGGTCGAAGGCGGTGCCATGATCGGGGCTGGTGCGGATGATCGGCAGGCCGAGGGTGAGATTCACGCCGGAATCGAACGAGAGCATTTTCAGCGGGGCGAGGCCCTGGTCGTGATACATCGCCACCACGGCATCATAGGTCCCGGCCAGGTGCTGATAAAATAGGGTGTCGGCTGGGATGGGGCCGGTGACGTTCCAGCGTTTGCGCCGGGCGCGGGCGATGGCCGGGGCGATCACCGTTTGTTCTTCGGTGCCAATGGTGCCTCCATCGCCGGCGTGGGGATTGAGTCCGCAGATGCCAATTTTTGCGCGCGCGAATCCCATCCAGGGCAGGGCGCGTGCGAGCATTTCGATGGCTTCAAAGACCGCATCGGGCGTGAGGGCGTCGGCGACTTGGCGCAACGGAAGATGACGGGTGGCCAGGACGACGCGCAGCGTCTCGCCAAAGAGCATCATGGCATAGCGCGTGGTGCCCGTGAGCCGGGCGAGCAATTCGGTGTGGCCCGGAGCATCGATACCCGCCCGTTGGAATCCTTCCTTGCAGATGGGGGCGGTGACGATGGCGGCCAGCGCGCCATCTTGCGCGGCCGCCGTGGCGGCCAGAATATAGGCATAGGCGGCGCGGGCAGCATCCACCCGGATTTTGCCCAGGCGGGCTTTAGGGGTGGGGGAGGAATCGGGGGCCCACGTTGCACAGGGGGGCAGGGGGGGGGCCAGCGTGACAATCTCAGGCGGGCATGGGCAGCCGAGTTGGCGGGCTGTCCGTTCCCAGACTGCGCGGTGTCCCACCAGCACGAGGCGACGCCGGGCGGGGTGGGGTTGGAGGGCCGTGCGAAGCACCACCTCCGGGCCGATGCCATTTGTGTCGCCGGCTGTCAGTCCGATGGCGATGGGGGGCATGGTGCGGGCCTCAGTCGAACAGGTCGTGGGTAAACAGTTGGACGAAGTATTTGGAGCGCAGGGAATCAATCCAAATGCGGTTAAGGCGTTCGAATTCCGCTTGCCGCAGCTCGCGCTCCAGGCCGGTGGCGGCATCGGCAAACGGCAGGACATGGGCCTTTTCGCGTTCGAGAAGTTCGACGAGATACAGACTGTCGGCCAGTTCGATGGGCCCGGCCACGTCGCCGGGGTGGAGGGGGGCGACGGCGTTTCGGATGGCGGCATTGAGGGCCGCGATCTCGAACCACTCGGGGTCGGCGAGGGTGCCCGGTGCGGCGTCAAAAGCCAGATCGCCCTCCGCAATTTGTTGGCGCAGGGCCTGGGCCTGGTCCAGGGCGGTGGCCTCGGCCTCGGTGTCCGCCCGCGCGGGCAGCACGAGGGTGCGCAGGCGGACGCGCTCTGGGCGCGCGTAGGACTCGCGGTGACGATCATAGGCCTGTTGGAGGTCCAGGGGGGTGATCAGAATCTTGGCAGTTACTTCCTGACCCCGCATATACTGAACGATAAGCTGATCTTTCATCTGTTTGCGCCATTCATTAAAGGTCAGGCGGTCCGCCGTCAACGCCCGCAAAAACGCGGCGCGGTCATTATTGAATTGCTCATGAATGACGGAGTTGATGTGGTCCTCGATGGCGCGGTCGGGCAGCACCCCCCCCTGTGCGGCAAATTCTTGCAAGATGAGTTCAGCTTCAACCAGCCGGTCCCGGACGACCCGATATTCTTCCGTCAGGCGCTGGCGGAGTTCGGCACCGTCATAGCGTGCGACCAATTTTTCCTGGGTGCGTTGCATGGCGGCGAGCACGTCGCCGACCGTAATGACCTTGCCATTGACAAGGGCGGCATAGCTGTCGAGCAGCATACCGGTTTGGGCGGGAACGGCATGAGCCGTCCAGCCGCAGATCAGGGCCAGGAGCAGGAGGAGTCGCTTCATGGGGGGGGATCATAAGGCAAGCGGGGGGGGCTGGCAAGGATGCGGATTGAAAAGGCCGCGGGGCTGGCGTAAGCTCTTACTGATGACGTTATCCGGGTTCAGATGGAGTGTTGGTGCGCTGCTGTTCGGCTGGGCGGTGAGCGCGTGGGGGGCGAGTATTCCCGTTTACCGCGAGTACTCGCGTCCGATTCAGCTCTACGACGCACGCGGGGGGCGTACGGGATTCGATGGCGAAGCGCCCGACCGGCAAGCCTGGCAGTTGCTGCGCGATACGCAGGCTCGGGAGGGCTTGATGGGCCGCGAGGCCGTATTGGGAATGGATTTCAACTCCGGGGACTCGGTTTTCGGGCTGATGTCGCGGGCGCCGATGGGCGGCACCCAACCCCTGGCGGCGCGTGACGATGATGAGCGGGGCCGGTCGCGCAGCCAAACCCCCAACCGGAATTGGCTGGTGCAGAGCCTCTCCCTGCCGACGCTGGGGGACAAGGGGAGCAACACCACGGGAAGGAGTCAAGCGGGCAGCAAATCCGTGGACACCGGCTGGGGGTGGCTGGCAGACGAAGTGGTTGCGGGCGTGGCAGGGGGGGGGGGCACGGTGAATCCGGACTGGCCGGATGGCGAAGAGGGGGGGGGGGGGAACCCGGATGCGCTCAATCCATTTACGGGGCAATCGAGTGCCGCGAGTCCTGACCGAGCGGCGGGGGCCCCCTCGCAGGCGGGACCTGCCGAGGGGACAGACGCCCCGGCCCGGGATCGGTCGGTGGGGCTGATGCGGGATCAGGCCGGGGCCGATGCGCGCGCTGGCAGCTCCCGGATGGATTTTGGACAAGCCAACCCAAAACCCGACAGCCCGCTTCCGCCACCGATGAGTCAAACGCGCGAGATGTTGGCGGATATAATGGTCTCCGCCAAACCTGATCAGATGCCCTGGCAGGATGCCGCCGAGCAGCGGACGACGCGGGAAAGCCCCATCGGCGCTGGCGGCCGTGCGTTTGGGCGCCAATCGGTCATCACCCGAACGGAAACGCCTTCTCGCCGTGGCGGAGAGTCGTTCGGGTTGTCGTCGCGCGCGCCGGCGACCCGTCGCATGAGCGCGAATCCTACGGCCATCGGGACCGCGGCCACAGCACCTCGGGGCAACTGGCAGGGCGGGTGGAATGCGTCACCGATGCGGGAATCGGGGTTGACGACCTATGGAAGCCCGGACCGTCCCGTATCGACGCCGATTACGCCACCGGCGACCCGTTCGCCCCCCTCATTTCCTGCCAATGCAGGCGCCAAACCTGGTTGGTATTAAGTCGGTCGGGGGGGGGATTCTCACCGCTTGAAGTGGCGGGGGGAATTGGGATAGAGTACTGTCTTTATTGGAAAGGACAGCGCCATGCAACGGATCATGTTGAAATCGAAAATTCACCGGGCGACGGTGACGGGGCTGGAACTCGACTACGAGGGCAGCATTGCCATCGATGAAGACCTGATGGAGGCGGCGGATCTGTTGGCGGGCGAGCAGGTTCAGGTGCTGAATTTGCAGAATGGGGAGCGCTTCATCACCTATGTGATCCGGGGCGAGCGGGGAACGGGTCAGATGATGCTCAACGGGCCGGCGGCACGGCTGGCGTACCGGGGGGATACCCTCATTGTGATTGCCTATGCGCAGATGGATGACGCGAAAGCGAAACAGTTCCGGGCGACGGTGGTGAAGGTGGACGCGCAGAATCGGATCACCCAGGTCGTGAACAAGTAGGGCGCGGGAATGGGCCTTTTGATCCGCGGCGGGGAAGTAGTAACGGGGTCGGGGCGCCACCGGGCGGATGTGTGGTGCGCGGGGGAAACAATCGAGCAAGTGGCGCCGGGCCTGGAGGCCCCGCCGGGGGCCGAGGTGATCGAGGCCGCGGGCAAACTGGTCTTTCCAGGCTTTATTGATCCGCACGTCCACGCCTATCTGCCGTTGAAAAACGTGACGGCCAAATCGGACTATGCCGCCTGCACCCGTGCGGCGCTGCTGGGCGGCACGACGTGCATCATGGATTTCGCGGGATCGGGGGCCGAAGCGGACCTCGACGAGGCCTGGGCGGTGTGGACGGCGCAGGCGGAGGGAAAGGCATCGTGCGATTACTCATGGCATCTGACCCTGACGCATTTTGATGAGACGATCCGCCGCCAGTTGGAGGAGTATGTTACCCGGGGGCTGAGATCGGTAAAAATCTATCTGGCCTACAAGCCGGCGTTGGCGATGTCCGACGACGATTTAGTTGCGGTGCTGTCTTTTGCGGCGGCGCATGATCTGGTGGTCATGGCGCATTGCGAGAATGCGGACTTGATTCCGGCACTGCAGCAGAAGCTGCTGGCGGCGGGCCGAACCGGGCCGGAATGGCATGGCGCGAGCCGTCCGCCCCTGGTGGAGGCCGAGGGCGTGTGCCGCTTCCTGACGTTTGCGGCGGCGACGGGGGCCAAGGTGTATGTGGTCCACCTGAGCAGCGCCGAGGCGCTATCCATGGCCGACCGCTTCCGCGACAAGCTGGAGCATCTGTGGATCGAGACGATGATCCATTATCTGATGCTGGATGCATCGTATACCGAGCGCGCCGATTTCGAGGGTGCCAAGTGGGTGCTCTCGCCACCGCTGCGCGACACAACCGACCAGGCGGCGCTGTGGGCGGCGCTGGCCGATGGCCGCATTGATACGCTGGGCACGGACCACTGTCCTTTCGATTTTGATGGCCAGAAAACGATGGGCCGGGATGATTTTACGCAGATTCCCAATGGCATCGGCGGCGTCGAGGAGCGCATGGCGCTGGCCTATACCGCGGGGGTGGTTGGCGGGCGGCTTTCGGCGGAACGGCTGGTGGCGGTGGCGGCCGAAAACCCGGCCAAGATATTTGGTCTCTGGGGCCGCAAGGGGGGCGTCGCACCGGGATTTGACGCGGACCTGGTGGTCTGGAATCCGGAGGCCCGGCGGACGATTTCGGCCACAACCCAGGCGCTGGATACGGACTACAATCCCTATGAAGGGGTTGCGGTGCAGGGGGCGCCGGAGCTGGTGACGGTGCGCGGACAGATCATGGTGCGCGGCGGCCAGTTCGTCGGCACGCCGGGCACGGGGCGGTTGGTGCTGTGAACGGCGCCAAATCGGCGGCGGGGCGTTTTCCACACTGTGGAAAAATGTTTTCCATAGCGTGGAAAAATCGCGAAAAAATCTTCCATAGCGTGGAAAAATCGCGAAAAAATCTTCCATACCGTGGAAAACTCGGCCCCCTTTTTTCCATAGCGTGGAAAACTCGGCCAAAAATTTTCCATAGCGTGGAAGATTTTCTTCCACAGTGTGGAAAACGCGTGACGGCCGCTGCGCTCGTGCTGCTGGGTATTGCGGCGGGGGCGTGGGGGGCGGAGACGGTGCCGCTGATCGTCACCCACGACTGGGGTCCGCTGTGGTCGTGGATGGACGATGCGGATGGGAACGAGCGCTGCCGGGCGGCGGGGCCCTTCCTCGAACGGGCGCGGGGGGAGGATGGGATGGCGTTGCAGGCGATGCCCCGGCCGCTGTGGGCGCGGGCGGCGGACCCGGCGACGGGACGCACGGCCTGGGATGTGCTCTGGCCCGTGGCGGCGGGCAAGACATTTCATAAGGAGACATCCGCGCGGGTGCTGCTGGCGTGGTATTTCAATCGGGATGGCACGGATCCGGCGTCGCAGTATAGCGTGCGGGTCATTCCGCTGTGGTTCCACGGCCGCGACGAAACGGGCAAGGGCTATGCGGCGCTGTTTCCGCTGGGGGGCGACATCCGTAATTTCCTGCTGAAGGACCGCATTCGCTTTGTGCTATGGCCGCTGTGGACCGAGAGCTGGATCAAGGAGGTCCACACGACCGATGTGCTGTGGCCGATCTGGTCGCGCACGACCACTCCGGATGGGCATCTGGAGAAGTTTCGGGTGTTTCCGTTCTACATGCATTCCAAAAACGAGCGGCTCTATGACAAGCACTCGGTCCTGTGGCCGGTGTGGACCCACGCGCGCTATGTGCATCCCAAAGCCGAGGGGACGGCGTGGGTGTTGTTTCCGCTGTGCGGGCGGGTCAACCTCAATAGCCAGAAGGGGTGGATGGTTCTGCCGCCGCTGTTTCAGTTTATCCGCGGCGAACAGATGTCGCGGACGTTCTGCCCGTGGCCGTTTTATCAGCGCGAAACGGGCCTACGCGAGAAGTTGGCGGTGTGGCCGCTGTACGGCTGGCGCAAGGATGGCGCACTCGAGCGCTGGTACTGGCTCTGGCCGCTGATTGTTCGCGAAAAAAATCACTGGGCCACCACCCATCGGAATCGCTGGGGCGTGATTCCATTCTATAATAATGTGACGACCAGTGTGGAAACGAAGCCGCCGACGGGTGAAGCGGGCGAGTCGGACGAGCCCGAGGCATCTGCCCCTGCGCCGCTGCCGCGGCGCGTGGTGGCCAACCGCACCAAGCTGTGGCCGCTCTATTCGCGCGGGTATGATCTGGAGGCGAAGACGTATCGCTTGCGGCTGGTCGATCTCTGGCCGGCGGGGCATCCGCCGCCGGTGGAGCGCAGTTGGGCGCCGCTGTGGACGGTGCTGGACTACCGCGCGCACGGTGAGCAGAGCGACCTGGATGTGCTGTGGGGGCTGGCCCGCTATACGCGGCGCGAGGCGGGTGCCCGGGCCTTTTCGCTGTTCCCGCTGTGGCGTCATGACCGGGCGGAGGCGGCGGGGGTGCGCCGCTGGTCGGTGCTGAAAGGGTTGATTGCCTACGACCGAACCGCTACAACTCGTCAGGTGCGCTTTCTCTGGCTGGGCCGCTGGCGACTGGCCGGGCCGGAGTCTGCAGCAGAGGAGCGCCGGACCCCGCCATGATTACGCGAGAACCCCAAATTGTTGATCCGCCCGCGAATACGTTCGCGGCGGTGGGGCGGGCCCTGATTCAGGCCTGGCAGGGGGCGGGGCGGGGGCTGATGATGTTGCTGGGGGCGGCGGCGCAAACGCCCTTTTTGTTTTCGCGCAAGAACCGCGCCGACGTGATGAACCAACTCTATCTGGTGGGGATCAAGAGTCTCGGGGTGGTGACGGTGGTGGGGTTGTTTACGGGCATGATCCTGGCGTTGCAGGTGGGGCTGGAATTGCGCCGCTACGGGCAGGAGAACAGCATCGGCACCCTGGTGAGTATCTCGATGCTGCGCGAAATGGGGCCGTTTATGACCGGGCTGGTCATCGCCGCGAGCGTTGGCTCGGCCATCGCTGCCCAGATGGGAACCATGACGGTGGGCGAGGAGATCGCGGCACTGGATGTGATGGGCATTAGCCCGCTGCGCTATTTGATGATGCCGCGCCTGGTGGCGCTGGCGATCATGATGCCGCTGCTGACGGTGTATACCAATTTGCTGGGCATTTTCGGCGGGGCCATTGTCGGCGCGTCGCAACTGGGCATTTCCTGGGAGGCGTATTTCGACAATGCGTTTCGCTATGCGGAAAACAAAGACCTCTATGTGGGGCTGTTCAAGTCGTTCCTGTTTGGGTTGATCATCGTGACCGTGGCCTGTTATCAGGGCTTCACGGCAACCGAGGGGGCCGTGGGGGTGGGGCGCGCGACCCGGCGCACCGTGATTACCTCGTTTCTGTTGATTCTGGTGGTGGGCTACTTTGTGACGAGGTTGTTCTACCAATGATCCGCTTTGAGAATGTCACCAAGCGCTTTGGCACCCATACCGTGTTGGATGGGATATCCTACGACATCCACCACGGCGAGACGTTTGTGATCGTGGGGCGGTCGGGGTCGGGCAAGAGCGTGAGCCTCCAGAACATGATCCGCCTGCTGACGCCAGAAGAGGGCCGGGTCTGGGTGGGCGATGACTGCATCAGCGAGGCCGAGGGCGCGGACGTGACGCGCATCCTGGCGCGCTTCGGGGTCTTGTTCCAGAGCGCGGCGCTGCTGCAGTGGCTGAACGTGGAGGATAACGTCTGCCTGCCCCTGCGCCAGACCCAACATCTTCCCGAGGACGACATCCGCGCCCGTGCAGCCGAAAAGCTGGCGCTGGTGGGGCTGGAGGGAGTGGGCGACCGGATGCCCAGCGATATCTCGGGGGGCATGCGTAAACGCGTGGGGCTCGCGCGCGCCATCGTGACCCAGCCGGAAATCATTGTGTATGATGAGCCCACGTCCGGGTTGGACCCGGTCATTTCGCGCCAGATTGATCTGTTGATTGATAATCTGCGCCAGCGGCTGGGCGTGACCAGCGTCGTGGTGACGCATGACTTGTATAGCGCGTTGAAAATTGGCTCGCGGGTGGCCATGCTGCACGAGGGGCGTTTCGCTGTGTGTGCCCCGCCAGAGGAATTCGTTGCATCCTCACACCCGGTCGTGCGAGACTTCCTCCGAGCACAAGGCATCGCGGACATGGACGACGTCCGGAAGGCATTTGATACATGAAGTTCAAAAAGCAGGTCATCATCGAAAGCACGGTTGGGCTGTTTAGCTTTGCGGTTTTGGCGGCGTTGTTTTTGCTGACGGTGGTGCTTAATCAGGAGTCGCTGTTCCGCCAGCAGCGCCCGGTGGAGATTGTGTTCGACAATGCCATGGGGCTGCGGGTGGGCGATGTGGTCAGTGCGCGCGGTGTCACCGTTGGCAAAGTCAAACAGATCGATCTAAAGCGGGATGGGGTGCATGTGATGGCGCTGCTGACGACCGGGCTTCATTTGCGCGAAGACTACATAATTGAAGTGCAGCCGACCTCCGTGCTGGGCGGGCGCTATTTGAACATTCATGAGGGCAATCCGGACCTCCCGCCCCTGCATCCTCAACCTCAGGTGCTGACAGGGACGGCGTCGGCTGACCTGATCGATTCGGCAACCCAGACCATCGAGGATATCCGCCTGGCGCTCAACGACGGCATCCTGGAGGATGCCAAGGCGACGATGACGCACCTCCGCAAAATCGCGACGCGCCTGGGCGAGGGGGAGGGGACGCTGGGTCAATTGCTGGTGGATGATGCGGTGTATGCCGAGGTGAAAGCCATTGCCGCCAACTTGCGCGAGGTCAGCGATAAGCTGGTCAAGGGCGAGGGGACCATCGGCAAGCTGATGCACGACGGGCGCTTGTACGACGATGCCCAGGTCGTGGCCGCCAACTTGCGCGACGTCAGCGACCGGCTGGCCAAGGGCGAGGGGACCATGGGCAAGCTGCTGGGCGACGATGATCAAGCCTATCAGGATTTGGCCGCCACCCTCACGGCGTGGCGTGAGATGTCGGAAGCCATCGCCAGCGGCGAGGGGACGTTGGGGCGGCTGGTGGCGGATGAGGAAATGTATCTCGAATTGAAGGGGCTGGTGCGCGAGGGACGAGCCGCGCTGGACGATATTCGTGAGACGTCGCCCATTACGACTTTCACCAGTATTTTCTTTGGGGTGTTCTAAATGGCACACTTGTGGAAACGGAGTCGCAGAGGCGGCAGGAGCGGAGGCGCGGAATGAGCAAATCTGGGTGGAATACCACAGCCGGTGTGGTGGTGGCGGCGCTGATATTGGCCACGCTGCCCGCGGCGCCGGTCCGGGCCGAGATCGGCGGCGATTCCGCAGGTGCAGCCGTGACCGTGGGCCTGCTGGTGGCGGTGGTGGCGGTGTATGGCCTGGTGGCGCTGCGATCGGATGTCGAACGCTATTCGGCTGCCGAGCGGGAAGACGCTATTGCCCGGGCCGTGAAACAGGCCGAAGACTCCCCACTCGTGTTGCAGGCCGTTACGGTGCCGCTCGGACGGGAGTCCGGCGGGGCGGGGGCACCAACCGAGGTGGCCGGGGCCACCATCGGTTGGCGCGTGACGTTTTAGAGGCGGAGCGCGGGGGGGTCAGTTGAGACTGGCGCTGGCCGTGCGGGTGTTGATGCCGTCGCCATTGGTGGCATAGACGCTCAACGTGAAGGCTTCGTCGGCACCGGTTTTCTGAAGGGTCACGTTGTTGTTGGCAACCGTCTCGGAACCGCCAAAACTGGTCGTGAAAGTGTAGCTGACGGCGTCGTCGATGGCATCGCAGCGCACATTATATACCGTGCCACGGCCGGCAATGGTGAACTTGTCGGTCAGAGTTAGGCCGGATGGCGTGATCGCCGCGAATTGTTCGTTGGCACTGGGCCCGGCGTCCGATTCCACGGCCGGTGGGGCGGGCGCCGCCTCGTCATCGCTGTCGCTGTCGCTGTCGCTGCCGCAGCCGGTCAGAAACAGGGCGGCTGTCAAGAGCGGCAGAATCATCCAGTTATGCTTTTTCATGGGCTTTTCCTTTTGTTAGAGGGCATCTTACTACATCCCGGGGGGGATGCTTAAAAGCGTGAGCTTCACCAAAGGGCAATACAAGAAATATTTGCGACCAAAGGTCATTTTTTTTTGAGGCCCGATTCGACCGTCCCACTCACCAGCACGGGTCAGAATGATGAATAGTTATTCTGGCATGTTCAGCTTTATGGCGTCGGGAACCACTGTTGTGTCCGACGGCAAATTCGAACCAACCAGAGCATGACGGGCACCTCGATCAGCACGCCCACCACCGTGGCCAGTGCCGCGCCGGAGGACAGGCCAAAGAGCATCGTGGCCGTGGCGATGGCGACTTCGAAATGATTGGAGGCACCGATCAGCGCGGCGGGCGCCGCATCGCGATAGGACAGCTTGAGCAGACGGGCCGCGCCATACCCCAGTCCGAAGATCAGCATCGTCTGAAGGAATAGGGGAATGGCAATCCATAAGATCGTCAGCGGGTTTTGTAGGATGGTCTCGCCCTTGAAACTGAATAAGAGCACGAGCGTGGTCAACAGCGCGACGATGGTGATGGGCGTGAGCACCTGCAGGAATTTTTCTTTGAACCACGCCTCGCCCTTGGCCTGGATGATCCATTTGCGGGAGAGGAACCCCGCCACCAAAGGCAGGGCCACATAAATGGCGATGGACAGCAGCAAGGCCTGCCACGGGACGGGCAGACGGCCGACGCCTAGCAGAAAGCCGCCGAGCACGCCGTAGAGCAGCAACATCGAGAGTGAATTGATGGCCACCATCACCAGGGTGAGGCCGTCGTTGCCGCGCGCCAGATAGCCCCAGACCAGCACCATGGCCGTGCAGGGAGCGATGCCCAGCAGGATGCATCCGGCCAAATAACTGCGCCAAAGCGGGACCTGCAGCATCTTGATGCCTTCATGCCACACCACCGTTCCGGCACCATGCGTAGCGCCTACAGCCAGATCAAGGCCAAATGGCATCTTGACGAGATCCGTTGCATCTGTGCCGATAAACCCCCGGAAGATGAATCCGAGAAAGACCGTCGCAATGGCATACATCGTGAATGGCTTGATTGCCCAGTTGAGCAACAGAGTCAACCCTACCGGCGTGCCGCTTTTACCGGCCTGGATGACCGAGGCAAAGTCGATCTTCACCATGATGGGATACATCATGAAGAACAAGCAGATGGCGATGGGGATAGACACGACGGGCGCACCGTTGACGACGATGGACATGCCATCGAGGGCTTGAGCCAAACCGGGCGCGATCTTACCCAGCAAAATGCCGCCCACGATGCATAGCCCGACCCATACGGTCAGATAGCGTTCGAAGATATTGGTCAGTTTGCGGTCGGATACGGAAGCAGTGCTGCAGGTCATGGAGGGATTCCTTTTTAATTCTCTTGCGGCTCACCCGGAGGGTTCGCCCTACCTGAAGACGATGGATCGGAAACGGCTGTTGGGTAGGGCGAGGCGTCCCTGCCGAGCCGTGGGTGATGGGTTGTCGATCCCGGCTCACCCGGAGGGTTCGCCCTACCTGAAGAGGATGGATCGGGAACGGCTGTTGGGTAGGGCGAGGCGTCCCTGCCGAGCCGCGGGTGATGGGTTTTCGATCCCGGCTCACCCGGCGGGTTCGCCCTACCTAAGGAGGATGGATCGGAAACGGCTGTTGGGTAGGGCGAGGCGTCCCTGCCGAGCCGTGGGTGATGGGTTGTCGATCCCGGCTCACCCGGAGGGTTCGCCCTACCTAAGGAGGATGGATCGGAAACGGCTGTTGGGTAGGGCGAGGCGTCCCTGCCGGGCCGTGGGTGATGGGTTGTCGATCCCGGCTCACCCGGAGGGTTCGCCCTACCTAAGGAGGATGGATCGGAAACGGCTGTTGGGTAGGGCGAGGCGTCCCTGCCGAGCCGTGGGTGATGGGTTGTCGATCCCGGCTCACCCGGAGGGTTCGCCCTACCTAAGGAGG
>JAQUJC010000009.1:23743-23974 GCA_028681135.1 Kiritimatiellia bacterium | reverse complement strand
ATGGATCGGAAACGGCTGTTGGGTAGGGCGAGGCGTCCCTGCCGAGCCGCGGCTGATGGGTTGTTGATCCCGGCTCACCCGGAGGGTTCGTCCTACCTGAAGACGATGGATCGGAAACGGCTGTTGGGTAGGGCGAGGCGTCCCTGCCGAGCCGCGTCCGGTCCAATATGAACGGCCACTTCTCCGGCGATTGAACCAGTCCCTTCCGAACCGGATTCCATCGGACATAAT
>JAQUJC010000009.1:20732-23643 GCA_028681135.1 Kiritimatiellia bacterium | reverse complement strand
GATGGATCGGAAACGGCTGTTGGGTAGGGCGAGGCGTCCCTGCCGAGCCGCGTCCGGTCCAATATGAACGGCCACTTCTCCGGCGATTGAACCAGTCCCTTCCGAACCGGATTCCATCGGACATAATGGGACTTCTCATCGAATTCCTTTTCATTGCGCAACCGGTGTTCGAAAAAGCCAGATTGCCAGGCGATCTTCAGGAACTTGGCCTGGTGGCTTTTCCACGCCCGGATCGTGTTTTGGATGCCCTTGTCCAAATTGAAGGTGGCGATGAGATGCACATGATCGGGCATGATGACCATCAGCCATAGATGCCAATTTCCCTGTTGCTCGTAGACGGCGGCACTTTCGAGCAAAGCTCTGGCGATATCGGGTGTCAGAAGTGGAGACTCACGTTTATGCCTACAGTTGATGGTAATGAAGTGGCGTGCGCCTTGCGCAACCCACGCAGGAACTTCATGCGGAAGTTTTTTTCGCTTTGGTAAGGAGTTTGGCGGCTCACCCGGCGGGTTCGCCCTACCTGAAGACGATGGATCGGAAACGGCTGTTGGGTAGGGCGAGGCGTCCCTGCCGAGCCGTGGCTGATGGGTTTCTGATCCCGGCTCACCCGGAGGGTTCGCCCTACCTGAAGGCGATGGCGCAGCCGTGGCTGTTGGGTAGGGCGAGGCGTCCCTGCCGAGCCGCGGCTGATGGGTTTCCGATCCCGGCTCACCCGGAGGGTTCGCCCTACCTGAAGGCGATGGCGCAGCCGGGGCTGTTGGGTAGGGCGAGGCGTCCCTGCCGAGCCGTGGGTGATGGGTTGTCGATCCCGGCTCACCCGGAGGATTCGTCCTACCTGAAGACGATGGCGCAGCCGTGGCTGTTGGGTAGGGCAAGGCGTCCCTGCCGAGCCGCGGCTGATGGGTTTTCGATCCCGGCTCACCCGGAGGGTTCGCCCTACCTGGGGTCGCCGAATTCAGCGCTTCCGGCAGGGTTTCAACAAAGGCTTTGATCTCGTCCCGAACACGGCGGTAATGGCCAAGGGCTTCCTCTTCGGTCTGGGCGTTTTTCGCCAGGCGCGGCGGATCGTCGAACCCGGCGTGCACAACCTTCGTCTTGCCGGGGAAAATGGGGCACGACTCGTGCGCGTGGTCGCAGACCGTCACGACATAATCAAATTGTTTCGTCGGCAATTCGGCGACGGTCTTGGACCGGTGGCCGGAGATGTCGACGCCTGTCTCGGCCATGACCTGCACCGCCCGCGGATTGAGCCTGTGGGTTTCAATGCCAGCAGAGAAGGCCTCGATCGGGTCGCTTTTCAGTGCGCGTGCCCACCCCTCGGCCATTTGGCTGCGGCAGGAATTGCCGGTGCAGAGAAACAGGATTTTTAATTTATGAGCAGGATGCAGATCTTCCAGGAAGTTCATTTTGCTAGAATGATCATGCTGTTGCGTGCTCATGGCCTCTCTATTCCTTTTGCAGTAGGGCACAAATATCATCAGGGCTAAGCACCTTGCCAACGCACTTGACGACTCCATCCACCACGAGGGCAGGGGTGGACATGACGCCGAACTTCATGATATCGACGATTTTCTCGACCTTTTCGATCTGCGCTTCGACGCCGGCAGATTTTACGGCAGTCTCGACGTTGGCCATCAGCAGCCTGCATTTTGGGCAGCCGGTTCCGAGAATTTGGATTCTTTTCATGAGTCTTCCTTTTGATTTATCGAATGAGCGCACCAAAAACAATCCCGCTGGCGGTGGCCATGACGACCACGAGTCCCACAAAGGTCAGGGTTTTTTTCGGGCCGAGGATGGAGTTGATGACTAGCATATTGGGGAGGGAAAGCGCGGGGCCGGCGAGCAGGAGGGCCAAGGCGGGTCCTTGGCCCATGCCGCTATCGAGCAGGCCGCGCAGAATGGGCACTTCCGTCAGCGTGGCGAAATACATCAGCGCGCCGGTAAGGGAGGCGAACAAGTTAGTCCATAGCGGCCAAAGGAAAGAAAGCCAGGCGGGCGCAGCGCCTTCGGGGTGCCCCAGAATGGACAGCAGAGCATCGGGCGAGTCGCCCACGAGCACCTGAATCCATACATTGGGAATGATACCCGCATCGGTACTGCCCGGGCTGCCGAGGAAGAAGCCCGCCGCGAGTACGCCCATAAAGAGTAGTGGCAAGATTTGCTTGGCGAAACCCCACGACTGGTCGCGCCAGTCGTTGAGTTCCGCGCCACCAAAGAATGTCAAGCCCACCAGGCCGACCGTGCCCGCCGCGAAGGCCGCCACGGGGACTTGCGGCAGAGCGAAGGCCAGGACGATGGCCGGAACCGCCGCCAACAGAATGTAGGCCAGCTTGACTTTGAAAAATCGCCACAAGGTGACGCCCATCAGCGCGGCAAACAGGGATGTGACAATCCACTTTGTCTCATAAATCGTAAACCATACGCCCGTTGTCTCCTGCGGTTGCGCCCAGTTGGCGAAGACCAGAATCCCCACCATCGAAAGGAAATAGAGCGCCACCTGCCAGAGCGGACGCGCGCTCTTCTCCTCATCACCGAGGAACACCTCCTGAGGATTCGCCGCTTTGGCGCGCTCTTCTTTCAGGAAGATCAGATGCATCAGCAGGCCGATGACGATACTGAAAACGATGGCGCCCACGGCCCGCGCCACGCCGAGTTGCCACCCCAGGACCCGAGCTGTCAGCACGATGGCTAACACGTTGATTGCCGGACCCGAATAGAGGAAGGCGATGGCCGGGCCGAGGCCCGCGCCACGCATGTAGATGCCGCCAAAGAGCGGTAGCACCGTGCATGAGCACACCGCCAGAATCGCTCCCGAGACGGAAGCAACGGAATAGGAAAGCCATTTGGATGCCTTCGGCCCAAAATATGTCATCA
Source organism: Kiritimatiellia bacterium (assembly GCA_028681135.1). Taxonomy (GTDB): domain Bacteria; phylum Verrucomicrobiota; class Kiritimatiellia; order CAIQIC01; family Lenti-01; genus JAAZFE01. The sequence continues at coordinate 20,769 of JAQUJC010000009.1, read as the reverse complement.
CCGCATTCTGGCTGATGAATACGCCGATGGCGCCCGC
>JAQUJC010000009.1:0-20632 GCA_028681135.1 Kiritimatiellia bacterium | reverse complement strand
CCACTTTGAGAATGGCCGCGTAGGTTTGGATGTGAATGGTGTTCATGTTAAATAACATATGTACATATGTCTATATGTTCGGTCTTGGGGGAACGATCTAGACCGCCTTGGTTTGACGAGTTTTGACGGCCTGAAGTACGCCCAGAGTACACTCCAGCGCCTCCAGGATACAGGGGCAGGCCAGGTGGTGGATGTTGCGTTTGCCCGCCCGGCGCTCGGTGACAAGTCCCACCTTTTTGAGCTTTTCGAGGTGATGGGTAATCGTCGGTTGGGTGACGTCGGCCAGAACTCGCAGATCATTGACGCAGCGGTCGCCGCGGCTCAGTGCATGTAGCATCAATACACGAGTGGGATGGGCTACCGCTTTGAGAATGGCGGCGCGGGCCTTGGCTTGAGTGGTATTCATGTCTAATAACATATATACATATCTCTATAAGTCAAATCCCTGCGCACTGTTTTTGGGGGCCAGGGGCGGGGGAGAGATCAGGGGCGAATAGTGAAAAGCGGAACGCGGAGTTCGTCGTCGGAGAGACCGCCGTGGTTGCCGAGTTTGGGTGTTTTGTCGTCGGCCATGGCGGCGGGATAGAGGAAGGCGGTGCCGGGGGCGGCCAAGAGGCAATAATCGCCGAGTCGATTGGCGAGGGCGGGGTGGGGTTTGCCGGGGCCCAGGATGCCGGAGCGCAGGAGGGTGGAGGCCGGGACGCAGGCGCTGGCACCGCGCAGCGGCGCGGAGCGGGTCAGGCGCAGGAATGCTTTCTGGCGCGAGGCGCGGACCACGCATTGAACCATCCGGGAGTCGCCGGAGGGGAGGGTGGCGAGGGTGTCATAAAAGCCCGGAATGCGGGAGAGATCAATGTGGGTGCGGGTTTGCATGTGGCCGTGGTCGGCGGTGACGAGCAGGAGGGTGTCGGTGCCGGCTAACGCGGTTTGTACGCGAGCGAGGAAGGCGTCGATTTCGGCCAGGTGTTGGGCCGCCGGCTTGCCTTCGGGACCTTCTCCGTGGCAGATGCTGTCGTAGTGCGGCCAGTAGGCGTAAGCATAGGCCCGACCGCGTGAGCGGGCGAAGGCCCGAAGCTGGCGCAGCATGCCGGTGAGGGTCTGGAAGGACCGGCGCTCGGTCCACCACGGTTGAGCCAATGACGTGCGGCTCGTCGGGATGTTGTCGTAGGAGATCAGTACGCGTCGGCCGGGCATCGTGGCGATGGGCGCGGGCAGGGCCAGATAGCGCTCTAAGGGAAAATTGTTGGGAGCGATAGGCGTATCGGTGCGGGTGACGAAGGGCAGCAGGGTGCCGACCATGCCGAGGTCAGGCAAATTGAGGTGCCAGCCGAGAATGGCATGTTCGGTCGGGGAGGCGCCGGTGGCCAGGGTGGTGACGACGGCCGCGGTGGTGGCGGGGCAGGCGGTCGTAATGATGTCCCAGGGATGGCGGGCCAGAAAGTGTTTTCCCTGGCCGCGGGTTATGAAGTTCATGAGTTGGTTGGCGCCCAGTCCGTCCACCAGCAGCAGGACAACCTTGGAATAGGGGCGAATCGCGGCGGCCGGGAGGCCGGCCATTGCGCGATGGGGCGAACGGCCGCCGCGTGCGCGGATAATCGAGGCCATGAGATTGACGATGCTGCCCCCGGCATAATTCGGCCGGGGAAAATCGCTGAAATGCAGGGGAGCAGGCATGTCAATGGCCCAGGCGAACCACGCCTAGCGTGAGGCAGGAGCCGGGGTGGGGTGGCGTTTTTTCATCCACAGCAGTTGGACGATCATGAGCACCTGGTTGGTGGACCAGTAGAGCGAAAGTCCAGAGGGGAAGGAGTAGAACATGACGGTGAAGATGACGGGCATCATCATCATCATTTTCTGCTGCTGAGGATCGCTGGTGGGGGTCAGCTTTTGCTGAATCCACATAGTCAGGCCCATGAAAATGGGCAGGATATTGATAGCGATGGGCAGGACATCCTTGAAGAGGTTTTCAGGGGTGGACAGATCGCCAATCCACAGGAATGAAGAGAAGCGCAGTTCAATGGCGCCGCGGAGCACCACGAAGAGCGCGAAGAAAACGGGGATTTGGATGAGCATGGGCAGGCAGCCGCCCATGGGATTGATTTTGTGCTCCTTGTAGAGCGCCATCATTTCCTGCTGCTGCTTCTGGGGGTCGCTTTTGTGCTTTTCCTTGAGGGCCGCAATGAGCGGCTGGACCTCCTGCATGCGGCGGGTGCTGACCATCGACTTGTGGTTGAGCGGCCAGAAGACGATGCGAATAAAGAAGGTCAGCATGATGATGGCCAGGCCATAGCTGTAGGGCCAGATGTGCGCCTGGATCCACACCATGATCTTGAGAATCAGAATGCCAATAGGCCGCCAGAATCCCAGTTGCAGGACATCCTCCTGGTGAGGCCCATTGGCCTTGAGTTCTTCATAGACCTTGGGGCCGATATACAAGGTGGCGTTCTGGGTCAGGATTTGGCCTTCGGCGAGAACGTAATCGGGCAGCGTCAGGGTGGCGGATACGCGGTCAATGGGGTGGTCCGTGCGCGGGAACAGGAACATGAACGAGGACTGCACCGGTTCACCGTAGGCGGCCAGGGCCGTGCAGCTATCCGCGCCGTTTTCAGGCGTGAGAATCTGCGCGAAGTATTTGTTTTTGACGGCGACCCAGTCGACCGGGATTACGGCTTTGCCGGGGCCCGGGATACGTTGGGCTTGGACCGAACGGTCTTTGAGCGGGAACCACTTACTAAATTTCTTGGCCCAATACTTGACGGATTCGCTGCCGGTGAGGGTATCAATGCCCAACAGCGGGGTGCGTTCTTTCCTTTCCCCGGGCAAGTTGTCCATGAAGCCGGCCTGGAGGCCATACTGCCGCAGGGCGATGGGGGCGGCGGAGGTGTTCTGGATGGTTTCATGGATGCGGAGTTGATAGGTCTCACCCAGGGTCAGGGTGCGGGACAGAACCAAGCCGTTCGGCAGGGCTTTACGGTAGGTGATAGATTTTGCGTCGGTGTCGGTCACCTCAAAGTCATCACGGGCACGGAGGCCGGGATAGCCGACCGGCGCGGCCGCGGGGCGGTCCGAGAAATCGAAGCTGACGGGCGTGTCGGAGCCGGCCTCGGCGGGGTAGCGCAGGGCATCGTGGCGTTGCGCGATCAGCGCGGCATGCACCACGCCGGCGCCGTGGGACGACAGGGTCAGTTCCAGGCGGTCATTGGCGAGAACATGGCGTTCTTCGGGGGCTTTGACGTGGTCAGGAACCGAATTGAGGTGTTCTTCTACGGCCGGTTCGGGGAGGGGTTGTTCCGGGGTTGGGGCGGGTGGGGGGGGGGCATCCGGGGCGACGAGGTCCGTCTCGGCGGCGACGAGATCCGTCTGGGCGGGGATATCCGTCTGGGCCGGGGCGGCCGCGGGGACGGGCGCCTCTTTGGGCGGGAAGAACTTGCTGACAACGGCTTTGTCGATTTGGGGATACGCCAGGAGCAGGATGAACAGGATGGCGACCGGGATCCAATCTTTTTTCTTCATCGTTTCAATCTCATTCAAGGGGTTTGGTTTTACGGGGCGGGACGGGATCGGCCCCGCCGGGATTCCAAGGGTGGCATCGGGCAATACGCCGGAGGCCAAGAAAAACGCCGTACCCTACTCCATGAATGCGGATGGCATCCAGCATATAATTTGAGCAGGTGGGATCGAAGCGGCAGCAGCGTCCGAAGAGCAGCCCCAGGGTGTGTTGGTAAACACGGACCAGGAAACAGAGACCATGCGCCAGGGGGCTCATGAGGTGCCGGGAGGCGTCAAGCCGGCCTGTCGGGCCAGGTGCTGAAAGTCGGCGACAACCTCCGGCCACGGAGCGGCCAGGATGGAATGGCGGGCCACCAGGATCACATCGTCTGGGGCGGGGGCCGTCAAGGTGCTGCGTTGGCGGCGAAACACCTCGCGCAGTCGGCGTTTGGCGCGGGCGCGTTCGGCGGCATTGCCGACGCGTTTGCTGGCGACGACACCCAGGCGGCGGGAGGCGTCGGGGGCGGCGCGCAGGAACAGGACCATGTAGCGGCCGTGCCAGCGGCGATTCTGGTCATAGGCCTCGCGGAAGTCGGTCGTGTGGCGCAGGCGCTGACGGGGGCCAAGCGTTTCGCGGGCTGCGGCAGAAGACGGATTGTGTCCATCCGCGGGGGCGGGGGCCAGGCTGGAGCTGCCGGGACGCATGGGATGGATGCCCCCGGGTGCGGGGCGCAAGAAAAGCCTATGTCTTGCGGACGCTGACCGCAATGGTTTTGCGGCCTTTGGCCCGGCGACGGCTCAGCATCTTGCGACCGTTGGCCGTGGCCATGCGGCAGCGAAATCCGTGCTTGCGGGCGCGCTTGATCTTGGATGGACGATAGGTCGGTTGCATGTCGAGGCCTCTTTCGTGACTAAATTGAACGGCGTATCTAGCCGGTTTATGCCAAAAGTGTCAACTCCTTAATCCGCTCCTTAATCCGCTTTGGCCAATCTATCGGCAGGGGAGGGGCCGCGGCCCGCGGGGGCCCCCACCCATCCTTGTAGGCCGCCCTTGCACGGGCGGCGCCCCACGAAACAACCCGCCACCGCAACGCCCTTGCCACATTATTCACCCGCGACACACGATCGCGGGGGGGGGGAGTTCCGAATGTTATTTTCTGGTTCAGCGCATTAGGAGACTTGTCTTGGAAATGCGAAATGTGGATACTGTCCACAACTTCAACTCCGATCTCGCAAAGGGTCATGAAAGGAAAATAAGCAATGAAACGGAATCAACAATGGCGTTTGGCGTTGGTGGCAGCACTGATGGCGGGGAGCGTGGCGGTCCATGCGCAGGGTAATCTGCGCTATTCGATCACGGTCAGCAAATTCCCAAATGAGGCGGGTTGGTCGGGGCAGTGGGATTTAGGCCACGGCTTCACCACCATTTTAACCGATGCGCTGCAGCAGAACGGGAACTTCATCGTGCTGGGGGATTCCCAGATGCGCCAAGCGGCGATGGCGGAACAGGATTTTGCAGCCAGCGGCCGGGTGGCAGGGGGCCGGAAGGCACCCAAGATCGGGCGTATGACGCCGGCGCAGTTGCTGGTGCGGGGGTCGATTACTCACGTACAAGACGAAACCACCGGCGGTCGCGGCGGACTGAGTTTCAAGGGAATCTCCCTGGGCGGTTCCAAGGGCAAGGCCGAGGTGAACATCACCATCTATCTGGTGGACAGCGAGACCGGTCAGGTCAAAGCCTCGCAAAAGGTTGTCGGGGTGGCCGGGCGGCGGGGGTTGGGCGTGGGCTACCACGGCAGCGCGTTGGGTGGCCTAGGCGGCAATTTGGAAGGTTTCCAAAAGGATAATGTCGGCAAGGCGTGTGAAGATGCTGTGGTGCAATGTGTCGAATTCCTGGAGGGGCAGTTGGAGAGTATCCCCTGGGAAGCGTCGGTTATGTTGGCGAGCGACAGCCGCGTGGTCATTAACCGCGGTACGCGCGAAGGGATCGAGTCGGGCATGGCCTTCCAGGTGGGGTCCATCGAGGAGTTGGTAGATCCCGATACGGGCGAAGTGCTGGATGTCGAGCTGACCACCCTGGGCACCGTGACGGTGACACAGGCGAAAGAAAAAATCGCCTATTGCACACCGCTGGCCGGGGCGGCCAAGGGCATGAGCGTGCGGCCCGCTCCCTAGTCTTCTACGGCGGACCCTTTCAGTCGTCCATCCATTGGCGCGACCATCGCTCATGGTGAATCCATGGCGATAACGCGCCAATGGGCTGGATTGGACTTGTTTTTCAGAGGATTGGGGGTAGTCTCTCGCCTTTCCTAAATTGAAAAGAGCGGGAGTGTACGGATGGCGCATTTGAAAGAAATCGGAGTGGCAGTGCTGGGGTTTGGCACGGTGGGGGCCGGTGTGGTCGAGACCCTCCAGCAGAACGGCGAGTTGTTAACCGAGCGCCTGGGGCTGCGGCTGGTGCTGCGGGGGGTGGCCGATGTCGATCTGGACACCGATCGAGGCGTGGCGGTGGACCGTGCGTTGCTGACGACGGATGCCCCGGCTTTGATTGAACGTGACGACGTGGACGTGGTCGTGGAACTAATCGGCGGTAGTGGGGTTGCCCGCGACTTCATTTTGCAGGCGCTGAAGCGGGGCAAGCCGGTGGTCACCGCTAACAAAAAACTGCTGGCGGAACATGGCGAGGAGTTGCATCGCGTGGCGGCGGAGCACCAAACCGAGCTGCTGTTCGAGGCGGCGGTCGGCGGCGGCATTCCGATCATCAAGGCCCTGCGAGAGGGATTGATGGCCAACCGCATTGAGAGCATCTATGGCATTTTGAATGGCACATGTAATTATATCCTGACCCGGATGGAGGACGAAGGCCTGCCGTTTGACGAGGTGCTGGCGGCGGCCCAGGCGGCCGGGTATGCGGAAGCGGAGCCCAGCCTGGACATCGATGGCTACGATACGGCCCACAAAGCAGCGGTGCTGGCCTCGCTGGCCTATGGCTGCATTGTGCCGTTGGAACAAGTGCAGATTACGGGGATCCGGGGGGTGGCGGCGGCAGATATTTCCTGTGCGGCGCGGATGGGGTACCGGATCAAACTGCTGGCGATCATCCAGGGCGGGGCGGCGGGCGTGGAAGTGAGCGTGCAGCCGACGCTGGTGGCTCATAATCACCAACTGGCCGCCGTGGGCGGGGTGTACAACGCGGTGCTGGTGCATGGCGATGTGGTCGGCACGACCCTGTATTACGGACGCGGGGCAGGGCGCGCAGCCACGGCCAGTGCGGTGGTGGCGGATTTAGCCGACGTGGCGCTGAACCTGCGGGTGGGCGGACGGCGCTGGGATTTGAGTGGGGTGCGCACCAAGGCGCCGGTGGTCTTCCGCGACCCGGGCGAAATCGTGGCGCGGCATTATGTGCGCTTTTCCATGCGGGATCAGGCGGGCATGTTGGCCAAGGTCGCAGCGGTGCTCGGCAGCCACGGAATCGGGATCGATTCCGTCATGCAGCAGGAGGCCGCCGCGGATGCGCAGTACGTGCCCGTAATTTTTGTTACGGCACCTGCGCGAGACACGGATTTGGCGGCGGCGTTGAGGACCATCAGCGAACAGGCGGATGTGACGGACCGCGCGCCGGTGCGCTACCGCATCGAAGATTCAGAATAACCCAAACACGAGAAGAGGAGACACCACGCATGGGCTTGTTTGTACAGAAGTATGGCGGCAGTTCGGTCGCCGATGCCGTGTGTATGCGTCGGGTGGCGAAGCGCATCCGCGACACGCAGGCGGACGGCCATCAGGTGGTCGTGGTGGTCAGCGCGATGGGCGATACCACCGATGACCTGATTACGCTGGCGAAACAGGTGAACCCGGAACCCAACGAGCGCGAGATGGATAGCCTGTTGGCGACCGGCGAGATGGCGTCGAGCGCCATCCTGACGATGGCCCTGAACGCGATCGGTGTAAAAGCTATTTCAATGACAGGCCATCAGGCTGGGATTCGAGTGGACGGCACGCACCTGAAGGCCAAGATCGAGGCGATCGATCCGAAGCGTATTCACCGGCACCTGAAGCAGGGCTTCGTGGTGGTGGTGGCGGGGTTCCAGGGCACCAACCGCCGTAAAGACACGGCCACGCTGGGGCGCGGCGGATCGGATACCACGGCCGTGGCGCTGGCGGCGGCGCTGAAGGCCGATCGGTGCCAGATTCTCAAGGATGTGGATGGCATCTTTACAGCCAATCCGCGGGTCGTGCCCAAGGCCCACAAGCTGGAGGTTATCACCTATGACGAGATGCTGGAGTTGGCGAGTTGCGGGGCCGAAGTCTTGCAGTCGCGCGCCGTCGAGTGTGCCAAGAATTATGGGGTGGTGCTCGAAGTGGTTTCAAGTTTTGTAATCAAGCCCGGCACGCTGGTGCGGGAGGAAGTGGATACGATGGAAAAGATGATTATTCGCGGTATTGCCGCTGACAAGAACCAGGCCAAGGCGACGCTGTTGGGCGTGCCGGATACCCCCGGGGTGGCCGCACGTATTTTTAAGACGCTGGCGGCGGCCAACATCAATGTGGACATGATCGTCCAGAATGTCAGTGCCGCGGGCATCACCGATGTGTCGTTTACGGTGGGCCGGGACGATGTCGCCAAGACGCGGCGGGTCATCGAGCCGCTGGTGAAGACGATCCGGGCCGAGGGTCTCAACTTTGACGACAACATTGCCAAAGTGAGTCTCGTGGGCGTGGGCATGAAAAGCCATTCCGGTGTGGCCTACAAAATGTTCGATGTCCTGGCGGCCAAGAAAGTCAACATCGAGATGATCTCGACATCTGAAATCAAAATTTCGGTAGCGGTGCGGGCGACCCATGCTGATCAGGCGGTCCGCGCGCTGCATACGGCATTCGGCATGGATGCCCCGACGAAGAAAAAAGCAAAGAAGACAGCGGCGAAGACGGCGACGGCCGCAAAACAGAAGCAGTAGCCCGCAGGAGGTGCGGGCCCCTCAGGAGATGCGCCATGAACAAGGTCACGATCTATGACACCACCCTGCGCGACGGTGCGCAGGGCGAAGGCATCAATTTTTCGCTGCCGGCCAAAATGCGTATTGTGCGTAGCTTGGACGAGTTTGGGATTGACTACATCGAAGGCGGATTTGCGGCGTCCAACCCCAAAGACATGGAGTTCTTTGAGGAGATGAAGAAGATGCCGCTCAAGCATGCCCGGTTGGCCGCATTTGGCAGCACCCGCCGCGCGAGTTTTACCGCCGAGACGGACCCGGGGCTGGCGGCCATCTTGCAGACCGAAGCGCCCGTAGCCACGCTCTTTGGAAAAAGCTGGCTCCTGCACGTCGAACAGGTGCTTAAAACCACGGCCGACGAAAACCTGAAGATGATTGCCGATTCCGTGCGCTACCTCAAGTCCAAGGGCAAAGAGGTGATTTATGACGCGGAACATTTCTTCGACGGCTATCTCGACAATCCCGCATACGCCCTACAGACTCTGGAAGCGGCGGCGGCGGCCGGCGCGGATGCGCTGGTGGTGTGCGATACCAACGGCGGGCGGATGACATCTGAAATCGTGAAGATCACGGCCGTGGTCGCCAAGCAGTTCCCGAAGGCGGTCCTGGGTATCCATGCCCACAATGATGCCGACGTGGCCGTGGCGAACTCTTTGGCGGCGGTCGAGGCCGGGGCGTCGATGGTTCAGGGAACACTTAACGGTTATGGCGAACGCACCGGCAATGCCAACCTGTGTTCGATCATCCCCGGACTCGTGCTCAAATTGGGGTGCGATGCGACGTGTGCGGCCAACCTGGCCAATCTGCGCAGCCTCTCGCTGCTGCTCGACGAGATTGCCGACCAGCGCCCGCTTAAAAGTCGGCCCTACGTCGGCGAAAGTGCGTTTGCCCACAAGGCAGGCATGCATGTAGATGCCGTCAGCAAGGCGTCGCAGAGTTTTGAACACATCGATCCCGCCGTCGTTGGCAACGAGCGGCGCATCCTGATGAGCGAATTGTCGGGGGCAAGTAACGTCCGCCTGAAGACCGGGGAGATGGGGCTGGATTTTCAAAAGGATGCCCCGGCGGTGCGGGATATTTTGCAACGGCTCGAGCATATGGAAAAGAGCGGCTATGCGTTTGAGTCGGCCGATGCCTCGTTCAAGCTGCTGGTGCAGAAGGTGCTCAAGCGGCACAAACCGTTTTTCGATCTGGAAGGCTTCAGTGTGGTGGTGCAGAAAGACGACGCGGAGAGCAAGGCGACCACCGTGGCCACCATCAAGATCAACGTCAAGGGCCAGACCGAACTGACTGCGGGCGAGGGCGATGGCCCGGTGGACGCGCTGAACGATGCCCTGCGCAAGGTGTTGCGCCGGTTCTATCCGGCGGTCGATACCGTGGTGCTCCAGGATTATCATGTGCGCATTCTTGACCCCGAGACGGCAACACGTGCCACGACCCGGGTCTTGATCGATTCGTCCGATGGCCGCGAGCACTGGGGCACCGTCGGCGTCAGCACGAATATCATCGAAGCCTCCTGGGAGGCGCTGTTGGATAGCGTGGAATACAAGCTGTTTCTCGACGAGAAGCGGCGGGTGGCCCAGGAGCAGCCAAAGGATTGAGCTATGACTGAATTGCCGAAACAGGTGGACACCAAGGCCATAGAAGAAAAATGGAATGCCTGGTGGGAAGAAAAGGGCTATGCCCATGCCGAGGCCGGGCAGGCAGGTAAGCCCTATTCCATCGTGATTCCACCGCCGAATGTGACGGGTATTCTGCACATGGGCCATGCACTCAATAATACTGTGCAGGATGTCATGATCCGGCGCAAACGTATGCAGGGGCACACCACAGTCTGGGTGCCGGGCACCGACCATGCGGGCATTGCCACGCAGAATGCGGTGGAGAAAGATCTCAAAAAACAGGGCAAAAATCGCTGGGATATGCCGCGCGACGAGTTTATGAAACGGGTGTGGGAGTGGAAGGAGAAGTATGGCGGGACCATCCTGAACCAGCTCGAAAAATTGGGGGCGTCATGCGACTGGCAGCGGACCCGTTTCACGATGGACGAGGGGCTGAGCGATGCCGTGGCCGAGGTTTTTGTGCGGCTCTACGACAAGAAGTTGATCTATCGCGGCGAGTATATTATCAACTGGTGCCCGCGTTGCGGCACCGCGCTCTCGGATGAAGAGAGCGAACACGAGGAACAAGCGGGCCATCTGTGGCATATCCGCTATCCAGTGAAGGGGGGGCGCAAAAACGAGTGCGTCGTGGTGGCGACCACCCGCCCCGAAACACTGCTGGGCGATACCGCTGTGGCCGTCAATCCGCGCGACGAGCGCTATGACAAACTCAAGGGCCGGACATTGCTGCTGCCGATCCTGGGTCGTGAAATTCCCGTGATCGAAGATGATTTTGTCGATCCGCAGTTTGGCACCGGCGCGGTCAAGGTCACCCCGGCGCACGACCCCAACGATTTTGAAATGGGCCGCCGCCACGACCTGCCGATGCTCAACGTGATGACTGACACCGGCGACATGAACGAAAACGCCGGGCCCTATCAGGGGCTGGACCGCTTTGCCTGCCGCACGAAAATCGTGGACGACCTTCAGGCGACCGGGTTGCTGCTGAAAGTGGAGGACCATGCGAACTCCGTGGGGCACTGCTATCGCTGCCATACTGTGGTCGAGCCGCGCCTGTCGCCGCAGTGGTTCGTGAAGATGAAACCGCTGGCCCGCCCGGCCATCGATGCAGTCAAGGATGGACACGTACGTTTTGTGCCCGAACGCTGGAACAAGGTCTATCTCGATTGGATGGACAATATCCGCGATTGGTGCATCAGCCGCCAAATTTGGTGGGGGCACCGCATCCCGGTGTTCTATTGCGAGGCGGAGGACTGCCAGCACCAGTGGGCGGCTCGGGGGCAGCCGACGGCCTGTCCGCGTTGCGGTGCAAAGTCGATTCATCAGGACCCCGACGTGCTGGATACGTGGTTCAGCTCCTGGCTGTGGCCCTTCAGCGTCTTCGGCTGGCCGCAGGAGACCCCGGACCTCAAGACCTTCTATCCCACCAATGATCTGGTCACCGCCCCGGAAATTATCTTCTTCTGGGTCGCGCGTATGATCATGGCCGGGCTGGAATTCATGGGCGAGGTGCCCTTCCGGCGCGTGTATCTCCACGGCACCGTGCGCGACAACAAGGGGCGCAAGATGAGCAAGAGCCTGGGTAATTCTATTGACCCGCTTGATATCATCAAGGACTTCAGCGCCGATGCCCTGCGCTTCAGCCTGATCGCCCTGACCGCGACCGGCCAGGATGTCTATATCTCCAAAGAGAAGTTTGAACTGGGGCGCAACTTCGGAACAAAAATATGGAATGCGGCACGCTTTTTGCAGATGTTTACCGACGGGGAAACCGTGGCGGTCCAGGCCCCGCAGTTTGATCCGGCGCTGCTCACTGCCGATGATCAGCATATTTTGGCGCGGTTGCACAAAACCGTGGCGGCCTGCGATGAAAATATCGACCGCTGCCGCTTCAATGATTACGCCAAGACTATTTATGATTTCTTCTGGCATGAGTTTTGCGATTGGTATGTCGAGTATGCCAAGCTGCCGCTAAAAGGAAACGACATGGCCCGCAAGGCCGAGGTGCTCAAGGTGATGCATTATGTGTTGTCGCGCGCCCTGTGCCTGTTGCACCCCATCATGCCGTTCCTGACCGAGGAACTCTGGCAGGGGATGGGATATGCCGCCATGGCCGAGTCCATCATGATTGCCCCGTGGCCGGAAGCGCTCGATGGGGAAGAACTGGCCGCCTGGGGGGTGCAGCGACAAGCCGTGGCCTACGTCAATGCCAAGCACGCGGCCATTAGCCTGGCGCGCAACCTGCGCGCCGATTATGGCCTGGCCCCGTCACAGATGGCCGACTTTGTGCTGCGTCCCGCAGATATGGCCACCGGCGAGCAGGTGCGCGCGGACCGCACTGCTTATCTGCCGTATCTCAAGGCTGAAAAGCTGGAGGTCGAGACCGATTTTACGCCCTCAAAACCCATGCCCAGCGTCATTACTCCGTTGGGAACCCTCTTCATGTCGCTGGAAGGCCATGTGGATGTCGAGGCCGAGCGCCGCCGCCTGACCGGGCAGTTGGCGAAGATCGAGCAGGACCTGGAGGCTTCTGGAAAACGCCTCGACAACGTCGATTTTGTTAGTCGCGCTCCCGCCGAGGTAGTGGAGCAGGCCCGAATCCGTAAACGCCAGTTACAGGAAAAACGGAATAAATTAGAGAAGCTGATCGAGGCGATGAGCGCATCGTGACGCACCCGCATTTGGATATGAACTGAACAAGGAGAACGACCCCATGGCGAAGGAACTGGCATTTGTGTTGATCAATCCCTATACGGTGGCCAAGTCGCGCACCGGTGGCGTCATTGCCCGTTACATCAGTCGGACCGGACTGGATTTTGTGGCGGCGCGCATGTTTGCGCCCCATGCCGAGTTGGCGCATGCCTATGCCGAGCAAATTCGTAACGATCTTGAAGTCGAGCCTGTCATCCGCCCCATACTGGCGGATTATGTGGAACGTGAATACGGGCCGGACCCCGCCACCGGTCAACGCAAACGCGTGATGATGCTGCTCTTCGAGGGGGATAATGCCATCCAGGCCGTCAAGGATGTCACGGGGACCATTCGCCCAACCAATACCGGCGAAAGCGTTCGCGATACCTATGGCGACTATATTATGGATGCCGCCGGGGCGGTCCAATACCTCGAACCGGCCGTTTTCATTGGTCCCAACATAAAGGCCACCGGCGAAGCCCTGACCCTGTGGGCTCGCTACACCGAGGAATGCGGCGGCATCGTGGATACTGCCGGCGACGTTCCCACGGGCGAGACATTGGAAGAAGCTTTGGTCATTATCAAACCCGATAGTTTCCGCTTCGCCAGTGCGCGCCCAGGTTTGATTATCGATGTTTTTTCCCGCTCCGGGCTGCGGATTGTCGCGGCGAAAATTCACCGCATGACCGTCGCCGAAGCGGAGGACTTTTACGGCCCCGTGCGCGGCGTCCTGCGCGAAAAATTGAAGGGGTTGGTTGCTGAACGCAGTGCGAAGGCGGTCGCCGCGGAACTGGATATGGTTATTCCCGAGGACGTCAAGGGGCAGCTCGGCGAGTTGCTGGGTCCCCGCTATGGCGATAACCAGTTTTACCAAATCATTCAGTTCATGACCGGGCGCTGGGGTGAAGGGCTGGTGGAAGAGGAAAAGACCAAGCCCGGCACGTCTCAGTGCCTGTTGCTGGTTTACGCGGGGGTCAACGCCATCGACCGCATCCGTAGTATCCTGGGCCCCACCGATCCCAGCAAAGCGCTACCCGGGTCGGTTCGCCGCGAATTCGGCGAGAATATCATGGTCAATGCCGCCCATGCCTCCGATTCTGTCGAGAACGCCAAGCGGGAAATGAAGATCACGCAGGTCGGCGCCGACACCGTCCGCCCGCTGGTGGACACCTACTATCCGTAAGCCTACTGACGACGCGTATCCGCACCCCCCAAAAAAAACAAAAACAACGGAGGCTGACATGTTCTTCAACCAGATTGACCCCGCGCCAAGCGATCCGATTCTTGGTCTGACGGAAGCATTCAACAGCGATCCCCGCGCCACCAAAGTGACGCTGGGTGTCGGGGTGTTTGTGGATGACCAGGGGGCCACCCCCGTTCTCGAATGCATTCGCCGCGCCGAGCGGCTACTGTGGGAGACCGAGCGCACCAAAACCTATCTGCCCATTTCTGGCATCAGGGAATACGGTCAGTCGGTGGCGCATCTGGTGTTTGGCAGCGATTTTCACGCGCTGGCCGCTGATCGGGTGGCCGTGGCCCAGACCCCTGGCGGTACTGGCGCGCTGCGCGTGGGCGCCGAGCTGCTGAAAGCCTTTCGTCCGCAGGCCACCCTGTGGGTTCCCAACCCCACCTGGGGCAACCACCCTGGCGTGTTTGGCGCAGCGGGGTTCTCGGCAAAAGCCTATCCCTATTACAATGCCGCGACGAAGGCGGTGGATGTGGACGCCATGTGCGCAGCGCTCGAACAGGTTCCCGCCGGTGATGTCGTGCTGTTGCATGTCTGTTGCCATAACCCGACCGGCGCCGATCTGGATGCCGAGGGCTGGGCGCGGGTCGCGGAGATCGCCGCCAAGGCGGGCTGGTTGCCGTTCTTTGACTTTGCCTATCAGGGGTTCGGGGCGGGCATCGAGCAGGACCGCGCGGGCCTGCTGAGCATGTTGCAGAAGGTGCCCGAGGCCCTGATTGCGTCGTCTTTCTCCAAAAATATGGGACTCTATGGCGAGCGTGTTGGCGCGCTGTTGCTTGTGGCCGAAAGCGCCCCGGCGGCCGCTGCGGGCCTGTCGCACGTCAAGCGTTTGGTGCGCGTGCTTTACTCCAATCCCCCGCGCCACGGCGGCGCCCTGGCCGCCATGGTGCTAGCCGATGAAGACCTTCGCCGCCTGTGGGTGGAGGAACTTACCGCCATGCGCCAGCGCATCCAAAGCGTGCGGCAGCAATTGGTCGAGGGCCTCGCCGCACGCAATACCGGCGTGGATTTCTCGTTCATTGCCCGCCAGAATGGCATGTTTTCGTTCAGCGGCCTGGACGAGGCGCAAGTGACATTCCTGCGCGAAGAAAAAGGCATCTATCTGGTCAAGGGTGGCCGCATCAATGTTGCCGGCTTGAATACCGCCAACCTCGACTTTGTCTGCGACGCCATCGCCGAAAGCCTGAAGCGGTAAAGCGGGTTTTCCATACTGTGGAAAATAGTTTTCCATAGCGTGGAAAAAATGCGTAAAAGTTTTCCATAGCGTGGAAAAAACGCGTAAAAGTTTTCCATAGCGTGGAAGAAATACGAAAAAGTTTTCCATAGCGTGGAAAAAATGCGTAAAAGTTTTCCATAGCGTGGAAAACCCCTCAACAGAAAGGAAGAGGCCATGACGACCTATGCGTTATTTGCGTTTAACGGCGAAGCGATGTGCTTTATGCACGTGCTCTTGAATGCGCTGGACATGAAGGCGCGCGGCGCCGACGTGAAAGTGATTCTGGAGGGATCAGCGACGAAATTAGTCCCGGATCTCTATGCCGAGGGCAGCCCCTTGAGCGGCCTGTGGAAGAAGTGCCTGGAGGCGGGGCTGGTGGAGGGTGTCTGCGATGCCTGTTCGGCCAAGATGGGGACGAAAGCAGCGGCGCAGGAACATAATCTGCCCCTGCTGGGCGAGATGTCGGGCCATCCGAGCATCGCCGCTTACCGCGCCGCCGGGTGCGAAGTGATGACGTTCTGATCCCCGGTCGCCGGGGTTCCGAAAACGAAAAGCCCCCCCCCATGACGACTCGCCCATGTGGGTGAGGCGCGGGGGGGGGGCGTAGTAAAGTGTCGATCTGTGGTGACCCCAATTTATCGGACTTTATAAAGTCCGATAAATTCGACGGCTGGTTTTCGAGCAGGCGGTCGAAACGATGGAGGGGCACGACAGCGGGAATACCAGCGATTCTACTCAACCAGAACAAGCTAAATCAGCAATCGGTTATGCCGAAATTGTCAATCAGTGACAACCCAACAATATCGGACTTTATAAAGTCCGATAAATTTGACCTTGGAAATAGGATTGGGAATCGGTGGAAAACGGGGGGGCAGGGTTGCCGGGAGAGGGCAGCATGGGCCGCGAGATGCCGGGAGCAGAAGGCCCCGCCCATTTTATTCGTCAGCTTTGCGCCGGGGCCGGGCAGGCCGTTTACCCGCACGATCCTGTGGGGCTGGCGGGCCCAGCGCCGATCATGAGCAGCGAGACGGCTTCGGGGCGGGGCGGGGGTCAAGGCGTGACGGGCATCCAGCGCCGCAGGATGCCCTCGAGTGTGCCGTCTTGTTGCCAGTTGCCCAGCGCTTTGTTGGCGGATTCACGCAGACGGACACTGCCCCGGCGGAATCCCCATGCAATTTCCTCGCGCGCGAAAAGAGCGGGTGCTAAGGCCAAAGCCTCGGGCCTTTGACGGGCTTTCCAATGCAGGGCGGGGCCGTCGCCAACGACCATGTCTACGCGGTTGTTCAGCAGGGCGTCGATGGCGTCGTCGGGGGTGGAGAAGGGATAGCGGCTGGCAAGGGGAAAATACCGCGTGATTAGCCGATCGCCAGGACTGTCCTCTACCACCGCGGCGCGGCCGGGCGAGGAGCGTATCTTGATGGCGGTCTGAACCCGCGGTAGGTCGCCGCGGCGTACGAGCACGCCTTGGCCAACCACCAGGTAGGGCGATGCAAAATCGATCTGCACCCGCCGTTCTTCGGTGATGGCCAGACCGGCCATCACCACATCGACCCGGCCATTCAGCAGCGCGGGAAGCAGCTCGGTTGACGGCAGGGCAACAAAGACCGGGTGCCGACCCAGGCGCTCGGCCATCGCATGGGCCAATTCGATTTCGACGCCTTTCCAGTGCCGCCCCTCACGGAAAGCGAGGGGGGGGGAATCCTTGACGGTGCCAATCCGCAGCGGGGCCGGCCGATCACCAAGAAAAAGACAGCCCGCCCCTAGCGCCAGCAGACCCATCAGGCCCACCGCGCGTGCCACCTGCCCAGCGAGTGGGCGCATCGGTGTCAGGCCTTTGCCGGGGTCAGGTATTGCTCTACCAATGCGTCATAGCGCTGGCTGACTTGACGCACCACGGCCCGCTTCTCGTTGTACGGACCGGGGAAGAACGAGCCCTTGAAGCCGGCCAGGATGATGTTGCGTAACTTGGCGGGCGTGACCGGCAGGCTGTTGCATACCAATTCCAGTTCACGGGTGACGCTGGTGCGAGAGACCAGGCGATTGTCGGTGCAGATGCAGACGGATAGGTTGGCCTCAAGCATTTGCTTGAGGGGGTGGTCGGCCATGGACTCGATGCTGGGGATGGTTTGCAGATTGCTGGTGGGGCAGACCTCCAGGGCGATACGGCGCGAGGCGATGTAGTCCACGAGGCATTTGACATAGTAGGCCGGGTCCCTGACCGTGGGGTCTTTGACCTTGTCCGCGGCAAACAGGAATGTGCCGTGGCCAATGCGGTCGGCATGGCACTCGGTGATGGCCTGAAAGATAGATTCGGGGCCATAGGCCTCGCCGGCATGAACCGTCTTCTTGATGAAGTGGACGTGGGCGTACTGGTAGGCGTCGCGGTGAACAATGGCCGGGTAGCCGGCTTCAGCGCCGGCAATGTCAAAGCCAACCACGGGAATACCCTTTTCGTGGGTCAGCATGGCGGCGGCACGCGCCATTTCAAGGGAGGCAATGGCCATGATTTCTTTGGCGGGGGCGTGGGGCATCACGTCAAACAATTGGGCATAATAGGCCGACATGTGGCGGTTGAAGAAACGCATGGCGCAGGTGATGATCCCGTAGTGAAAGGGGATATCGCCGCCCTGCTTTACGGCCGGCGATTGGTTGTGCTCTTTCTGCGCCCGGGCCAAGCCGCGGTTCACCGATTCCACCACCTCATCGATGGGCAGGCCGGGGTGGATATGCTGCTGCGGGGCATAGCGGACTTCGATATAACGGACATTTTCCGCAATGTTGTCCTGGGCCAGTTCATAGGCGACACGTTCGAGGTTCTCGGCCGTTTGCAGCACAGCACACGTGAGCCCAAAGCCTTGAAGGTAATCGGGAAGATCCTGATACTTTTCTTTGAAAACTAATTCATTCAAGCCCTCTTCTGTCTCGGAGGGCAGGGGAATTTTGGCCGCCTTGGCCAGTTCGATCAGGGTTGAAACCCGCAGCGAGCCGTCCAGGTGCAGGTGCAGATCGGTCTTGGGAATCTGTTCGAGGAATTGACGCGTGATGGCTACAGACATGGTCGGGCCTCCGTAATAATGTGAATGGAATTATCAGGTATCCTACCGCATTGCCTGCCGCGCGGCAATGCGAATTGACAAGGATTCGCCGAGGATTCAGCCGGGATTCCCACGGACTTCTATGGGGAGGGGCTGGGATGCCCGGGCCGCTATTTCGGCTTCCAGCCGTCGTCGGTTTTCTCGTAGCTCTGCTTCACGGCGTTCCAAGCGACCTTGTGCGCGACTTCTTCGCGCGAGTCGTCTTCGTTGCGGCGGTCCTCGGGGGCCTTATATTCGGACCAAGCATTGTTGAACGCCGCCCGATAGATTTCTTGCGCGTGTTGGGGCAGAACGTTCTGAATGGCATCCGGCAGTTCAGTCAGGGTGCCGTAGGGCATGGCGGGGTCTCCTTTCCAGCCAGGGTCAGCTATCCGATGGAACGTCTGCTTCGGCGATGGCGTTTTTGAGCGCATCCCACGTGGCTTCCGCGTGGGCCTTGGCGGAGTCCCAGGCGTCTTCTCCGGTGGCGGCAAGCTCGGCCAGTTGCGCTCGGCCACGATCAAGTTGGACATCCAGGGCGTCGATTTTCCGTTTCAGTTCGATCTGGGCCGCGGCACCGGCGCCAGCGGCGCGGGCCTTGAGTTCGGCAATCCGGGCGGCCCATTCGTCGAGGCGGGCTTGTTGTTTCTGCTGATAGAGTTCTTTTTCTGTCATAGTCTATTCCTTTCTTTTTGTGTTGCTCCACTGCATGGAACCACGATACGCGGTTGCGGCTGGCACGACCGCCCGCGAATCGCGATTCACGGCTCGATTAGGCATCCGGCTCAACGTGGGGCGGAATGAGCAAGATGGGGCACGTTGTTTTGTGAAGGACTCCTTTGCTGGTGGAACCCACCAGCCATTCGTGAAGCCGACCGTGAGCGCGGGTCCCCATGAGGATGAGGTCCGCCTTGATTTTGTCTGCTTCGTGCAGGATGGTTTCAGCGGTGGGGCCTTGCACGAGCAGCGCGGTGGCATCGATGTTATCCGCGCGAAGCTGTTCAGCCGCCTCTTCGAGCTGGGCGCGTTGAACTCGCAACTGGTGTGCAATGGCGTCGCGCACCGTGTCCGGGCCGGTCTCGTATCCAACAAAGTCCGGATTGGGTGCGGCGACATACACGAGCCACAGTTGGGCCTTCATTTCCAGGGCCCAGGTGCGGGCCCCTTGAAGCACATCGGGGTTGGTGGTGGCTAAATCCAAGGCAGCTAGTATTTTCATGGCGCGACCTCCTATTCAATGGTGTTGTTGCCCTACGTCTAAAGTATAGGGAATGTCTCGCGTGTTGGCAAGCGTGGCGTTTTGCCATGTCAGCGGCCGAACGCCGAACGCGCATTTGAACGCAAGGGGCGCACGGCACGCAAAAGATATGCCAACGCGGAAAAGAAACGAGAACAACCGCAATTTGCAATTCACCCAGCCAACGATGGGGGGGGGTTGCAGGGGCCCATCGGGTGGGGTAAACTCACGCCATGAAAATAATACCTGTTTGGCGGACTGGATGGAGGATCGCAGTGGGATTGGCCCTGATCGTTACAATGGGGGTGGACCGGGCGAAAGGAGCGGATGACGTGCAAGGGATTCATACGTTGACGATGAAAGATATCGATGGCGAGGATGTCGCGTTATCAGCCTATCAGGGGCAGGTGCTGTTGGTGGTGAATGTGGCGAGTAAATGTGGCTTTACCCGCCAGTATGCCGGCCTGGAAAAGCTCTACAACACATACAAAGACCGCGGATTTGCCATCCTGGGATTTCCCGCCAATAACTTTATGAGACAGGAGCCGGGGACAGAGGCCGAAATCAAAAGTTTCTGCACCCTGACCTATGGGGTGACGTTCCCGATGTTTTCCAAGATATCCGTGAAGGGCAAAACGATCCATCCGCTGTACGCTTTCCTGACCTCCAAAGAGGACAGCGATCATGGCGGGGCCATTACCTGGAACTTTAACAAATTTTTGATTGGTAAAGATGGGCAGGTCATCGGGCGCTTTGGCAGCCGCACGGAACCGGATGCCCCGGAACTGGTCGCGGCGATCGAGAAGGCACTGGAGTAGCCCAGCAGGCGCCCCCCCCCACCAGGAGCTGAGGGGTTCAGCCTGAAGGCTGGACTACTAACGGGCTTCGTATGTAGTCCACGCTTTAGCGTGAATTATGACTCGCCGAGGGGATCAGACGGCGTGCATGGTGGCTGTCATCCCGATTCGGCGCGGTGCGCCTCCACTCAACATGACCAGCGCTTGCACGATATCGCAGATGCGCCCCCCCCCCCCGGGCGCTCGACGGGGGCGGGGGGGGGGGG
>JAQUJC010000102.1 GCA_028681135.1 Kiritimatiellia bacterium | reverse complement strand
TGGGGCTTGTCTTCGTTGCGAACGGCGGCCAGTACTTCGTCCCACGTGGTTTGATGGCGCATGAAGCGCGCAAAGTCTCCCCACACATTAAAGACATGCTCCGCCAATACATGCTGGCCTAGTTCCATCGCCGCCTGGTCGCCGGTTTTTTGGCCAATGGCCATCAGGGCAAACCAGATATAATCGTTTTGAACGGCTTCGGCCAACGGCTTCAATAGCCACAGGGCCCGGTCCCAACGATCCAGTGCGGCATACCGATAGGGCATATTCTTGAGCGCATTGAAACTGAAGCGGTTTTCCTTCCGGGCTTGTTCGAGATCGGGAAATTGCTCGATCCAGTCGAAGAGTTCCGGCGCTGTTGCTTCGGCCTGTTCGGGCCGATGCCGCGCAAGCCAATAAATTTTGCGCTCCTTACCATAGCGCCGGTCTCGCGCCTGAATGACCTCCAACGATTGTTCCAGGTCACCGATGACTTCCAGGACATACGCATGCACGGACATGGAGGAACTTTGGCCGGTGTTGGCGGCCTTGCGGGAAAAGGACAGCGCGCGATTGGTATCGCCAATGTTCAGCGCAGCGAAGGTGGCGGTGCGTCGCAGTGCCGCGCGTTCAAGTCCTTCCATGGTGGCGGGGCAGGCGTCGGCGAGGGCAATCACCTCCTGGTCGCGGCCATTGTGTATCAGGACTTTGGCATAGTCCCGGTAGGCATCCATTTCGTAGGGGCAAATCTCGAGGCTGCGTTTGAAAAAGGCTATGGCCGCCTCCTGGCTGGCCTGGTCGAAGGTGCGGGACCATTCCCGCGCCAGCCGCAGATTGAGCGCGAACGAAGTCTGGAACAACACGGTTGGGATGTCGCCCGGATCATCGGGTTGGGGTAGGGAGCCGGGGACGGGATAGCCCGCTGGGCTCATCGGCGCAAGCCGTCGGTACTGGGCTCGCAAATGGTCCTGAGTTTGGAAAACATAGACGTCCTGGCTGAACTCATAATCGGGGTACAGGTCACTTTGCACCGTGGGCATGTGGGGGTAAAAACGCTGCGCCTCATCCATTAGCCAGGTTCTGAACGCAGTGCGGACCATGCGGATATAGTCCACGGTATCGGGCGGGCGCTCACGGCGGGTAAAGCCGCGCCGTATGTCGCCGTAGTTGTGTTCGTTCAGGGGCCTGCGCAACAAAAAGCGGGTGAAGGCTTCCATTTCAGGCTGAAAAGGCTTCCACGTGGCCATGATCTGGTGCAGCCGTTGGGCCCCGCGGGCGGAGTACAGGCTGGCACCATAGAAGCGGGCATTCTGCCACCACGCGATATTCAACATATCACGCAATAAAAGCAGGCAGGCGGCTTGGGGAACGGCTTCCGTGCTCCCATCCAAAACGGTGTGTTGCATCTCCCGATACAACGTGGAAATGGCGGCGATTTCCTGGGCGATGTTCTCCCCGTCGTCCCCTCGCTGACAGGTTGCCCTAAGCCATCCGGTCTGGCCGCTGGCCGGTTGGCGGGGGAGCGTGCCCTCCTCCAGGATGCTGTTCCACAAGGCCGAGCAACCGGCCAGCCGGAGCGCCGGTTCCGCGTGGGCATGCCCGGCACTGACACCCCCGCGTTGGAGGGCCCGGATTCGGTCGGCAAACGAAGACGGGGTGTGCTTCAAGGCACCCCCCAGATAGCAGCGGGACAGGTTTTCCTGCCCATCTTGAAACAATACGTCGGAGAGGATCGACAAAATGTGCGCTTGTTGGGAAGAATCGAACTCGTCCATCGCCGGGGCGTTGGTGGGCTGTCCGGCCATGACAGTCAACCCATAGAATTGGGGAGAACCGGCCCACTCCAGCAATTGACGGGTATCGCCGGTGGCCATGGCCGCGGCCAGATGCCCGTGCAGGGTGTCCGGCGCAGGGGGCAAAAAGGCGGCCCCGTCGCCGGGACGCCCAATGCGACAGAGCACATAGGCCATAGTTTCGTCCGGACCATCGCCCGTGCGCGCCAAATCGGCCAACACTACCGCTCTGGCGGCAAAGACCATGGGGGCCCATCCCCCCACACCTGGATGGCGGTAGTCCACGGACATGTCGGCATAGATGATGGCCATCTCACGCAGTAACTCGGCCGACCAGCCATTCTCGCGGCCGAAGGCGGTCATCCGGTTGATGGCGACCACTTCTGAAAAGGGCTGCCGCTTGGCGAGGTCCTGCCGGGCCATGGTCCAGAGCGATGCCGGCGGGGGCGTAGTGGGGCCGGCCAACTCCAGCGTGGCGTCGGTGAAGAGGGATTCAGCGTGGTGGCGATAGTCGGCCAGCCAGGCCCGCGGCGGGTCCAGCAGTGGATGCTTGAGTTCAAACATCGCCGTATTGGAATCCACGCTCAGGGCCATCATCGACCGGCCCGCCGGTGCGACAATCTCCCACTCCCAGCGCGCAGGCGGATTCCCCGGCAGAATGTCGGGAGTCAGCAGGGAACCATCCGTAATCTTTAAGTGATGCTGGTCACTTCCGAGAATAACAATGTAGGCCCGTAGCAGTTCTTGCTGGAACGCATGCAAACCGGTGGCCGGTGCCAACAGGATATGTGGGGTATCCTGCCAATCCTGAGGCTGGATGAGGGGGGCACCCGGGGGAGGGGGCCGCGCAGCGGCCACCGTGATCACAGAATTTTCTCCGGGGGCTTTGGGGGGGCGATCCGGATCCCAATACCACTCCTCGCCGAGCTTGAATTTATACTCGTATGTCCCTTCAGCCAGAGGGATCAAACACTCCCAAAAGCCGTCCCGCCGGGTCATCCGGTTCTGTTGGTCATTCCAATCGTTGAAGGTGCCCACCACAGCCGCTTCCCGGGCCAGAGGGGCATAGAAGCGGAAGGTGACGGCGATCATGCCAGCGGGGGCCTCCGGCGAGACGGCGGCGGATGCGGGCGGATCGAAAACGGCGTCGGCCGCCGGAGCGGACGGGGGAGCGGCGGCCGCGGGTAGGCGGTAATTGGCAAATACATCATTTTCACCTGGTACACTGAACCGCGACCAGACCGAACCGTCCGCCCAGCGTTGGTACTCGGGATTGGCAATGTCGCTCATCCATTCGTCATCGACAACAAAGCGGTATTCGTAGTCACCGGCAGGTACGGCGAAGTCAACGTACCAGACGCCGTGGGCGGTCCGCTCCATGGGCAGACGCTGAATCTCGCTCGTGCCGGAACGGATATAGGCCAGGTCGACTTCCTGCGCGAGGAGATCGAAGGCCTTCACTGAAACGCGGGCCGCAAACGCGGATTCCGAGCACAGCATCCCCAGCATGATGGCGATGCAAAACAGGGCTGAGCCAAAACGGCGGGCCACAGGATGGGCGGGAGTAGGGGGGGGGCATTTCGCAAGCAAAACAGATGTGTTCATGGCGGGCTTTCCGGTTATACCATATATCACAGCGACAAAACGCGGCACTGATGCACAAAGGCAATTCTGATGCACCGATGGCATGGAACGCAAGACAAATGACAGACGTACAGACAAACAGCCCAGGAACCACACAGCGCTAGCGCGCGACAGAAAACAAGCACGGATAGACAATTTTCCATAGCGTGGAAAAAAGTGAAAAAAGTTTTCCATAGCGTGGAAAACCCACAGAAAACCGGTCCACTGGTAAAAAGTTGTGACGTTTAGCCAATTGCAGGTAATCAAAAGTATAAATTATAGGTCCCTTCTCCGAGATGTGGCCCATGTCCCTGAGCATCCCGATCATGATCCCCGGCACATCCCCTCCGACTCCACTGGAAGCGATCAGTCGTCCTGAGCGCCCATACGAACTTCCGCCCCATGAGCAAAATACATACGCCCCCGCGGGGCTTGTTCAACCCGGGATTGCAGCGTGGCTTCGCACGCTACTAATCCCTACTTTGTTCTGCCCGTTTTTCTTCTTTTCCGGGGAGCAGGGGTCAGTCCCGTAATTAGGTATTAATACTAGATTACGGGACTGACCCCTACGCTCGCTGTGGGTCATGTCTCGCGGCCTCGCACCGCGTCGCCTCCAGGCGCGCAAGCTCAATTCGTTGACGGCGGGTCTGGAGCGGTTCATGGTGCGCCAGCCGGCGGAAAAGGCGAAGAAACTCAAG
>JAQUJC010000101.1 GCA_028681135.1 Kiritimatiellia bacterium | reverse complement strand
TCGCTGCCCAATCCTTCGCACTGATTCAGGAGCGCTTCGATCCCTTTGAGGAGAAGCGTAGAGTTTTTTTTACTGTGATGGGTGAGGGCGGCACCTGGCGCCGGTGCGCAATGATGTTGGCCTTGTCCTCGATGATCCATTCGATGACTTCGCCCTTCTCAAACTCCATCGCCTCTGCCACAGCGGTTGGGAAGTTGATGTAATACTGATCCGCGGTCTTCTTTCGGTGAATGAGCTGAACTTTCGTCGGATATCCCATCGTGTGTCTCCTCTGTTAGTTGTCTAGCATATATGCTAGATAATATTAGACAGAGAAAAGCGCCCATGCACAAGGAAAAAGTGCACCGGCGCGACGAATCTAGTTCATGTATCTAGTCAGGGGCCAAACCCCAGATGATGGTTAATTAACCATCATGTGCAAAAGTGGCCTGTATCACCGTAAAGGGCCGAACCAAACTCGGATTACGCGTCTTTCGCGGTCCAGCGAATACGGATGGACGGCGCGTGCGGCCCTTCCACCGCAAAGTCGCGGGCGACCCGCCAACCGGCCAGGGCCGCGATCTGGCCGTCACAGTCCACGACCATCCAGGCCTGGCGCTCGGCGCGCGGCACCTTCAGGTCCGTGAAGATGTCAGAGAGTTTTTTGCTGCCGGTCATCCCGAGCGGCTCCATCCGATCACCGGCCCGCCAACTGCGCAGCACCAAGTCGCGTCCGGCCACTGCCGCCGCCGACAAGCACACCTCATCCTGATGGCGCGAGAAGCCGCGCCCCTCCCGGATATGCACCGTCGGCGCAATCGACGGGTTTTCCACGCTATGGAAAACTTTTTGGCGATTTTTCCACGCTATGGAAAACTTTTTTCCACACTGTGGAAAACCGGGGGCCGGCGTCGGTATGCCGTCGCCCCCGCGGGACAACGACTCGATGGCCGCAAAGTCGATGGCGCCGGGCGACACCCCCTGGCAGTGAAGTTCGGCGAGCGCCAGGCGGCGACGAATGGCCAGCGGGGCCTGGCCGGGATGCTCGCTGCGCTGGGCCTGATCCGCGAGCGCGCTCATCACCTCGTCTTCGGCGGCGGCAATATCGCCCAGCCGCAGGAGGGCTTGGCGTACGGCGGGGTTGAGGCGTCGCTCCAACAGGGGAAGAATTTCATTGCGCACGCGGTTGCGCATGGCGAAATCGTCGGCGTTGGTCTCATCGTCGCGCCAGCGTTGGCGGCGACGGTTGAGCCAGGCCAGCACCTCCTCGCGCGTCACATCCCGCAAGGGGCGGATAAACGACACCCCCCCATGCACCGTTTCATACGGAATCCCCGCCAACCCGGCCACGCCCGTCCCACGCACAATCCGCATCAGAATCGTCTCGGCCTGATCATCGGCGGTGTGGCCCACCGCAATCTGCTGGATTTTCTCCTGATGGGCCGTCGCCACCAGGAATCCCCGGCGCAGGCGCCGCGCCGCCATCTCCAGGGACTCGCCGCTGCTCTGGGCTTCGGCGGGCACATCCACACGGCCAAGATGAAAGGGCACGCCCAGTCGGCGGGCCCAGGCGCGTACAAAACGCGCATCGCCATCCGCGCTCTTGCCGCGAATCCCATGATGCACATGTGCCAGAACAATCTCCACCCCCAGCTCTTTCAACGCCAGGACCAATGCCGTGGAATCGGCCCCCCCGCTGGCGGCCACCAAAACGCGCGTCCCGCGGATATGCGGGAAGCGCGTGGCTACGGTGGACTGGACCGTCGCAATCACCGGCAGCTCAGGCCTGCGGCGTCAGCCGCTCCAGCCCGCCCATGTAGGGCCGCAGGGCTTCGGGCAGGACAACCGAGCCGTCGGCCTGCTGGCCATTTTCAAGGATCGCCACCATCAACCGCGGCAGGGCCACCCCCGAACCGTTGAGCGTGTGGACAAACTCGTTCTTGCCCTCGGCATTCTTCCAACGAATGTTGGCCCGGCGGGCCTGAAAAGACTCAAAATTACTGCACGAGGACACTTCGAGCCACCCGCCATGCCCGGGAGCCCACAGTTCAATATCATAACATTTGGCGGCCGCAAAACTCATGTCGCCGGAACTTAATAGCAGAACGCGATAGGGCAGCCCCAACGCCTGTAGGACATTTTCGGCGTCGCCCACCAGTTTGTCCAGCGCTGCGTAGGATGTGGCCGGCGGCACGAACTGGACCAGTTCAACTTTGTTGAACTGGTGGACCCGGATCAGCCCGCGTGTGCCCTTGCCGGCCGCTCCCGCTTCGCGCCGAAAGCACGGGGTTTGGGCCACCAGCTTGATCGGCAGCGGCTGGCGAATGATCTCGTCGCGATAGATATTGGTCACGGGGACTTCGGCGGTCGGGATCAGCCACAAGCCATCGGCGGGCAACTCATACATGTCGGCCGCCATCTTGGGCAGTTGGCCCGTACCGATCATGGCGGCGGTGGACACGATATGCGGCGGCGCGACCTCCGTATAGCCGTGCTGAGTCGTGTGCATATCGAGCATGAACTGAATCAGCGCGCGCTTCAGACGCGCACCGGCCCCGGTGGCGAGCGGGAAGCCGGCCCCTGCCAGGCGCGCCGCGCGCTCGAAATCGAACAGCCCAAGCGTCTCACTCAGGGCTACGTGGTCCTGGGGCGTAAACGAAAAGTCGTGCCGGAGTCCCCATTCCCGGACCACGACATTCTGTGTGGCGTCTTCGCCCTCCGGTACGCTCTCGTGGGGCAGGTTGGGAATCGCCAGCAGCCATTGATGCTGCGTCTCCTCAATCGACCGCACGTCCGCATCGCGCGCGGCAATCTGCTCGCCCAACTCACGGCTCTGATGTTGAATCTCCGTGGTATCCTCGCCCGCCTTTTTCAGGACGCCAATTTTCTTGGAGACCTCATTGCGCTGGCTCTTGAGGCGTTCACCCTCGGTAATGGCGGCGCGGCGGCGCTCATCGAGTTCGAGGAGGGCGGCAATATCGACTGAACAACGCCGGGTTTTGAGGCGGTCGCGGACACCCGCCGGATTTTCACGAATGAGTTTGATATCAAGCATGAAACAACAGCGCCCCCACTAGTCGACGGACGCGGATACATCGTCATCCGCCGTCGATTCATCCTGCGTCGGCTCATCCGCCCCCACCGGCTTCATCTGCAGATGGGCTTCCCGGGCCCGACGCGTAAACCGGTCCAGACAGGGCGGACAGAAATTGCCGCTCATTCGGTCGAGATCCTCGGTTTTTTCGTACCCCGTCAAGACGCACAAGGGGAACGGACAAGGCGACAACCCCACCAGCATGGCCAGAACGCGCAATCCGTCTTGTCCTGCGCGACGAACCAGACGGTCTTCGTCCACGCCCTCGCCCAGGCGGGAAAGGTTGAGAATACCAAACTGCTCATGGGGCAGGCACACGCCCTGGGGCTGATCCACACCAAACTGGCCCAGCACCAGCACGCCGATCTCATCCGCTGCCAGCCTCTGAGCCGCCGCGCGCCCGATGGCTTCAATGTCCTGTCCCGATTCCACCGGCATAAACTCCGTGGGCCTCACGACGGCGCCAGAGTGAGTCTCCAGGTACGCAATAACGCGCGTCGTCAATGCAGGCGTAACATCACGCGTCGTGGCCAACGCGAACACGCGGCTCTCTCCGGCGACGGCCGTCAGCACGCTCAAACCCACACCCACCAACATCAAAATTGCTTTTTTCATCCGGTTCCTTTCCTTCGCCATCACTGGGGGGGGTTATAGCCCAAGCATCGCCAATTCGCAACTGGTTTCCAGTGACCGGCCCTGGGCGCCCCCATCCCGAATGGGCCGTAACCCAGACAGCTCCGCGCGATCGTTGCCCCCCCGCCCCACTGATATTCCGGGGGTCAAGATTAACAATCTCTGTGGAATATTATTATCACCTGTTTGTTAATTCTCTATTTTATTCCGTTCTTATGCAGGAGGTTATCTTTTTACCTATTCCACAGAGTTAATTAACTGTGTGGATTAAATGGGGGCACGATTCAATTTGCCAGGGGAGGATCGAGGTGAGAGATGAGACTGGGTGGCTCTATCGCCTGCGCCCCCCACCTGCATGATTCATCTGCACGCATGAAACAGATTGCGCCCCCGCTGCTCCCCTTCCCCTCAGTACTGTCCCGATAAAAAAAACAACCGGGGGGGGGGGGG
>JAQUJC010000008.1 GCA_028681135.1 Kiritimatiellia bacterium | reverse complement strand
GGGCAGCGCCCGTGTCGAACCCGCCCCCGGCGCGGGCTGCACCTTCATTCTGAAATTCCCGCCCCCGCCCCCCCCGACTAACCCCCCCCCCCGCCCCAACCGAAAAAACTGCATCATATAGACATATGTACATATGTTATTTGAGGTAAGGAACTCATTGCCTGGGGCGGGAAACAAGCTATTCGTGGAAGCCATTGGTGATGGGCATACGCCGGTCGCGATCCAACACCTTCGGCGTAATCACCACCCCCGGCGCCCCCTGTCGCCGCTTGTATTCGCTGCGGTCCACCATCTGGATCACCCGGCGCACGACCGCCTCGTCCGCCCCGTCAGCCAGAATATCCCGCACCCCTTGCTGCTGTTCGATATAGCGCTCCAGAATCGGATCGAGTACATCGTAAGGCGGCAGCGAATCAGAGTCTAGCTGCCCTGGCTTCAACTCGGCCGACGGCGGACGTGAAATCGTTAAGGGCGGGATCACCTCGCCGCGTTGGTTGCGCCAACGGGCCAGGTCAAATACCATTGTTTTGGGCACATCCTTGATCAGAGCAAAGCCGCCGGCCATATCGCCATACAGCGTGGTGTAGCCTGTGGCCATCTCGCTTTTGTTGCCCGTGGCGACCACCATATGGCCATAGCGATTCGAAAGGGCCATCATGATCACCCCGCGAATCCGCGCTTGCAGATTTTCGTCCATGCCAGTTCCCGGCAGAGGAGCGGCCCAGTCCACGGCGGCGCACGCGGGACCTAGCAACTCGCTGAATACGTCCACCGCCGGGGCAATGGGAATTTGCAAGCAAGGGATACCCAGACGCTTCGCCATGTCCAGCGCATCCCCAAGCGTTTCCTGGGACGTGATTACCGACGGCAGCGTGACGCCAAAGACCCGCTTCGGTCCCAGCGCATCCACGGCGATGGCCGCCACCAGCGCCGAGTCAATACCCCCGGACAACGCCACGATTACGCCCGGGAACTTGTTCTTGTCCACATAGTCGCGCAACCCAATCTTCAAGGCGGTGTACACCCCTTCGATGGCATCTGGCATGGGGTCCAGGCGTCCCGCCATCAGCTCCCCGACGCCGCTGGACCGGTCCAGTTCGACCCGCAGCATTCCTTCATCAAAAAGCCCAGCGCGCGCCGCTATGGCCCCGTCGTTCCCAACGGCCAACCCACCACCATCAAACACCAACTCATCCTGGCCGCCCACGAGATTCGTGAAGAGCATGGGTGCTTCGGCAGCCGCCGCGGCCTTGCGGACCATCTCCTCGCGCTTGCTCTCCCGTCCGTGGCCGTACGGTGCGGCAGACAAATTGATGAGCATATCGCAGCAACCGGGCAATCCTTGAAAGGCTTGGCCTTCGGGCCACCAGGAGTCCTCACCAATATGCACCGCCAGGCGGGTGCCGCCAAATTCAAAAATCAGCGGGGTTGTGCCCGGCTTGAAAAGTCCTCGTTCATCAAAGAATCCGTAGTGCGCCAGACGCATTTTTGTGGCCACGGCCACCGGTTGACCGCCGTGAAACAGCCACGCGGCATTGTAAAGGGCGCCCTTGTCACGCCGCGGTGCCCCGATAATGGCCAACACGGTGGGCGGTAACTTCTTGGCCAACCGTTCCACCTCGGCCTCCACCGCCGTCATAAAGCGCGACTGCAACACCAGGTCGTCCGGGGGGTACCCGCACAAGGCCAGTTCGGGAAACACCACCACATCGGCGCCATCCGCCGCGGCCTCCTGCGCCCACCGGACCATCTGTGCGGCGTTGTCCCCCACCGCCCCCACAGTCGGATTCATCTGAACCAGTGCGAATTTCATGGGCCAAATTGAACCACACCCCCACCCGCGCGGCAATCCGATTCCCGGTCCGACGCGAGTGTGGCACGAGTAACAGGCACGGCACCCCCCTTCTCACGGCACAGAAATCGCCCCCCCCGCAAACGCCTTGGCGCCCGTGGCGCGCTAGGCACGCGACATGATGTCGGCGGCTACGGCACCAGATCGCAGGCCTCCGGCGGCATCCAGTGCTTGTCCTGGCCATCCCACTTGACGTTGCAGCCAATCGGATTGGTTTGGGGCACGCTCACCGGGTTTCCAGACGTGAGTTCTTCCAGTGCCCGCTCCAAGTCATGGACGGTCGCCTTGAGCGGCTCGCGCGGATTGTCCAACGCACGGCCGGTATACACCAGCCGCCGCTCACGATCGAACACGTAGAAATGCGGGGTTCGCAGTGCGCCATAGGCCCGGGCCACCTCCTGCGTGGCGTCGTAGAGGTACACCCATGGGAAGCGATATTTCTGCATCCGCGCCACCATATGCGGAAAATCATCCTCGGCATAGGTCCGGGGGCTGTTGGAGTTGATCGCGACAAAACGCACCCCTTTGTCCCGGTAGCGATCGGCGGTGGCCCGCGTTATCTCGTCCGAAGCAATCACATACGGACAATGGTTGCAGGTAAAAAACACGACCAGCACATCCGCTTCCGCGAAGGCCTCCAGCGAATAGGTCTGGCCATCCGTCGCTGGCAACTCAAAGGCCGGGGCCTTGGCTTGAATCTGTAGGGTAAAACTCATGGTATCCTCTCCTTGTCTTCTGGCATGAGCTTACCCCGGTTTCCACACCATGGAAACTATTTTTCCACACCGTGGAAAACTACCCTGGAAACCCAGCGTAAGAAACAGGCGGCAAAAACAGACCGGCGTCTTTCTTGACACGGGCCCCGCTGAACGGTACACATGCAAGCTATGCCACACACCGTTAATACTGGTTTTGTCGATGTTTTCCGCCCGGAAACGATTGTGTGTAATCTCCCGTCGCGCACCCGTGACGACGCGCTGGCCGCCCTGCTCCGTCTGTTGGAAGAAGAGACCCCCGGCCGGGACCCGCAAGTCATGTTGGACGAACTCATCGCCCGGGAAGCCTTGGCCCCCACCGTGGTATATCCCGGCATTGCCGTGCCCCACCTGCGCCTGGAAGGTCTGTCGCGGCTGCTGGTGGCGGTCGGCACCTCGGTGCCGGGCATCCCCTTCAATGGTGATGCGCAACACCCCGTCCATGCCATCTTCCTGGTTCTGACGCCCAAGAGCATGCCCGACGCCTATCTCCAGTTCCTTGCCGGGCTGTCCAAAAAGATGATCGCGCTCAAGGATGTCCGCCTCATCGCCGGATGCCCTTCGCCCGACGAGTTGTGCGCCATGCTCACCAGCGGCAAAGATGACTTCCCGCCCTTTGTTAGTGCCATGCACATGATGGCCCACAACCCCGCCACCCTCCTGGAAAGCGATCACTTGGGAACCGCCATCGATCTGTTCTGTGAGCGGCGGCTCTACGATATCCCTGTTGTGGACGAACAAGGCGACGTGCGCGGAGTCGTCTCCCTCGAAGACCTGCTGCAAATCAGTCTACCGGAACACCTGCTCTGGATGCACGATCTCACGCCCATCATCCAGTTTGAACCCTTCGCCGACCTGCTGCGCAAGGACCGAACCATGCGGCTCGCGGACTTCATGCGCGAAGAATACATCAGCGTCCCCCCGGATGTGCCCGCCATTCAACTGGCCAAAATATTTCTCATGGAAAAAACGCGCCAGATTCTGGTGATGGAAGGCCGACATCTGGCCGGGGTGGTCAACCTACACAGTTTTATTTCTAAACTTTTCTGGGCCTGACGGCCCGCGATTGGATCGGTTTATATGTACGAAGGCGCAACGTCAAATGGCATGAGCACCCCGGCTGTGGTCCGGCGTGCGGGGCTGCTGCTGCTGTTGGCAACCGCCGCCGGTTTGGCCGGCCAACTCATCGGGTTCACGACCACCCAGTCCGTCGCCCTCAGCGTTTTTCTCTCCACCATCCTGGGCACTCTGCTCTTCTGGAACCTTCGGCTGTCCATCGCCTTTCTGGGCGTATCGGTGCTGATTCTCACCAAGTCGCTGGATTTGCCCACCCTCGTCGAGGCCACCTCGCTGCCCGTGATTCTCTTTTTGGCCGGTATGATGGTCATCGTCGGTGCCCTGCGCGACACCGGCTTCTTCACCTGGGTGGTGCAGTCCATCGTTGCCATGCCCCGCATCACGGGCCGAAAATTCATTGCCGTGACCGCCATTGCCTCCGCCCTGCTGGCCTGTCTGGTTGATGAAGTCACCTCCATCATCTTCATCAGCGCACTGGTTTTTCAAGTCTGCGAACGGCTGAAACTGAATCCCGCGCCCTACCTAATGACCTGTGTCTTGTGCACCAACGTCGGCAGCGCGGGCACGATGATGGGTAATCCGGTCGGCATTTACATCGGCACCCAGGCTGGCCTCACCTTTTTTGACTTCATCCTGTGGTCGTTCCCAGTGATGCTGCTGGCGCTGGTCGCCACGCTCGGCGTCACCATGCTGTGGTTCCGCCGCGAGCTGGACGTCTTTGATGAGCGTCTGGCCGAGCGCCTGAGCCGCAACCTGAGCCTGGCCCCAGATATCCAGGTGCCGCACCGCCAGGGCGTCATTCTACTGACAATCACGTTCCTCATCATCGCCTCGCACCACCAGGTGGAGCAACTGCTGGGGCTGGCCACGAATAGCGCTTTGTTAATCGCCCCTCTCGCCTGCGCCGGCGGCGTCATGATCTGGCGCCACAAACGCGCGCGCTTTTATATCGAACGCGAGGTGGATTGGTGGACCCTGTTGTTCTTCATGCTGCTCTTTGCCGTCGCGGGCACCCTCGAACATGTGGGGCTAACGCAAAAAATGGCTGAAGGCTTTACGTCGGCTTTCGGGTCCAATCCCAAATCGCTGATTCCGATCATCATCGGCACAACCGGCATCGGCTCGGCATTCGTGGATAATGTGGTGTTTGTCGCCGCCTTTTCGCCCGTGGTCAGCGCCCTATCCGACACCATGTTCGGCATGCCATTGTGGTGGGCCATGCTATTCGGCGCCTGCTTTGGCGGTAACATCACCATGATCGGCAGCACCGCGAATATCGTGGCCCTCGGCCTCCTCGAAAAACACGGACACATCCACATCTCATTCTGGGAATGGCTCAAGGTCGGCTTTGTCAGCGCTATCGTCGCTGGCGCTGTCGCCTGGGGCGCGCTCCTGGTGGCCTCCCCGGCCATGGAACGCTATGCCACGGCCCGCCACTGGTCCACGCCGACCAGCCCGGCCTCCCCCGCCCCCGTCCTGCCCTCGCCCTGACCCCGACAGCCCCCCACGAGCTTACCCCGCGGATGAATCAGGGCCGAGCCGGCGCGCGGGATCGCTCAGCACTCGTTTGCCATCGTCCGCGGACTATATTTCACCATTTTTCGTTTAGTTTTGATAATGTCAGCGCTCGCGGTACAGCACCTGCAGTTGCACATTGGTGTAGGCGGCGAGGAACTGGCGCATGACATAGCGGCAGCTTGCGCAGGGGTACAGGTCGGTATAGAGCCGCACTCGTCCGCCCGCCGAGGCGTCCGGCAAGCGCCGGGCCATATCCTCGATGATCTTGTACTCGGTATCCACGTGCCGGGGCCAACAGTTATCGCCTTCGATCTCGTCATTGTGGTTCACACACAGGATCGCGAAGCGCCCCTTCTTGGGCCGCAGTGAAATCCCGGCAATTTTTTCCGCCGCCTCGCCAGATATCTTGTTCAGGCGTTGAATCCCGCTATGGGCGAAATACTCGCTCTTCTCCAGCCCCTCGATCCGGGCGATGGCCCAGGCAAAATTATTGCGTCGCTGATATTTCGCGGGCAATCGCGCACGCCAGACTTCGATGCGTCGCAGCGTTGCCGCATCGCGGTCGGGATCGATCAGTCGAATTGAGGGTTGGCGCTCCAGCGCCACGTCGGTCTGGGGCGGCATCCCCTCCTGGGCCGAGACATCTGCCCCCGCCAGCAGCAGCACCGGCAGCAGCAGCAGCAGCACGGCGCGGGTCAGGCGGCGGCACCCTCCCGATGCTATGGCCCACGCCGTCACAGCTTGAGCACCACGGCGGTCATATCATCCTGCAATTGGCTGGGCTGGGCAAAGCGCCGGGCTTCGTCCATCAGGATTTTGATGATCTCCGCCGAGCTTTTTTCTCTCTCGCGCTGAACGATCTCGATCACGCGCTCTTCCATAAACTCCTCTCCGGCGTGGTTACGCGCCTCGGGAATGCCATCGGAAATCAGCAACAGCAAATCGCCCTTTTCCAGAGTTAGTTCCTTGGCTTCCAGCGGTGTTTCCTCGCGATCGATGCCCAGCGCGGCGGTCCCGGGCATCATCTCGGTTTTGACGGTGCCATCGGGTGCCAGAATGTACCCCGGGGGGTGGCCGGCATTGATGTAGGTCCACAGGCCCGTGGCGGGGTCCAGCTTGGCAAAAAAGAGCGTGATGAAGTGGTCCAGGCCGAGGTCTTCGATCATCAGACTGCGCACGCGCTCCAGAATATCCTCGAAGCGCTGGCCCGATACCGCCAGTGCGCGCAGATACGCGCGGGCATCGGCCATCAGCAGCGCCGGCCCGATCCCGTGGCCCGTCACGTCGCCGACCACCACAAACAACTCGCCGGAGCGGGTGGAAATGAAGTCAAAGTAGTCCCCGCCCGTAGCCGCCGCGGGCAGCGATGCCCCGGCAATATCGAACTCCGGCAGCTTAGGTGGACCGTCTGGAAACAGTCGCTGCTGGATTTCGCGGGCCAGGCGGAACTCCTCTTCCTGAGCCAGCAAGGCGCGTTCGGCCACCCGTCGGGCGCGGCGTTCCTGGGCATCGTGCAACTCGCGGGCCGTTGCCGCGACCAGGCGCGCCATGTTCCCTTTCATCAGGTAGTCTTGTGCGCCGGCTTTCATGGCCGCCACCGCGGCTTCCTCGCCAATGGCCCCGGACACGATGATGAACGGTACATCGATTGCGGACGACCGCACAATTTCCAGCGCCTCCGTCGAGCTAAACTGCGGCATGTTGTGGTCGGAAAAAATAATATCCCAGGACTTGGTTTGCAGGGCGTCGGTCAATCCCTCCGCGGTATCCACGCAGCGGGTCTGCGGATCGTAGCCTCCGGCTCGCAACTGCTCGGTCAGCAGCAGCGCATCGGTCTCCGAGTCTTCGACGATCAATACGTTAAGGGGCTTCTTGGGGGGGGATTCGGGACTCATGGTCATCTCCTTCAAGTGGGGTCCATTTTCACCGGGGCCGAGCCCGGAACGGGCGAGGGTTCGTTCACCTGGCCCCAGAACAGGCCCAGCTCCCGCACCGCCTGCATGAATTCATCAAATTCGACCGGTTTAACCACATAGGCGTTGGCGCCGCTGGCATAGCTGCGGGTCAAGTCCGCCTCCTCGCGCGACGAAGTCAGCATCACGACGGGAATCAACCGCAGGGCCGGGTCCTTTTTCACCTCGCGCAGCACTTCCAGTCCATCCACTTTCGGCATTTTCAAATCCAGCAGGATCAGGGCCGGGGGGCCCTCCTTGCGGCCGGCATACGCTCCGCGGTAAAAGAGAAAATCCAGTGCCTCGGCACCATCGGCCACCACCCGGATGGGGCTCACCAGACGGCTGGCCTGCAACGCGGCGATCGTCAATTCGGCATCATTGGGATTGTCTTCGGCCAGCAGAATATAGCGATCGATCATGGAGGTGTCTCCTGGGCAGAACCCGCCGGGGCATCCGGCAGGCTGAAATAGAATGTGGCGCCTTGGTCCACCGCCCCTTCGGCCCAGGTGCGGCCGCCGTGGCGGACGATGATCCGTCGAATGTTCGCCAGGCCGATCCCCGTGCCTTCGAAATCGCTTTCGCTGTGGAGCCGCTGGAAGACCCCAAACAACTTGTCCACGTATTTCATATCGAAGCCCGCGCCGTTGTCGCACACGCTGACAATGATCTCGCCGTTCTCCCGGCGCGAGGCCACCTCGATACGGGCCTGCTCGCGCTTACCGGTATACTTCACGGCATTGCCCAGCAGATTGGCCAGCACCTGGCGCAGCAGCGAGCGGTCGGCCTGCACCTCGGGCAGCTCGCCGATGACCCATTCGATATTGCGGTCGCCCATTTCCGGCTCCAGCTCCTTGCGACATTCATCCACCAGCGGCCCCAGCGCCACCGGCTCGATGTGCATCTGGGCCCGGCCCGTCCGCGAAAACGACAGCAAATCATCGATCAGGTGGCCCATTTTCTGCGCCGCATTGGCAATGACGTCGATATAGCGCAAACCGGTTTCGTCGAGCTTGCCCTGGGCATTGGTCTGCAACAACTGCACAAAGCCGGCCACATGCCGCAGCGGGGCGCGTAGATCGTGCGAGACCGAGTAGGAAAAGGCCTCCAGCTCTTTGTTCGCGCCCACCAGCGCCTCTTCGCTCTTCAACAGCGAGGCCTCCACGGCCTTGCGGCGCTGGATTTCCGCCGCCATACGCCGATTCCAATACGCAAATAGGCCCAGCAACGCCACCACGCCGGCGGCATACTTATAGAGTTTGCGATAATCAATTCGCTTTTGGTAAGTCACCGCCATCCATTTGCGGGCAATGGCCGCCTGCTCCTGGTCATCGATCCCCTCCAACGCCTTCGACAGGATTTCGGTCAGGATTCTGGTGTCCCGGCGGGCGGCAAAAGCGGGCTGATAGACAAAATCCAAGTCGCCGCCGACCTTGATTTGGGTATGGCCGCCCTGTTGGATGTAGTGCCCCGTGACCAGCAGACTGCCGACCAAGGCATCGAGTTCCCCCGATCCAAGCTGCGCCAGTGCGGTCGGCACATCGTACACCGTCTCCACTTTCAGGCCATACACCTTGGCCTCGAGATACCGTTCCAGGCCGTAGCCGACCACGGCGGCCACCCGCAGGCCCTTGAGGTCTTCGGCCTGGCCCACATACGGGGTTTTTTCGTGCGTGAAAATGGCCGTGGGCAGCGCCTGGTAGGGCGTCGTAAACTCCACCTCCACCCGCCGGGCGCTGGCCTTGTTCAGCGAACTGAGCATATCCACTTCCCCGTCCCGCAACTTCGCCTGTGCCTGCCGCCAGGAGGGAATAGCCACATGGCGAAACGTCACCCCCAACGCTTTGCCGAATCGTTCGAGATACTCGCAGGCCACCCCCTGAAACTGCCCATGCTTGTCCGTGAATTCCAATGGTGCCCAGCGCGGATTACTCCCGACCAAAATTTCCGGATGCTCCTCCAGCCACTGGCGTTCTTCAGGCGTAAGCTGGACCCAGGACAGTTCGGTCATCTCATGCCAATCCTTGCCACCCCAGCGCTCATAGAGCCCTTGGACCACATCTGTCGGCAGCGACGCCAGGGCGGCATTGAGCACTTCCACCAGGTCCGGCAAATCCGGCCGCACCCCGATGGCCGAGACGGAATCGATCTCCCAGGCCGTGCCCTGGATATGCACGTCCACCAGCATATCGCGCGCCAGAACCCAGGCGACCA
Organism: Kiritimatiellia bacterium; assembly: GCA_028681135.1. GTDB lineage: Bacteria > Verrucomicrobiota > Kiritimatiellia > CAIQIC01 > Lenti-01 > JAAZFE01. The sequence continues at coordinate 54,076 of JAQUJC010000008.1, read as the reverse complement.
TCGCGCGACTGCCCACAAAGGCCTCCGCCTGGCCCGTGGATACCGCGGCCAACGCCTCGCGCCCATTGGCAAACTCGGCCAGATGAATGCCCTTGCGCTCCCGCCGCAAGTGCCGGGCCGCCGGCCACCCGGTTGCCACCGCCACTGTCCGGTCCTGCAAACTCTCCAGTGTCACATGCTGCTGTGTCCCCTTGCGCCCCACAATCACGTTGGGAATATTGGCATAGGGCTTGGTGTACAGCAGCCCGTCCTTGCCCGCCGCCGGTGACATCTCCAGCAATGCGTCCAGGGTTCCCGCGCTCAAGGCCGCTTCCAAATCCTGCCGCGTCCCCGGCACCACTTCGAGTCGGCCTTCCAGCCGTTCGTTCAACAGATGGATCACATCCAGGCCGAGCCCCTGGGGTTCGTCCGCCTCATCCACAAACGCCATGGGCGGGGCATCGTCGGGCACGCCAACACGAATGGTCGATTGTGCGTCCAACCACGCCTGCGCCCGGGCGGACAGCACGAAGCGGTCACCCGCATGGCTGGCGAGTACAAACCATTTGGCCCGCAGGGTCTGCCCGTGCCGGTGCAGCACATCGGCCAGCAACCGATCAAGCAACGCGGTCCATTCCGGACGGTCCCGGCGCACGCCAATGCACAGGGCCGACGGCACCTCTTCCAGCAAGCCCTGCAACTGCAGATTGGATAGCATGTCCCGCTCCAGCAGATACTGGGCAACCGCCCGGTTGCCGGCAAAAGCAACGGCCTGCCCCCGGGCCACCGCGTCGAGAGCCTCGGCCGCCGTCGCATAGGGCTTAAGCCGGACCTTGGGATGATTCTCGCGGAACCACGTTTCCAAGGCAGACCCTTTTTCAACCGCCAGTGCCCGGCCGCGCAGCCTGGCGGCGCTTGGGTAATAGCGTGAATCGCGCTTGCCCACAATCACGGCCGGCACCTCCAGATAGGGCCGAGTGTAGACCAAGCGCGAGTCCAGCCCCCCGCCCGGCGAGACCCCCGCTAATCCGTCGAGGTCCCCGCGTTCGAGTTGCGCCACCAGCTCATGCCAGGGTCCCGTCTGCAACTGGATGGCCCCGTCCAACCGCGGGTTCATCTCATCCAGCACCTCTATTCCCAACCCGACCGGGGCCCCTTCCGATCCCGTAAAATGCAGGGGCGGGGCGTCCTCCGGCACACCGATACGAATGCCCGGATTCGCAGCCAGCCACGCCTGCTCCGCCGCCGTCAGCGTGAACGCTTGGCTTTCGCCGAACGCCAACGTCGCCAACAGGGCGATACCCATCAGCCCACTCTGCCACCATTTCTTCATCCGTGTGCCACTCTCACGATTGCAGCATAGCCGCCCACCGCGCGGATGCCAATGTTTTCCTTTTATGGCTTGAGAATGATTCCGATGACGGCGCCAGTCAGCAGAGTGGCGATCGTGCCCGCGACCATCGCTTTGAGGCCCAGCGAGGCAATCGTCTTCTTGTGCGCCGGGCACAGCACCGACAGCGTAGCGACGATGATACCCACGCTGCTAAAGTTGGCAAATCCGCACAGCGAGTAAAGTGTGATCAGGCGGCTATGCTCTGAGAGTATTTCCGCCGGTTGCCGCGCCAGCGCTGCATATGCCACGAATTCATTAAACACGGTTTTGAGGCTCATCAGTTCCCCCGCCGCCTGCGCCTCGCTCCACGGCACCCCCACCAGCCACATCACCGGCGCCATCACCCATCCCAGCATCCGCTCCAGCGATAGCGGTTCTGCCAGCGGCAGCAACCCCAACACTGAATTCACCAGCGAGACCACCGCGATGATCGCCACCAGCATGATCGCCACGTTCAGCATCACCTTTGCTCCGTCGTTGGCCCCCACCAGCAGCGCATCCATGACGCCATCGGTTTCCGCCGCCAGCCTGGGCGTCTCATGATCCACTTCACTCGGTGCCGCCGGCACCATTATTCGCGCCACCATCACTGCCGCCGGCGCGCTGATCAGCGACGCCACCACCAAGTGCCCCAGCACGATCCCCGGCATTATCGGCTCCAACATCGAGGCATACACCACCATCAGCGACCCCGAAATCGTCGTCATCCCCGCCGTCATCACCGTAAACAGCCCCGCCCGCCCCAGCTTTTCCACGTAGGGCCTGATCAGCAGCGGCGCATCGCTCTGGCCCATGAAGACATTGGCCGCCACCGCCACGCCCTCCGCCCCGCCCAGCCCCATTGTGCGCCGCAGCAGCCATGCAAAGACACCCACGATCTTCTGCAAGATGCCGAAATGAAACAGCACCGCGCTCAGCGCCCCCACCACGATCAGCATGATCAGCGGCCCGAAAAAGAAGACCGGCGGCACCCCTGCCACCCCCTCCTTCAGCAGAAACGGCGCGTCACCGCCCGCCAGGTAGCCGAATACGAACGAGCCGCCCTCGCGGGTGGCGTGCTCCACCACCCGCACCACTCGATTCAACTCCAGCAGCACCCGCTGAAACAGCGGCACGTGCAGCAGCAGCAGCGCAATGCCAAATTGCAGCCCCCCCCCCCACGCCACAAGGCGCCATTGCACCCGCCGCCGATTTTCACTCAGCGCCCACGCCAGCGCCAGCAGCACCGCCATGCCCCCTAATCCGCGCACCATCCACATAGGAGCGCTCCCTACGGCATCTCTACCCAGATGCGGTAGTTGCGCTGGGTTTGGATGGGACTGCCGCTGTTCGTGACCGTGCCATCGTCAAAGAAGACGTGCTGGTTGGTGTAGGGCTCGCTATTGGTCCAGACCCCGTTCGCCTGGAAGGCGGACCACGTCTGCGGGGTGGCGGCCAGTGTTCCATCCAGGAATTCAATCCGGTAGGCGCGCCCCGTCGCCGTATCCACCACGATCCGCGCGCCATCGACAGCGGACGCGTTGTCCATTTCAAATACGGTGTCGGCATCCGTGGGGTCCAATCCCGCGACGTACATCTGCCAGACCTGCATCACCCCGTTCGAGGCATCCTGGATGGCCAGCGCTTCATATTCGGACGCACTGTGCCCGCCCCCATAGTAGCCATCCAACCAGGTATAGGGCACCGCCGCTGGCGAATTGGAGGTCGCGGTTCCCGGCGCTGGGGCCTCTTCAATCTTCAGATACTGCACAATATGGCCGTCATCATAGATGTTGCCGGTGTCGTCCGAGTCAAAGCCGACCCAAATGCCATTGCTGTAGAGGTCTGCTCCGGTGCGCGCGGTGGGCCACACATCAGCCGAAGCGTCACTGGCGGCCAGATTCTTCACATTGTAATAGACCGAAGCGCTGTTGCTCAGGCCCAGCAGATCCCAGCAGGGCGCCAGGTCATAAGTGTCATCGGCGCCATCGTGACCGCCTGTGCCCTCATTGACAAACAGGGAAAAGGCCAACACCGCCTCCTTACCCGCGGCAACCGCACCGGATTCCTCATATTTGGCCACGGCAAAAATCTTGCCGTTGTCGTAAGTGCCTTCATTTTTCCGCCCCAGATAATACTGATTTCCGCTTTGCAGTGCGGGGCTGTTCAGGCGCGCCCAGTTGACCTGCCCATACCACTGGGCCATTTGCCGGCTCCAGGTGGCGGAAGGCGGACTCTCCCAGATCAGCAGTTTGTTCCACTCCTTGAAGTGCGGAACCCACTTGCCCATGTTCAGCTCAAACCAGGCAAATCCGTTGTACTGATTCCCGGCCACCGCATCGCCGGCGGAATAGCCGGTCTTGTCCGTCTCGCAGGGAACAATCCCCTGTTCCTGTCCGTAAAAGGTCATGGGCAGGCCCATCATGGAGGAAACCATCGCAAACCGTGATGCGGTCACCCACGGGTCGGCATACGGCATCACTTCGTCATGGCTGGTCAGGTTCAGCAGTACCGCGCCGCCGGCATACATGCTTTTGCGTGACTCGATCGCATTCTTGACATCGCCTGGCGAACCCGCGCCGACCATCTGGAAGACAAAGCTCTCGTTCAGGATGTCAAAATGCCGATTGGAGCGATAGCTCACCTTGCCGCCATCAAGCGACTCGGCCATGAACATGAAGTTCCACTTCGTCGAACGCGTGCGATTAATAATGTACTCCCAGAACTGCGGCGGCAGGCCCTGACCAAAGTCGCAGCGCAGGCCATCAATGCCATAATCATCGACCAGGATGCCATTGGCATCCGTCACACCCGGCTGATTGCTCAGGCTGTGGCCAGTCTTTTCGAGCCAGAATTCCGGATAGGCGCCCATGTACTCCCACAGTTCCTCGGTGTGCGTCGTCATGGAGGTATAGTCGTACCAGTCCTCTTCATTGAGGTAGTCGCTGTTGTTGTCTGGATTGTGGCGGACCAGTGCAGCATAGGTGCCGTAGAACAATTCGGCCGTGTCCAGCCACTTGCCAAAATCGCCGCGGTCAGGCGCGCTGGCAATGTCGTGCTGTCCGCCGGCCGGGCCGTTGTAGAATGTGGCCGGCGCCCCGTAGTCGCTGACATTGGCGAACCAGCCCGGCCGCAGGCTGCCGATCGCCGTTGTGGCCCCCTGCCCGGCCGAAACAATGCCCATGTCCTCGCCCATTTCGCCGAACACGGCATCCCATGACGTGTGGTTGAATACCCCGTCCAGCATGATATTGATCGTGCCGACATAGCTGGTCGTCATATGCGCGCTCTTCCCGGCATCACACGCCGTGACGAACTGCTGAAATTCGCTCATCGCATCGGCCGTTGTCGTTTCGCTGCCGAACCACTTGCTGACCGAGAAGTAATCCTTTGCGGCATACGGGCTGCCCGGTTCACCATCCTCATCCAGGCCATATTCGGAGGACGTATGGATCGGCTGGAACCACAGGCAATTCGCCTGAATCTTGTTGAGATACTCAATGCCGAACTCATCGAAGGTGTCGCGGTTGGGCGCACTGGTATCAATCAGGTCCTCGAAGGTCGAGCGGCCGGACTCGGTGGCATTGCTTGCCTTCACGCTCAGCGCATTCAGCTCGTAGATGCTTTGTTCCAGCACCTTCCGCGGCGAAATCACCACCGCATGATCGCGGATGCCGCTGCCGGTCTCGGAATAGTACACCCAGTTGGTGTCGCCGGACACGCGATAGCGTGCGGTCAGACGATATGCGCCGCACTTGTCGATATCTGCCACCCAGACATAGCCGCCATCGCTCGGGGACCAGGTCATGTCATAGGCCGCATAATAACCCGCGGTGTTGGTGGTGATCAGATTGCCGTTCGGCGGACGGATGGCATCCGGCACGCCGTCGCCATCCAGATCCGCATCCCAGAAATCCCGCCGACCCACATTTGAGAAAATCTGAACCTCGGTCACGCTGACCGGTGGGATGTACACAGCCTTGAGGCGCACGGTTTCGCTTTGTGCTTCATCAATGAAGAATTTCGTGGTGGTGTAATCTGCATTCACGCCGTTGACCGTAAGCGCGTTGGCGCCCTCGCCCTGCATCCGATACTGGAACACCTGGTCGTTAGCGCCGTCGGCCTGATATTCCGCCAGCCGCTTCGTACCGGTGCCCTTCCAGGCCGCGATCTGGTAGTACAGCGCGGCATCGGCTGAAGCGGCCAGGTTGGTGTCGGTCACGGTGCCCACCCACCACATGGCATTGCCGTTTGCGCTGCTGTCTTCTTCCTCGTGGCTGAAGGTCATCGTGACGGTGTTGGTCAGCGTGGGATCGACGGCCCGCGTCCCGGGCCGGGAACTGACCCCTTGTTTGGAACTTCTTTGCGAGCTGGCGGTCGCCACCTTGTAGCGGACTTCGGCGTGGTCTGCCCACTTGTTCGTGCCGTTCTTGTAGCCGATTTTCGCCCAGATCTGCAGGGTATCGCTGGACAGTTTGACCGCATTGCCACCGTGCCAGACATACCCCGGCTCCGTGCCCGGGTCCCCGCCATAGGTGAAGTCAAAGGGCGACGCCTGCGCCGCCGACAGCGTAGCGAACGCCTCGCTCGACACACTGTCACCCGCCAGTCCCAGATAGGTCGTGTCATGGTCCGAATAGGTGACCGCCATTACATACTGCACCGTCTGTGTTTTGGAATATGTATCGGCCGGGATGGTACCGCGCCAGTACTTGTTGTCGCCCGAGGCCGAATCATACGACAAACTCAATGTGCTCCAGCCCCCCGCACCCGCCAGGCGGTAGTACAGCGTGCTGCCGGTCTGGTCGCCGGGGTTGCCGCCCGTCCCGCTGTCCTGGTTGCCGTTGTAAATCGTCACATCGTTGTCCGCGTACGGATGGCGCGGATTGCGCATAGTTGCGCCGGCCGGTTCCGCATTCGTCGGAATATGCCAGCAGTTGCCGAGGTCGGTTGCACTGGTCACCGCAAACGGATGCGATGCCGCGTTGGTCGCCGTCGCGTACTTCACGTTGTCGGCCTGATCACTTGTGCCCAGGTAGGTGGTATCCGCCCCGCCGTTTCCGTACTCCACCTGCAGGTAGTACTGCAACGTCTCGCCCAGCGCCACCGCATTGGAGGGAACCGCCGTCACCCAGTAGTTGTTGTCACCGGATGCCGAGTCATACGACAGGTTGGTCGAGGACCAGCTCGCATTGGTGGAGTTGCGGTAGAACACCGTCCCGCCGGACATGTCCGCGTCGGTCTGATAGTTGCCGACATACACATAGGTATCCGCCCCCGGCGAGGGATTCGTCGGATTGCGCATCGTCGCCCCGACCGGCTCCGCATTGGTCGGAAAATGCCAGCAGTTGCCGAACACCGGCTCCGCCTCGCCCACCAGATAGGAAAAGTTTGTGCCGCCAGCCGTGTTCGCCCGCAGCGTGCACAGGTCGTAGTTCGCCTTCAGAATATTTGTCGGCATCGTGCTCGTCAGCACATAATACTTCACGGTGCGACCGGACGGTTGCCCGGGGATCGAAATCGTTGCCGCCGTGCCCGCCACCGACGCCACGGAAAGTGAGCTGTTGGCAAAACCGTTGGTGGTCCAGCGCGCATACACCCCCTCGCCACTCGTCGCTGCACTCAGTTGCGCCGTCACGGTCACCGCCCCCGTCCCCGCCGTCGCATTGTTGTCTTTCACGCTTGTGATGGTCACCGGATTGTTGGTCGTCTCCATGATCACGAATGGCCGATCGTACCAACTGGCATCCCCCTGCAACCGGAACGTGTATCTCATGCCACTCGTTTCGGAAAAGCTCAGGTTCTGCGGAGGATTTTCATCCACGTTTTTCCGGGCTTGGCCAATCGTGTTATTCACCACCGAATTCGTGGTCATGGACAAAGCTCTACCCCATTGTTCCGCCCAGTCGCCGCTGCGGTCGAACTTGAAGTCCGAACTGGCCCGGGTCGTGGTGCTGGTCATGGTCACCGACCAGAGCAGATCCCCCGCAAAGGCCGTATTCGTCGCCATCCACGGCAGACTGGTCCACCCGTTGATTTCGCCCCGCACCGCTTCCGCCCAAGCCCCCGCCACCCCGCACAGGAAGACCACCGCACAGCATCCACTCAGCAATCGTTTCGTCATCATGTGTTCCGCCTTTATTGCGTACCGGTATTTTTGAACTGTTCTAAGCGGTTCAGGCTATCTCATCGCAGCCCTCCTGCCAAGCGAATGAAATGGGGCTGCTGTCCCTGGTGAGCGTTACAGCCGGGTGCCGCAAGATTTGCAGTAGCGGGCATCGGCATCATGGCCGATCGCTTCGCACCCGGTGCAGCGCCTCGGTTTGGCCTTCACAGCCGCACTTTTCGCCATATCGACGGTTACGATTCCGGTCGGGACGGCGATGATGCTATAGCCGAGAATCATGACCAGGGAGGCCAGCGCCTGCCCCATCACCGTCTGGGGAGCAATATTCCCGTAGCCGACGGTGGTCATGGTGACGATGGCCCAGTAGATGCCGACGGGAATGCTGCTGAATCCGGTCTCCGGGCCTTCGATCAGATACATCAGTGTTCCGATCATCACCACCAGCGACAGGACCCCCAGCAGGAAAACCGTGATCTTCTGGCGGGAGGCTTTGAGGGAATTCCAAATCGTGGTGCCGGCCTTTTCATAGCCGCCCATTTTAAGCACGCGGAAGACCCGCAGGATCCGCAAGCTCCGGACCACCACAAAGAGGCCGCCACCGCCCACCAGCAGGCTCAGGTAGGCGGGGAAGACCGATAAAAAATCCACCCATCCAAAAAAACTGGTGACATACGGGCGGCGGCGCTCCAGACAAACCAGCCGTAGCACATATTCAACGGTGAAAAGAAGGGTGAATCCCCATCCGAGATGGCGCAGCAGAACACCATGAACGGATTGGACCGACTCCACGCTGGACAGCATCACCACCAGAATGCTCAGCACAATCGCCAGCAATAAAAGGAGATCGAATCCTTTACCTGCCGGGGTATCGGCCTTGAAGATCACCGCATACAGCGTTTTCTGCCAGGGTCGGGGGCCACTGCTCACTTCACCTCTCATGGGGTCAGCCCTTGAATCTTGAATTTGGCTGACTCTCCCCACTTGAATGGTGGCCGTGGCATCGCGGCCGTTGACCCTTGTGTGGGCTCCCCAACACCCCCGCCCCCCCGTCAGTTCTTCTCGCGGAAGGTGATCCGCCCCTTGGTCAAATCGTGCGGACTGATTTCCACCGTCACCTTGTCCCCCGTCGTGATCTTGATGAAATGCCGCCGCATCTTTCCCGAAATATGCCCCAAAATCTCGTGTCCGTTCGTCAGCCGGACACGATACATCGTGGCAGGCAAAACTTTCACCACTTCGCCGGACACGGTAATCAGATCACTTTCCTTCGCCATATATGCAGCTCTACTCCTTACTATGAACCCGTAAAGCTAGCAGTCCCCCCCGCCGCTGGCAACTGTTTTCCCCTGTCCACACGCGTCGTGGAAAACCGGATTGAATGAGGGCCGCGGGTTTGCTCTACTGAGAGTTCACCGATGAGCAACAACAAGACAACCCCCATGATGGCTCAATACCGCCGTGCCAAAGCGGACATCGACGCCGGGACCATCCTTTTCTTTCGCCTTGGCGACTTCTATGAAATGTTTTTTGAAGATGCTGTCGTGGCGTCTGAGATTCTCGGCATCGCCCTCACCAAGCGCCAGGATGTCCCCATGTGCGGCGTGCCCTACCATGCCGCCGACGCCTATCTGGCCAAGCTCCTGCGCGCGGGCAAAAAGGTAGCGCTCTGCGACCAGATGGAGAATCCCGCCCTCGCCAAGGGCATCGTTAAACGTGAGATCACTGGCATCGTCACCCCCGGGACGGTTTTGACCGACTCCGTCCTGGATGCCACCCGCTCCAATTATCTCGCGGGGCTTCATCGCCTCGACTCCATCTACGCGCTGGCCATGCTCGAACTGTCCACCGGCGAATTTTGGATGGAAGAATCGACCGACCCCAGCCCCTTGCTTGATGACCTCGCCCGCTACGCGCCCCCGGAAGTCATTATTTCGGAATCGCTTCACGCCGACGCCGAGTTTCTGGCCACGCTGCAACCATTCGGCACGCTATCCATTACGACGCGCGAGGACTGGATTTTCGATCCGGCGACCTCCGTGGATGGGCTTTGCCGCCACTTCGGGGTCCAGTCGCTGGCGGGCTTTGGCGGTGAAGGCCACGCCGCGGCCTCCGCCGCGGCCGGCGCTCTGCTCTACTACGTCACCCGCGACCTGCGCCGTCCGGCCGGGCACATCCGCCGCATCGGGTTTCGGACTGCCGCCGATGCCATGATGCTTGACGAGTCCACGCTCATCAATCTCGACCTCATTGCCTCGCGCGGCTCCTCGCGCACGGATGCCCCGACCACGCTTCTGCGGGCGCTCGACACCACTCGCACCGCCATGGGCTCGCGACTGCTGCGCAACTGGTTGGTCCGTCCCCTCCAAGACCTCGACGCCATCCTTGCCCGCCACGATGCCGTCGAGACTCTCCTGAACCAACGCCATGAGTTGGAGGCCCTACGCGATATCCTCGGTACGATCAAAGACCTGGACCGGCTGCTCGCGCGCCTCTCCTCCGGCACCGGCAACGCCCGTGACGTTCGCGCCCTCAGCCACTCTCTCGCTCATCTCCCCGCGCTCAAAGAAATTCTCGCGCCTCTCGACACCCCACGCCTGGGCGATCTCCACACGGCCATTGAACCACAGGACAGCCTCGTCGAGACCATCGACCGCGCCCTTGTCGATGAACCGCCCATGGCGATTAAAGAAGGCGGCGTCATCCGTCAGGGTTTCCATGCCGAACTCGATGAGCTGCGCGCTGCCGCCCACGATGGCAAACAGTGGATCGCCGCCCTCCAGGCCCGCGAAATCGAGCGCACCGGCATCAAGTCGCTCAAAATTCGCTTCAACAAAGTCTTCGGTTACTTCATCGAAGTCACCAAGGCCAACCTCGCCCAGGTCCCCGACGACTATATCCGCAAGCAGACGATGGCCAACGGCGAGCGGTTTATCACCCCCGAACTCAAAGAGTGCGAAAACAAAATTCTCGGTGCCGAAGACAAATCCGTCGCCTTGGAATACGAGCTATTCCAGGAACTCCGCGAGACCGTCGTCGCCCACACCCCCGCGATTCAGCGAACGGCTGCCGCCGTTGCTGAACTAGATATTCTGGGCACGTTTGCCGAACGCGCCCTGACCTGCCGCTACACCCGGCCCGCCATGACCGCCGATGGCACCCTCTCCATCCGTGACAGCCGCCATCCGGTCGTTGAACTCCTGCCCGAGTCCGGGCGCTTTGTTCCCAATGACGCTCTTCTGGACACCACGGACAACCAATTGCTCATCATCACCGGTCCCAATATGGCCGGCAAATCCACCTATATCCGTCAAGTGGCCCTGATCGTCATCATGGCCCAAATGGGCAGCTTCGTTCCCGCTGCTGAAGCCACCATCGGCGTCATTGATCGCGTCTTCACCCGTGTCGGTGCCGGCGACGATCTGGCCCGGGGCCGCTCCACCTTCATGGTTGAAATGCAGGAAACGGCCAACATTCTCAACAATGCCACCCCCCGCTCCCTGATTGTCCTGGATGAGATCGGCCGCGGCACCTCCACCTTCGACGGCATTTCCATTGCTTGGTCCGTCGCCGAATACCTCCATAATCACGCCGAGGTAAAGGCCAAGACCCTGTTCGCCACCCACTATCACGAACTGACCGATATCGCCCTCACCCTCCCCGGCGTTAAAAACTACAATGTCCTCGTGAGCGAAAAAGATGACCGTATCGTCTTCCTGCGCAAAATCGCACCGGGGGCCGCCGACAAGTCCTACGGCATCCAGGTTGCGCGTCTCGCGGGCCTCCCTCTCGAAGTCGTGGACCGCGCCAAGGACATCCTCGCCAATCTCGAAGAGGAGGAACTCAGCGACATCGGCCAGCCCAAACTCGCCCAGCCCCGCGCCCGTAAGCCCAAAATCATCGACCTCGATCAGCTCTCCCTTTTCGATTAGCCCCGTGCCCGAGGGGCGGGGCTGATGTGCATCGGCCGGTGTTGATTCGTCGCCGATCCAAAACCGGTTTCACATCCGTGAAATGCGCAGCGTCTTCTCCGGCTGCTCTTGCCCTTGAACAAGACGTTGGCTGCGCCGCCTATTCCACCCACAGGTCCGGTCGATCCCCATCCCCCTCATCCGTTACCCGCCACACCTGGCCATCGCTCACCCGCTGCACCACGATGTTCTGTGCCTCGCCCTCGATGATCCCCGTGATCCAGTCCGGATGATTCGACCATTTTTGGTTGTCGATCTGAAAGCCCTCTGGCGCCATCAACCGCCGCCCCCCCCCCCCTGTCTGCGTATCTACGAGCCTCAATTCATGATGCCCATCCACATTGATTGTCGCCAGCCGTCCATCGGGCGACACACTCGCCGAGCAACCCCGGCCCAATTCCGTAGATGCTCCAGACGGCAGAGCATAGCGCCGGACGCGATACCCTAACGATTTTACGGTTGCCACTAAAAAGTCACCCGACGCCGCCACATCCAGTTCATAAATGGCAGAACCGCTCAGGACCTCTTTACTGCGTCCGTCTGCCAGGGCGATGGACCTCACAGATTTCCCACTGGCCACGAAGATATGGCGTCCATCAGGATGAAAGGCCACGGTACGTGCCTGAGCGACCTCGGTTATCACCCGCTCGGACTTCGTCGCCAGATCGAACAAAACAATGTGGTTCCCCCGCAAAAAAACAAACGCTTTCCCGTCCGGGGCCCACCGCGGCCACCCCCCGTTGGCCGCCAGGCGCCGCGACGCCCCCTGGCCGAGCGTTTGCAAATAGATGCCATCTGCCCGCTGATACAGCAGCTTGGCCGCTTTCAATCCCGGCGGGGTCTCCAGCGGCAGTTCGGTGCCATCCTTTGCTCCCCGTGACCCCGACGCCCCGCACCCCGTCAGCAGCCCTGCCAACAGCAAACCCAACCATCCCCACTGAATCCTGGAATATCTCATCGTCATTCGTCTCCCCGCGTGCTACACAAGCCCTCATGCTGCTCCACCGTCATCGCCTGACATCGCTTGTGTATATCGCATTCAGCCTGCTGCTAGCAATCAGCGTCTTCACTTGGCTGCTCACGCATATCACCTGGCGTCAGATACTGAATCTGATGCTGGCCGTGAATCTCCCCCTCCTGGGCCTTTTTTTCATTCTCTCGCTCAGCATGCAACTGGTGCGCACAGTGCGCTATCGCCTCGTGCTGCAATCGGTGGGGCAGGCCCCTGGTTTCGGCCGACTTTTTCTGGCCGTGCTGGTACGCGGACTCTGCGTGGATTTGCTGCCCGCCCGCACCGGCGAACTGGTCTATCTCTATCTGCTGCGGGTCAAACTGGGCGTGGAACTCGGGGCTGCCACCGCCAGCTTCGCCCTGGCCTTTTTGTTTGACCTGATGGCGCTTGCGCCCCTGCTGGTCATCGCCCTGCTGATTGTGGGCATGGGCCGCACCTTTTCGCCCATCCTGCTTGGTGGTGCCGGGGTGGCCCTGCTGCTCCTGGCGATGCTGGCGCTGCGCCTGCTGCCCGCCACGCTGCGGATGGGATTCCGCGCCTGCGCCTTTCTGCCCGATCGCGTCGCTGCCCTGCGCCGCTGGACGCGGCGCTTCCTGGCCGCGACCCACCGCCAGCTCCGCCGTGCCCGTTCGCACGGCATCGACGCGCCGCTCTTCGGTCTCTCCCTCGGCGTACGCCTGTTGAAGTATGCCGGGCTCTACGTCCTATTGCTCGCCATGCTGCATCCCCAGGGCTACACCCTCCACAGTCTGCCCTTCCCTAAAGTCTTTCTCGGCCTCTGCGCCGCGGAAATGGCAGCCAGCCTGCCCATCTCCGGCTTTGCCGGCTTTGGGGCCTACGAAGGCGCCTGGGCCGGGGTCTTCATCCTGCTCGGTTTCCCTACGGCCATGGCCAAAGCCACCAGTCTTTCCCATCACCTGTTCACCCAGCTCTACGGCTCGCTCATCGGCATCGCCAGCACCCTCGCCCTTCTTGCCCTGCCGGCCGCTACCCCCCCCCCGCCACCCCCCAGCCTGCCCCCCTCCTCTTAAATCCTGTTGATCCTGTCTCAAAGGGCGCCCCGGCATCCACCCGGCTTCCATCATTTAGGATTGAGTCCGCCGTCGCGTGCTGGTACCACTGGAATGGTGAGGAGGCCCCATGAAAGAAACACCCCAAGACCATTCCCTCGACGCACGCCTTGCCGCCTCTAAGTTTTCGGGCGACGGCTTTCTCGGCCACGATCATCGCCCGGTCGATGAGATCATCACCGAGGATTTGCGCACGCTCGACCGGCTCCGTATCGAAAAAGAGACCCTGCATGGCGCACTGGCCGACGCCTTTGAAAAGGCCCGCGCCGCGCTGGGCGGCCGGGTCGATATCCGACCCGGTCTGAGTGCGATCGCCCACGAGTCCATGGGCCGTATTCCCTCTCCTTTCCGCGGCGATGGGATGTTTGAAAAAGGCGATGTTATGCTGACCGATTCCGCCACAGGCGATACGCTCATCCTGACCGCGCTCGGACTCTTTTTGATTCACCGACATGGCTTTTTCCAGGGCCACGGCTCGCGCTACCGTATTGATCCCACTCGCGCCGCCCGCCTCCTCGACCTGCGCCCGGAAGAGGCGGGTTGACGCCGACAGTTCCTGCCCCCTGATCACCAGATGCTTCCACCGTCATGGGTTGTTTGGTGGTGGTTGGCAGGGTAGGTTGACATGACTCCCAACAGGAATTCACACCATGAACATGACCCCCCTCCGCCTGATCATCGTGCCGCTGGCGATCATTCTGCTTGCCTCCGGCTGTCTCATTCGCTCCGTCCATCCATGGCTATCGACCGCCTCGCGCGTGGAGGCCCCCTCCCTGCTTGGCGTGTGGCACCAGGCTTCGGCATCCGAAGTGCTCTTTGTGGGCGGCTCCCCGGAGAGCTATCACCTGATGCTGACCGATGGCGATGACGTCTCGCGGTTCACGGGCACCTTGCACCGGCTCGGCGACACCCTTTTGCTGATGGTCGGCCCCGCCGAAGGGGATGGATGGGCCCATGTGCCGGGCACCCTTTTGCTGCGAGCCGACCTTGGGGACGACACCCTGGCCCTGTTCACCCCCGATTTGGAATCATTCGCCTCTCGCGCCACAGCAGCCGACCTCGCCCTGCTGCCCGGCGGATCGCAGAGCAACGGCTATCTCCTGACCGGCACGACCATCGATGCCGAGGCCTTTGTCCGCAGTCAACTCGACGATCCGGCATTCTTCAGCGCCAAGCCCGTCTATTCCTTCCGCAAGCTGCGATAATGGCGGGAGGGGGGGGCCCGTCCGTGGTTAATATCGCGACACTACTTTTTCGGAAGCACCAGCCGGTCGCCCAGGTTCCGGTCATAGTCAGCGGGCTCGAAACGCTCAAATCCCCCGCCATGGAAAAAGGTAATTTCACCGAAATAGAGTTTGTTGTGACAGTGAAACAGATCGATGCGCACATAGGGGAAATCCGCTGACAACGCTTCCGCCAGGCGGATCATTTCGGGCAAGAGTGCGGGCCGGGGGACCTCCCGCCCCGTGGGCCATAGGGGCCGGTCCCCGTCCCATTCCGACCAGATGAATGGCAGTTGCTGCCACTGGGTGTCGTAGAAATTACGCCGGTGATCCGTATCGCGCTCAAGGTCCACCTGAATGCAGGCCACCTGGCCACCAAAACAATGCAGCTTGTAGTCGCTGGGGATTTGGCCGTGGTCGTCCACGAGCAGCTCTTCGGCGACAATCAGTGGTTTGATGCCGCGATAGGGCCATTCCCGGGATTCCGCGTAGTGGCTGATCGCCATCCATTCACGGAACTGTCGTCGCACCCGCCGCTCGTCCACGTGCGCCTTGTCGCGCACAATCCAGTTTTGACCGCTGCCGTGATTAACCTTCAGGGCAAACGCCGCGGGCAGCTCGTCGAACCGGATATCCGCCGCCCGCCGATACACCGCCAGCAGCGGAATCAAGACATCGCTCCCCACCCGGGCCCGCACATGCTCGCGCACCGCAACCTTATCGGCCGCCACCCGCTGCAAGGGCTCGCGATAGTAGCGCTTCAGCCACTGCATTTTTTCATTGAGGGTGCGCGGCTGCTCCCAGTCCAGTGGCCGCCCGAAGGTCAGCTCGAATTGACGGGCGATGGCCGTGCGGTCGGAACGCCAGCGCCCATCCCCGAGATAGTCGCGCAGCCGCACCCAGGGGAAAAGCAGCCGAAACCCCAGGTCCGTATCGCGATAGATATGTTTAAACCATGCCCGCATAGACCGCCCACTCTAGCGTGAGGGTCCCCCCGGCGGCAAGCCTGCACCGACTCGCCCCCGCCAGACCAGACTTGCCCCCCCATGGTTTTGGGATTGTCCCTTGTCCGTTGAGAGCCTATAGTGACCACGAAAAGGTGGAGGCGGATAATTTATGCATAACGAACTTGAGCGACCCTTTGGCTTTCAGCTACATCAATTAGTGGGGCATCTCATTAAAAATAATGTCCGCATCCCCCCCGTCGTCCGCCAGGCCGCGCTGGCGTTCGAAGATGAAAGCTGGGCGGGTCTTGACGACGAGACCAAGCGTACACGCGTCCGAGAAATTGCCGCCGACACCGAGGCGCCCTCCGACATCAACCGCCACTTTGAATCCTACCCGCATCCCTTCAGTAAAAAGCAATACACCAAATATCTGGGTGCGCTGAAAAACTACAAGATGACGCTAGGGCTGTAGCCATCGCCATGGAAGTCAGCCTCCCAGACCCCATCACCAACTACAACCGACAGGCCATTCGCCAGCGCTATCAGCGCCGCGAAGAGTACATTCTCGGCCACCATCCCGGCTTCAATCTCCTGTATTGGCAGCGGATCATTCGTGCCCCCAGGCGGGTCGAACGCTGGGGCCGCCATTTGGGCTGGAACCGGGACCAGATCATGCTGACCAAGGCCCTGCTGATCACTCGCATGGCCTGTATTTTCATCGATCACATCATTCGCCGCATGGATGAGGCCGATCTGCTTGAGCCCTCCCCCCATTCCCACCAAGAGGAATGGGAACGGCAATATCGCAATTTCTTACGCCTGTTTCTGCAAGTGAACGACGTGCCCGACCGCCGCGACATTGTTAAGCTGATGCAGCGTCTACACCGATATACCATCCCCCCGGCCTTCTTGCTGGACTTCCGCCAACGTCACTGGCGGCGCATCGAACAATGTCTCGCCCCCCTGCTCAATCCCTCCGGCGCGGCCTCGCTGTTTATCCGCCGCCAGTTTTCCGGCCAGTCCAATCCCGTGTTCACCGCCCGCCGCATCTGCTTTACCGCCGCGCTCTATTCCGACATCCAGGAACGCCTCTATCAGCAGCAATGGATTTTTGCCTATAGCGATTGCATGCTGCGCCTTTACGATCAACTACGACAGCACCCTGCCGTCCTCACCGCGATCCTTGGTCTGAGATGAACCACGTGGTCGGGTTCGATAACGAGCGCTATTTGCGCGAGCAAACCGCCAGCATTCTCGAGCGCCTGAACGCCTGCGACAAGCTCGTCCTGGAATTTGGCGGCAAGCTACTTTTCGACTATCATGCCGCCCGCGTCCTGCCCGGCTACGACCCCAACATTAAAATGCGTCTGCTCCAGCAGCTTAAGGACCAAGCCGAGGTCATTCTGTGCATCCATGCCGGGGACATCGAGCGCAAGAAGATGCGCGCGGACTTCGGCATTTCCTATGATACCGATGCCATGAAGCTGATTGACGATCTGCATGATCGCGATGTGGACGTCACCGGCATCGTCATCACCCGCTTTGATCACCAGCCCGCCGCCGAACAGTTCCAAACCAAGCTCGAACGGCGGGGCTTGCGCGTCTATACCCATGCAACCATTCGCGGCTATCCTGCCGATGTGGACCGCATCGTCAGCGCCGTCGGCTATGGCGCCACCCCCGTTATCCCTACCACCAAGCCCCTCGTGGTGGTCACGGCTCCCGGGCCTGGCAGCGGCAAACTCGCCACGTGCCTGGCCCTGCTCTACCACGACCACCTCGCCGGACGGCAGGCCGCCTATGCCAAGTTCGAGACCTTTCCCGTCTGGGACCTTCCGCTTAAGCACCCCGTTAACACCGCTTACGAAGCGGCCACGGCTGACCTGCACGATGTGAATCTGATCGACCCCTTCCACCTCGAGGCCACGGGTCAGGCCGCCGTCAGCTATAATCGCGACATCGATGCCTTCCCCGTGGTGAAAAGTATTCTCACGCGCATCGGCACCGAGGCGCCCCCCCAATCCCCCACCGATATGGGCGTCAACCGGATTTCCTCCGGAATCTGCGACGATGCCGTCGTCCGCGAGGCCTCCCGCCAGGAAATCATTCGCCGCTTCTTTCGCTACTCCTGTGAATATGCCCTGGGCCTGACCGGCGAAGACACCGTTCACCGCGTCGAAAAACTGATGCAGGAATTGGGGCTGCGCCCCGATGACCGCCGCGTCGTCCGCCCGGCCCGCCAGGCGGCGCAGGACGGCGCTGCCCGCCAGAAGGGCAGCCAGGGGGTCTATTGCGGGGCGGCCCTCGACCTGCACGACGGCACCCTCATCACCGGCAAAAATTCCCCGCTGATGCACGCGGCGTCCAGCGTCATTCTCAATGCCATCAAACACCTCGCCGGCATCCCCGACCGCATCCATTTGCTGCCGCCGTCTGTCACCCAATCAATTGGGACCCTCAAGCGCGACATTCTCGGACGCAAAACCGAAAGCATGAGTCTCGCCGAAACCCTTGTCGCCCTGTGTATCAGCGCCACCACCAATCCCTCGGCCCAAGCCGCCATGGAATGCCTCAAAGAGCTGGTCGGCACCGAACTGCATTCCACCCACATCCCCGCCGCCGGGGACGACGTCGGGCTCAAGCGCCTTGGCATCCATGTCACCAGCGATCCGCTCTTCCCCACCCGCGATCTCGTGGACGTCTGAGTCCCCCACTCACGCTTACCATTCGCGGGCGACCAGTGCCTGCCAATTATACGTATAATTGTTGTGCCAGCGCTCGCGCTGCGGATCATGGAAGCAGAAGGCGAGATGCCATTTGGGCGACTCGGGCACCACAAATGTCGCGGTCCAGACTCCCGCCGCATCCCGCTTCATGGGCACATCCAGCAGTGCCTCCGTAAAGTCGTCCCGTCCCAAATGCAGGTGAATCTGCCCGGCATCGGCCAGCGGCCCGCCCCGCGCGTCATATCGAATGGTACAGTTCTCCCCCCGCACCGGGAAGACCGGCTCCACTTGCACATGGTGCCGTGCGACATAGCTGGCGCGGTCAAACACGGTTCCATCCGCCCCCTTCGCCTCCAGCCCGAGGCGTTCCGCCTCCACCCGGAATTCCACAAAGTGGTACACGCTGGTGGCAAACGCGATTTCCGGCTGCTGCTCATCAACGGCATACAGCCAGCCCCCGCTGCCGCCGCTGACCAGATAGGGCACCCCCTCGATAGGTCGCGTCCGCTGGTAGGTGTGCGCGTGCCCACTGATCACCAGCCCCACCTCGTAACGAGTGAATAACGGGGTCCACCACTGACGGATATCCTCGTCCCCCCCGCGCTCGCCCCACGAATAGGGCGGGCGATGAAAGGTCGGGATCACCCAGGTTACCGCGGGGTCATAGGCCGCCTGCTGCAATTCACGCGCCAGCCAGGCCATCCGACTCGCGGCCTCATTTTTTGTGGCATCCACCATGATGAACCGGATTGGGCCGACATCGAACACATAGTCGCGCTGATCGCCCGGCAGTTCCAGCAACCGGTACCAGAACGAATCGGGATTCTCCGGTTCGTCGTGATTACCCGCCACGGGTTGGAAAACCCCGGCGGCGAAGACATCCTCCAGGCATTCGTACATCAACTGCCAACTACGAATCACACCGGCATAATCGTGCGCATGACGCGAATCCGCCAGGTCTCCGGCCGACAGCACAAATGTCGGCTGGGCCGCCGCCACGCCCGCCGCCACGGCCTTGGCCGCGTCGGCGTTAAGCCCCCCCTGCAAGTCGTTGAGCAGCACAAACGAGAACGGATGCTCCGGTGATGCCGGCGCAGTCCACCACCGCCCGGTTGCCTCATACCCGTCGCTGGACGACACCGTATAACGATAATGCGTTCCCGGTGTCAAATCGCGCAACGTGACGACGTGGCGGGGGACGGCATTAGTGAATACCACCGTTTGAAAGGCCGGACGCCGCGAGTCATCCGCCGGCTCGTCCACCCCATAGGTCACCTGCGCTGTCGCTGCCGCGGGACGCTCCCACGCCAGCGTCACGGTGGTCCGCGGATCGTCTGTCCAGGTCGCCATCACCGGTGCGGTCCAGTTGCGCGCCCCCACCGGCCCGCACACCCCCCCCGCCAACGCCCACAGTATCACTATCCTGATGGTATTCATTTCCGCTACCCTATCCGGGTTGCCAACAAATTACAAAACAAAGGCGATTCCCGGGAAGGTCTTTGACACGCCGGTGCCTGCCGGGTACGCTTCACATGGTGAATCTGACAGAGAAACCGCGGGGCTCCCCGAAAGGAACAGGCAGCCGATGAAAAAACTCTGGACGCTCGGGTGGATATTGTTTTGCTGCCAGCCATTGGCTGCCTTGGGAGGATTTGAATACTCGATTGTCTCCAGCAATTCGGTCACCATCACCAACTACACCGGCCCCGGGGGCGACCTGACCATCCCCGCGACGCTGGAGGGTCTGCCCGTTACCGCTATCGGTGCCAATGCCTTCAAAGGCAATATTCGCCTGACGGGCATGGTGTTCCCGGACAGCATTACCAACCTCGGCTCATCTGCCTTCCAGTCCTGTTCGGCTCTCCAATCGATCACCCTACCCGCCGGGCTCCAGACAATCGGCAACTATGCCTTTCGCAGTTGTTCGAGTCTGGAAGAACTCACGCTTCCCGGCCAGGTCACTGAACTGGGCACTCAGGCCTTCAACGGGTGCTCCGGATTGAAGGAGATCATCATCCCCGACAGCATGATCACCATCGGCAGCTATGCCTTCAATAACTGCGGCGGCGTGCAGTCGCTGACCCTCGGCACGAATGTGAATTCCATCGGCAGCTATGCCTTCAGCGGCTGTTCCGGACTCACGACCGTCGAGATTCCCGATAGCGTCGTGAGCATCGGCAGCTATGCCTTCAACAACTGCCATGGGCTGACGGACCTCCCTATCCCCGAGCACGTGGCTACGATCGGCACGGGCGCCTTTCTCAATTGCGCGGGTCTGGCCGCCTTCAGCGTCGCCGGTTCCAATGCCGCCTATGCCAGCGTGGAGGGCGTCTTGTTCAACAAGGACCAGACCACCTTGATTCAATATCCCGCGGCTAAACCAGGGGCCTATGTTGTTCCCGCGGGCGTGACCGCCATCGACAGCTATGCGTTCTCCGGGCGCACCGCCCTGACCGCCGTCACCCTGCCCGAGGGCCTGACCACCCTCGGCACGCACGCCTTCAACGGCTGCACCGGCCTCTCCGCTATCACGCTTCCTGACAGCGTGGCCACGCTCGGCAACTACGCCTTCAATGGGTGTACCGGACTGCGAACGGTTGAGTTCGGCAGCGGAATCGTCAGCCTCGGCAGCTATGCCTTCAATGGCTGTGCCGGCCTCACGGCGGTGACCCTGCCGGAGGGCGTCGCCACCCTCGGCAGCTATGCCTTCAACGGCTGCAACGGCATCGCGGACATCCGCCTGCCCGCCACCGTGACCACTCTCGGCAGCGGCGTCTTTCGCAGTTGCGCGCGCCTGACCAACATCGCCGTAGCGGTGGCCAACCCCGCCTATTCCAGCCTGGAGGGCGTCTTGTTCAACTCGAACCGGACCACGCTGATCCAGTTCCCGTCCGCTCGCAAAGGAACCTATGCCATTCCCGCCGGGGTCACCGCCATCGACAGCTTTGCCTTTGTTGCGCGCACCGGGTTGACGGGGGTGCAGTTTCCGGCGGGCCTGGCCGCCATCGGCAGCCAGGCCTTCAATGGCTGCACCGGCCTGGCGGAGGTCCTCCTGCCCGACAGCGTGACCACCATCGGCGACTATGCCTTCAACGGGTGCGCCGGACTGCGCACCGTCGCTTTGGGCAACGGGCTCACCACCATCGGCACTGGGGGCTTTGCCGGGTGTTCCGGCCTGACGGCCATCACCCTCCCCGACAGTCTCGTCTCCATCGGCACCTATGGCTTCAATAGCTGCAACGGCCTGACCGACTTCATGCTCCCCCTGAATGTCACGTCCATCGGGGCCGGGATCATCCGTGATTGCCTCCGCCTGACCAACATCACGGTCGCGGCCTCCAATACGGCCTACTCCAGTGTGGAGGGCGTTCTCTTCAACTCCAACCAAACCGCCCTCATTCAATATCCGGCGGCCCGGATCGGCGACTACGCCATCCCCGCCGGCGTCACCGCCATCGGCGATTACGCCTTCAGGTCCCGCACCGGCCTGACTGGCATCACCCTCCCGGATGGCCTCACCGCCATCGGAAGTTCTGCCTTCAACGGCTGCACCGGCCTGATGTCGGTGGACATTCCCGACAGCGTGACCACCATCGGCAGCTACGCCTTCAGCGGCTGCGCCGGCCTCCAATCCGCCCGCCTTGGCTTGGGCGTGCAGACCATCGGCAGCGCGGCCTTTGCCGGGTGTGCCGGCCTGGATGAGATCACCCTCCCCGATAGTGTCACGTCTATCGGCGCCTATGGTTTCAATAGCTGCAATGGCCTGACCAACTTCACCCTTCCCTTGAACGTCACCTCCATCGGGGCCGGGATCATCCGCGATTGCCTCCGCCTGGCCACCATCACGGTCGCGGCCTCCAATACCGCCTATTCCAGCGTTGATGGTGTGCTGTTCGACAAAGACCAAACCACGCTGATTCAATATCCCGCGGCCAAAACCGGTGCCTACGCCATTCCCGATGGTGTGCGGACCATCGATAGCTACGCCTTCAGCGCCCGCACCGGATTGTCGTCCATCACGATCCCTGCCAGTGTCTTCTCCATTGGCAGCTTTGCGTTCAACGGGTGTACGGGGCTAACATCCGTGGTCATTCCCGACAGCGTCACCTCCATCGGCAGCTATGCTTTCAACGGCGGCCAGAATCTGGCCACCATCTCAATTGGCGACCACGTCCTATCCATCGGCAGCGCCGCCTTTGCGGGATGCTCCGGGGTAACCGACCTCACCCTTCCCGACAGCGTCACCTCGATTGGCAGCTATGCTTTCAATGGTTGCAACGGGCTGACCACGTTCACGCTTCCCGGCCACGTCACCGCCATCGGAGACGGCATCGTGCGGGATTGCGCCGCGCTCACCGCCATCCGGGTGGCCAGCAACAACACCGCCTTTTCCAGCGCGGATGGCGTCCTGTTCAACAAGACCCAAACCCGGCTCATTCAGTACCCCTCCGCCAAAACTGGCGACTATGTCATCCCGGAAGGCGTGACCACCATCGACAGCTTTGCATTCATCTCCCGCACAAACTTGACCGCCATCACCCTCCCCTCCACACTCACATCCATCAGCAGCTATGCGTTCTACGGCTGCACCGGTCTCACTCACCTCACCCTTCCCGACAGCGTGGTATATATCGACAGCTATGCCTTCGCCGGCTGCACCGGACTCACCGACGTCGTTATCCCGGACCAGGTGGTCGCCATCGGTTCCGGAGCCTTCGCAGGCTGCAGCACCCTAACCCACCTGACCCTCGGCGCCAACGTCACCGCCATCGGCGATTATGCCTTCAATGGCCCCAATCAGTTGACCACCGTCATGCTGCCCGCAACTGTCATCCAGATCGGCGATGGTGTCTTCCGCGATTGTCCCGATGTGGCGAATATCCAGATCGACCCGGCCAATGCCGCCTTCACCAGCTTAGACGGTGTGCTGTTCAACAAAGACCAAACGGCGCTCATCCAGTACCCCGTCACCAAAGCTGGCCCCTACATCATTCCCGACGGCGTCACCGCCATCGACAGCTATGCCTTTGTGTCCCGCACGAATTTGACCGCCATCACCCTCCCCGCCACGCTCACCTCCATTGGCAGCCATGCGTTTTACGGGTGCCGCGGACTGTCAACTATCCTGTTCCCAGAGGGCCTGACCGCCATCGGCAGCGGTGCCTTTGCCGGGTGCACCGCACTGACCAACGTGGTGGTCCCCGACCATGTAACGTCCATCGGCTACAGCGCCTTTGCCAACTGCACCGCACTGGCCCACCTGACGCTTGGCGCCCATGTCGCCAGCATCGGCAGCTACGCCTTCAATGGCTGCCCCGGCCTCACCAATGTCTGGCTCCCCGACCGCGTCACCTCGCTCGGCGACGGTGTCTTTCGCGATTGCGATGCGCTGCTGGCCATCGATGTTGCCGATGCCAACCCTTCGTACTCCAGCCGGGATGGGGTCCTGTTCAACAAGGCCCGGACCCACCTCATCCAATTTCCTTCCGCCCGGGCCGGCGCCTATGATGTTCCTGAGGGCGTGCAGCGCATCGGCAGCTATGCCTTCATCGCCCGCACCGCCCTGACCGCGGTGGCCATGGCCGACAGCGTCGCCATCCTCGAAAGCTACGCATTTTATGGGTGCTCCGCTCTCGCGGATATCCAACTCAGGACGGGCCTGCGCCAGATCGGCGATCACGTATTTGAAAACTGCACCGGACTAGACCGGTTGATGCTTCCGCCGAATGTGCAGCAAATCGGCATCGCGACATTCGACGGGCTGGCCTGCCCCCTGTATTTCAAGGGTCCGGCGCCAGTCTTTTCGCAGGTCAATCCCACCTGGCCCCTGGTGTATTATTGCGCCAACCGTGCGGGATGGGCCGCCTACCCCGCCCCCAAAACCCTCTGGACCACCGTGGCAGCCTTCTATGCCGAGGGCGGCACCCCCTCGTATGCCAGCCGCACCTATAACGTGGGCAACCCCTATGCCACCCTCCCCGCCGCCACCCGGCCCGAGTATGCCTTTCGCGGATGGTGGACGGCGGCGGGCGGACGGGGCCACCATGTCTTTACCAATACCCCCGTCCCCTATGTCACCGCGCCCCATGCGCTCTATGCCGATTGGACCTTGGCCCCCGCCATCGGCGGCGAATTCGAGCTGCACGTCCTGCCCGAGGGTATGGCCTTCGGACTGCCCTCCGATTTTTCCGGCGGCCGGATTGAATACGCCACCGGCGTCACCCAGCACGAGTGGGATTTCGCGCCCCTGCCCGCCGACGAGTACGAGATCACCAATGGCACCGCCATAATCCTCTTCTCCACCAACCGCCCCCTGGCCGTCTATCGCGCGCTATTCAGCCCATGACGCAAAACGGACGCCCAATCCGGGCGTCCTAAAAGTGGCGTACCTGACAGGAGTCGAACCTGTAACCTCCTGATCCGTAGTCAGGTGCTCTATCCAATTGAGCTACAGGTACGCGAACAAGACCAATGTTGTACATCAGCCGCCCCCGTTTGACAAGCCCCCAGCACACGGGTCGCGCGTCTTTTTTCGCACCTGCACCTCCCTGCACAACAAACCAAGGGAGTCTCCTCGTTCTGTTCCTGGCGGGATCGGTGCGTATCGTCTAGTGCAATATCTATCGTGCGGCGCAGGCAGCGGCCTCCCAGCGACCCGCACCGATCACCGGGCGTGGACGATGGGCAGATCGTGCCAGTTGCTGAGACTTGCGGGCGATTTGTGGCGCTGGCGCATGCGCCAGGCATGGCCCTGGAGTTCGCTGGCATAGCCAACCGCCCGTCGCGCCGGGGAGCGGTTCAGCGCGTCCAGACAGTCCATCAGTCGGTCGCTGCGAGCGTTGTCGCCAGGGGCCGAGGAAAAGAGCACGCCCTGTTCGACCTGCTCCGGCGCGAGGTCCGGGAGAAGCACTCCCGCGCGCTGGTAGGCCAATCCCGGACGAAAGATGCGCCCCAATCCTTGTAGCGCACTCCGCACCAGGCGGCCGGAATCGCGTGTGGGATGCTCCAGCACCAGGGTGGCCGCATTGGCGTAGTGGGACGCAGCCCGATCAAAGGGGCTGGTGTGCACAAAAACCGATACCACGCGCGTTCGCAATCGCTGACGCCGCAATTTTTCGCCCGCGCGCATGGCGAATGCCGTCAGCGCCGCCTCCAGCTCTTCGCGCTGCGTCAGCCGCTGGCCAAAACTGCGCGACACCATGATCTGGCGCTGGGACGGCGGCACCAATTCCAGTGGCAGGCACGATTGACCGGCGAGTTCCCGCGCCGTCCGCTCCAGCACCACGCTGAACACCTTACGCAAGCGCGTTGGATTGGCCTCGGCCAGGGCCAGGGCAGTCGCGATGCCCATCTGCCGCAAGCGCGCCCCCCAACGAGTTGACACCCCCCACACATCCTCTACCGGCAACGCGGCGAGCGTTTCCCGCTGTGCGGGCCACTGCGTCCAATCCAGCACCGCCCCCCCCGCCCCGTGTCCCGCTTTGGCCATGCGGTTCGCGACCTTGGCCAGCGTTTTGGTCGGCGCCAGGCCCACCGACACCGGCAGCCCCGTCCATTGCTGCACCGTATGAACAATCTCCGCCCCAAGCGCCGTCCGATCCCCGCGCCAACTGCTCAGGTCCAGAAAACATTCATCAATGGAATAGACCTCGAGCCGCGGGCTGAAGCGCGCCAACACCTGCATCACCCGCCGGGACAAGTCGCCATAGAGCGCGTAGTTGGATGAAAACACCTGCACCCCCAGCGCCTGGAAGCGGCGGGACACCTTGAACCACGGCGCCCCCATCGCCACGCCCAACGCCTTGGCCTCGTTGCTGCGGGCGATTACACAGCCATCGTTATTGGACAAAACGACAATGGGCCGCCCCATGAGGGCGGGCTGGAATACCCGTTCGCAGGAGGCGTAGAAATTATTACAGTCCACCAGCGCAACCATCCCCCCTCCCCCTGCGTCAATACGACCGGATCGCATGTGCCACCACCCCCCAAATCACCAAGTCGGAGCCCTCGCGCAGAATCAGAGGCGGATAGGCCGGGTTTTCTGCTTCCAGCCGGATGCGGCCGCGACTCGTGCGCAAGCGCTTGACGGTGAGGTCGCCATCGATCACCGCCACGACAATCGCCCCGTCGTGGGCTTCGCGTGAGCGGTCCACCACCAGCAGGTCGCCATCGCGGATGCCCGCCCCCAGCATCGAGTCGCCTTGCACCCGCACCATGAACGTCGCTGCCGGATGCGCCACCAAGTGCTCGTTGAGGTCCAGGGGGCTTTCCAGATGGTCATCGGCCGGCGACGGAAACCCCGCCGCAATGCGCGACGTATACAACCGCAGCGGACGCAACGGCGCATGCCGTGCCGCGGGGTGGATGCGGACCACGGGCTGACGAGATGGATGGGGCCTAAACATGATGAACAATCGTTCAGTTACCGTACCGCCCCCCACCCCCCATCGGCAAGCTGAAAGATCAACATGGCACGATATGTGTACGCCTGTACGCCTGAACCGACACCCCTCTGTTCCCGAGCAGATGCAGGCCTATGTCGATGCCGGTGGCACGATTCTCGCGTGCGGGAGCTGCCTTAAAATTCGCCACTCGGAAGGCTCGGAACTGTGTCCCCTCTCAACCATGAAAGACCTGTACGACATGGTGAAAGAGTCCGACCGGGTCGTGACGTTTTAAAAGATTCAGGCGCGGATTTAAGATTCGGAAACGCGACGGCACAAAACTGCGACGATAACGTTTAATCCCGCCAGCAGCCCCAACGTGGCCCCGGTGCCGATAATGGGCAACGCCCACAGGCCGACCCCCAGCGCACTGAGGCACGAGCCGACCAGGTCCACCACATAGATCGTCCCGCTCTGGTGGGCGGAGGACGCATCGCCCGCCAGATGAATGCGAGTGGCCACCGGAAATTCATAGCCAGCGAGAACCCCCACCCCCGCCGCCAGCAGGAGAAACAGAAGTTCCAGTCCCAGCGATGGCCCGGGGGCGGCCGATTCCAGCCACCGCAGAACCACCACCAGCCCCACCGCATAGGCGGCCAGCCCCGCATGGACCGTCCCGAGTGTTCCGATTCCAGCACGGACGATCCGCCGAGACGCCATCCCTGTGCCCAACGCCATCCCCAGCATCAGTGCCGCGAGCATCAGCGCCAATTGATAGTGCAGATAGCCGCATAAGGACTGAAACGCCATCAGGAGTACCAGTTCGCAACCCATAAGCGTGAAGCTGCCAATGCCCTTGGCCCAGACCCCGGCCCGCCAGACGGCCCGCCCGCGCATGGACACGCTCATCCCCAGGCCCGCCAGAAGCACCACCCCCGCCCCCCAAGGCCAGCCCAGGCCGCCCACGCGCTCGGCCACGGCTGCCGCCCAGGGATGGAATGAGCGCAGCCATACCACCAGATTGTAGTGACAGGCAACCGGTTGGCCGTCGCGGTTGATCTGCGCCAGGGTGTTGGCGTCAAAGGCGTCCTGCACATAGCCAATGCGGTCGGTTTCCAGACGTTCCACAATGGCCGGCGGAAAGACAAAATCAGTGTCGAGCCCGCGCGCCTCGTAGCGGCCCGCGAGATCGGCGGCCGTCGGCGGCGGCGCCTCGGCGGCCGTCGCCAAAAAGAGCACATCATAGCCGGGGAGCAAGCGAACCGACGCAAATACGTCGCGCAATGTCCGATAGACGGAAGCGCCCAAGGTCTCCAATTCCGGCCCCAGATAGTCCGGCGAAAAGGCCAGCCGGACCGCCAGCACTCCGTGCGGGGCCAATCGGCGGCGCACGTCGCGATAGAATTCTTGCGTGTAGTAGCGGTTCAGGAGAATGGTGCTGGGGCTGGGCAAATTGATCATCACCACATCGTAGACGCCTGCCGCCGCTCCTTCCGGCGCATGATGAAAATAGAAACGCCCATCGGTGAAAGTCACATGGACGCGTGAATCCTCCAGAGCCGCCCGGCGCACCGGTGCGGCGTACTGCCGGACCAATTGAATCAACACCGGGTCCAACTCGACATAGTCTACCCGGCGGGGGGCGTGCTTGAGAATTTCGCCCAATGCACCGTTAAAGCCATTGCCCATCAGCAAGACGCGTTGGGGCTGCGGATGCCACAGCATGGGATAATGCACCAGGGTTTCGCTGCTCAGCGGTTCGTCCTCGGCCCCCAGCAGCAACCCGTTGCTGTGAAAGTTGAGTTGCGAACCGATGGACGTGACGGCCAGATTGCCGTGGATGGAATGACGCGACTCAATCAGCTCCTGGCCCGGATAGCGCCACGCGCCCGTCATGTGTCCCAGGCGACTGCCCAGTATCGCCAGCGCCAAAGAGGCTGCGGTCACGCCCAGCAGCCCGCATCTCAGCCCCAGCCGCATCCGCCGAGAACGCGGTGAGCGCCCCCCCCAGGCGAAGACCCCGGCTAACCCGGCCACCCCATTGATGGTTCCCAGCCATCCCGCCACCAGAAATTCATCCTGCAGCACTCCCATGAAGTTGAACAGCAATCCCCCCACAACAAATCCGGCGGTTTCGAGTCCATAGGCCCAGCCCGGCACGGCACCTGTCGCCGCGGTCGGTTCGCGGTTTTGCCAGGCATGCACACCGATGACAAACTGAGCGCCCAGCCCTCCGCACAACGGCGCCAAAACCATAAAGGAGAACCCCATGGCTGGCAGCAAGTCCGGCATGGCACCCGCCACAGGGGTCACCCAAGAGCGGGCGGCGCGGATGCTCATCAGGACCAGAGGCAACGCCAGAGCCGCCCACGCATGACAACCCGCCAAAGACAGGCCGCAGGGAGAGCAACGTCGTGTGATTCGTCCAGCCAGCAAAGCCCCCACCGCCACCCAGAACAGCCACGCAAACAGGGTCCACCCCATGAAGAATTCATTGCCGTAGAATATTACGAGCAGCTCCCGCACCGCCAGTACCTGCGCCACCAGCGACGTGATGCCCAGTACAAGAAACGATCCTATCAGCCCTTTCTGCATACCGTCCGATCCTAGCCCGCCCACCTTCCCCAGGCAACCCTGGGGTGTTACTCCGTGCTGGTATCGAGACTCATCCGTACGGCGCGATCAAAACCATTTTCACGACTTTTCCACGCTATGGAAAACTTTTTCACAATTTTTCCACGCTATGGAAAACTTTTTCGCAATTTTTCCACGCTATGGAAAACTTTTGGGCGATTTTTCCACGCTATGGAAACTATTTTTCCACACTGTGGAAAACGCGGCCCCACCTCCCCCCCCTCGTATTTGCCCCTTTTACAAGCCTGTGGTAAACTTAAAGTTCGAGCCAAAGCAAGAAGATGTGATGGAATTACGACTCCAATCCAAGCAATCCGAAGGCCCCGGCGCAATGTCGTATATCTGTAAAGCGGCCACGCCCCTCTCCTGGACCGCCGGGCAATTGTTATACTGTGTACTGCACCATGAACCGACGGATAATTGCGGCTCGGATCGGTGGTTTACCATTGCGTCCGCTCCCTCCCAAAAGACTGTCATGCTCACCCCCCGCCTCATGGACGAAAAGGGCAGCACCTTCAAACAGGCGCTCGAACCATTAAACGCTGGCGACGTCATGGAGGTCTCCGATCTGAAAACCCCGCTCTTTTATGTGTCGGGCCCCGAACCGATGGTCGAACACCTCGACCAGATGCTCCAAGACCTGGGCGTTCCGGCGGACCACCTCAAACAGGATTGGTTCCCGGGATATCCGGCCGAACAGATTGCCCGGAGGTGGTCACCATGATTACCCTCAAACGCGTCTACGAAACTCCCGCCGCATCCGATGGCACACGCATCCTTGTGGACCGGCTCTGGCCGCGCGGATTGACTAAAGAAAAAGCCCAGGTCGATCTGTGGCTCAAGAACCTCGGCCCCAGCACCGAATTGCGCAAGTGGTTCGGTCACGACCCGGACCGCTGGACCGCGTTCAAAACGAAATACCGGCAGGAGCTCAAAACCAAGAAGCCCCTGCTGCAAAAGATTGAAACGCTCGCACAGCACGGGCCCGTCACGCTCCTGTATGGGGCCAGAGACACCGAACATAACGAAGCGGTGGTCTTGAAAGAATACGTCGATTAAGCAGGCACCGCCGTGATTCGCTATACCACCCACACCCCCCGCATTTTGTTTGCCGGGATCAATCCCCACCCTGGCTCCTACCGCCGGGGGGTGCCGTTTTCCAATAATAAAATGTTTTGGTATCTGCTCTCGCGGGCCGGGCTCATTGCGGAATCCAGAGAGGAATTACGCAATGATGCGACCTTGCAGGCCGTGTATAAGAAGAAGTTCAATGCCGTCTATGGGCTGGGCTTCCTTAACATCATCAACCGGCCAACGCGCGACATTACCTTGCTGCGCAAGGGCGAGGAGCGCGCGGGCCGTGCCCGAATCGCGCGAACGATCCAAACGGAAAAACCCAAAGTCGTCTGCTTTGTCGGCAAAGTGGCCTATGAAAAGTTTATTGGACACAAGACGTTTGATTTTGGCTGGCAGCCGGATGTGGGATCATCCAAAGCCTTTGTGATGCACTTTCCGTTGCGGGGCGAAGCCATCGTCCGCGTCCGCGAACTGATCACCGTGGCGCAAGCCGCCAAAGAATAGTCGGTCTTAAGGTAATCATGCCTCGGCCCGGCAGGAATGCCTCGCCCCACCCAAAACTAGCATTACACGCCATTGGTAGGGCGAACCCTCCGGGTGAGCCGTGGCTGTTTACAGTCCTGACCGGGCCACGCCATTTCTCATACCGCTCTGAACTGGAGGCGCGCCCCCCGCCACTCCCCCTCAGCGCTCATAGCGCATGAACAGTAGGTCCCCTCCCGTCTTGAGACTGCACAAACGCATGTGGGGGGGCGGTTTCCGGCAGGAACGACTCGCCCCCAGCCAGACTCAGTCGCGGCGCGTCAACGCTCCACCCGGCAATCTGGGGAGCCTGCGTCAGGAACGAAGTTCAGTTGCCGCCCCCTCCGGGCCATCCCCTTGAAATTCGCGAATACGGCTACGTTTTTACATGGTGAGACATGGCGCGGCCACATGTGACGGCAGCAATCTGTCGCTCCACTTTGTCTCGGTTATTATAATAACCGAGACAGATATTTTCTGACGGCCGGATCAAACAGGACGTTGTAGCCAGGCAAGACGGAGCCTGCCCCTCCGGAAACCTTTCGTGAATTTCGCACTTTTCGTAGTTAGTTTGACGGTTCCGAATCGGAATCCTGCGCAATCCTGTAAATCCTGTCTAAATGGCTGCACAGTCAACCTAACCATCCCCGGGGCAAGCCCGGGGGATTTGGTCTCAACGCGAAACAACAGAGCTCGGGCAAGACGGATGCCCCTCCGGGAACCTTTCGTGAATTTCGCACTTTTCGTAGTTAGTTTGACGGTTCCGAATCGGAATCCTGCGCAATCCTGTAAATCCTGTCTAAATGGCTGCACAGCCAGCCTAACCATCCCCGGGGCAAGCCCGGGGGGGGTCCTATAAAAAGAGGGTTTAGTCGATGCCCGGGGGGGTGCCGAGGGTGATCATGGACTTGTCTGCCACCGGCACCGTGACATCGGCCTGGCCGGCGGTCACTGTGACAGTGGTATAAAACGTCCAGTTCCAGTCGCCATTGGTGATCGAGTCGGCCGTGTAGACCGGCAGGCTGGTCACGCTGGGCGGCAAATCTGGTAGCGCCGCGCGGAAGCCGAACTGGCCGCCACCGGTGGTGATATTGCTGATTTCGGCAATGGTCACCTCCTGCGTTGTGCCGCCGCCGCCAGCGAGAATTGTCACGCTGAAGTTTGTTGTGGCGAAGGCGGCATTACGCTGGTTCTGTGCCAGGAAATGGAAGGTGAACTCACCATCCGCGCTCGGCGTAAAGGCCAGCGTGTCATCTGCGTAGCTGTCTTCCAGGCCGGCCGGCGCATTGGTCAGGGTGACGACGGGTTCGCCGTCGCCGGTGGCGGTCACGGAGATGGCGACGGCCTGGCCTACAGTCTTGTCCGTCGGGATGGGCCCGATATCGAATGAAGGCGCCGAGTAGTCGCTCACATCCACAAACTGGAGGAATTGCACCACGGCATTATCTGCCCAGACTTTCTCCGGAACGGCATTGGTGTCGTCCATTCCGCCATCCAACCCAACGTAGAAGTTGGTGATGATATCGGACCCGGCCTTGGCCGTCGGCCAAATCAACGCATTGGTGTCGGCGGCGGCCAGGTTGCGGATATTGTAGAGGCGGTCGGCCCGGTTCTCCAGCCCCAGCTTGTCGGCGAAGGGCGAGAGGTCATAGGTCTGGGCGTCGCCGGTCAAGCCGGAGGAGTCTTCGGTTTCGTTCATGAAGAGCACACTGGCAATGACGGAATCTCGAATATTCGGATTGGCACCTTCTTCTTCCCACTTAGCGACCGTCATCATGCGTGGGTTGTCGTTGAGGAACCAGCGGTTCTGGCTGCGCAGAGCCGGACTGGCCAGGCGCGCCTTATTGATGCGGGCATAGAGCTGGGCCATGGCGCGCGAGTCACGGAAATCCCCGACGGGATAGCACGGGTCCTCCCAGACATACATCTGGTTCCACTTCTTGAAGTGCGGGATCCACTTCCCAAAGTTCTGTTCGAAGAAGTAGAAGCCTTTCCAAGCGTTGATGGTATCGTTAGTACCGGCATAGGGGCTGATGGCGTGTTCCTGGCCGTATAAAATCATCGGCACGCCATCGATGGCGGAGACCATGGCATAGCGGGAAGCGGTTGCCCACGGGTCGCCAAAAGGCAAGGGCTCGTCGTGGCTGGTCAGGTTCAGCAGGATGATGCCGTTGCCGTACAGGGTGCGGCGTTGCTCCAGCGCGGCCTGGAAGGGGGCAGGCTCGCTGACCTTCTCCTGCGTGAAGCGGAACACCATATTCTCGTTCAGAATGTCAAAATGACGATTTGAGCGTTTGCCGACCAGTCCGCCATCGAGCGACTCGGCCATAAACAGGAAGTTCCACTTTTGGGAGCGCGTCCGGTTGATGAGGTACTCCCAGAACTGGCTGGGCAGGCCCTGGGCGTAATCGCAGCGGAGGCCATCAATGCCATAGTCATCTTTCAGAACACCGTTGGCGTCCGTGACACCCGGCTGATTGACACCGGCATGGCCGGTCTTCTTGAGCCAATACTCGGGGTAGCTGGCCATGTACTTCCACAGCAGTTTGGTTGCCGGGAGCATCTGGTCGTAGTAGTACTGATCATCTTCGTTATACATCCGGCTGGTTTCTTCGGTCAGCTCGCCACTGTCCTTCTGGGCCTGGGTGCGGTCATCGAAGCGAATCATGGTGGAATAGTTGCCGTAGAGCAGCTCGGCCACGTCATCCCATTTGCCAAAGTCCACGCGTTCGGGTGCGACGCCAATGTCATTGTTGGTGGCACTATTGTAGAAGGTCGCGGGCATGGCGTAATTGGTGGTGTGCGAATACCAGTTGATGCCCATCGTGCCGGTGGTCGCGATACGATCCTCCACCCCCAGGGTAGAAATATTACCATAGGCGTTTGTCAGTTCAGTGATGGCAGCCGCACCCAGACCATTCGTCGCGGCGGCCAGCCCCTCGCCATAGACCGCATCCCAACTGGTGTGATTCATCACGCCGTCGAGCATGACGTTAATGGTGTTCAGCTCCCGGTCGCCCGGGTCCATGGTTTCGCCGCGGGCGCGGTCACACAAGCGCACAAAGTTCGTGAAGGCCGCCACGGCGGAGGCTTCGTCGGCCGCGTCGGACATGTCCGGATTCACCGAGAAGTAGTCCTTGGTGGCGTACGGGCTACCTGGCCAGTAGCGCTGCCCAGTGGCGGGATCGTTCTCCACGCGCTCGCCGCCTGAGGGATGGATGGGCTGGAACCAGAGGCAATTGACGTTCAGCTTGTTCAGGTATTCCAGACTGAATTCGTCGAAGTCCCCGCCAGCGGTGAGCTTTTCGGACAATTTTTCAAATGTGCCGCGGCCATCCTGGGCCGTATTGGTCGCCTTGACAGTAAAGACATTCAGCTCGTACATCGTCTGGGCAAGCGCCTTGCGCGGTGAGATGACGATGGCGTGGTCGCGGCGGATGGCGCCTTCCGGGCCCTCGGAATACCAGGTCCAGTTGCCATTGGTTTCGCCGGCGGCCATGAAGCGCGCACTGAGGCGATAGGCACCGCATTTATTGACGGTGAGTGTCTTCTCCCAGCCGCCAGCGCCCAGGGTCATGGGAATGGCCTGCCAGTAACCGGCATCGACTGCGTAGGTGTCTTCGGCGGTCACGGAATTGCCGTCGGGCGGGATGATGCCATCCGGCCAGCCGTCGCCATTCATATCGGCATCGGCGTGGTCGCGCCGACCCACATTGGTGAAGAGTTCCACCTTCTGGGCATTGGCGGGGGCATTATACTGGACTTGCAGAGTCACGGCATCCGTTGAGTCGGCCTCGTCAATGAAGTACTTGGTCGTGGTATAGTCAGCGACCATCCAGCCGCTGTCATAGTCCCGGGTGGCGCCGCGCACCTGCAAGTCGCCGGAGCCATCGGAAAACAGGCGGAACTCGAAGGTCGAGGCGCCGCCGCCCGCATTGTACTCCGCCTGACGCCAGACACCATTAGTGCCACGAGCATAGATTTCGTAGACCAACACCGCTCGTTCATCCAGCAGGTTGCTGTCGGTGAGATTAGCCACCCAGCGCATGGCATTGCCGTTGGGGCTGGGGTCTTCGATTTCGCTGTCATAGACCATACTGACCTGGTTGGTCAGCGCATTCCAGGAACGGCGGCCTATGTCACGAGGCGACTTCTTAATCTTGGTGACGCCTCTGACCTGGGGAGTGCCCTCATCTTCGATTTTAACGCGGTAGCGCACGATGGCCTCGGTGGCCCACTTCACGTTATTCGTAATGAAGCCGATTTTCGCTCCGATCTGGACGCTGGCCGCGCCGGCGGCAGTGATGTCGCCGCCGTGCCAGATGTAGCCCGGCTCTTCGCCTGCGGTATCCAGAATACCCACCTCGAACGGGATGGCTTGGGCGGCCGCTTCGCGCTTGAAGAGCGAGTACAAGGCGGACTGCTCCGGCTGCATCGCGACATACGTCGTCAGCGGGGAGGTGCCGTTAGTGTATTCCACCTTTAGATAGTATTGGAATGTGCCACCGGCCTGCCCGCCAGGCACCACCTGAGTGCCAACCCAGAACTGATTATTGCCCTCATTCGTGTTGGTGGCCCAATTCAGGGCGGAGCTGCTCCAGGCCCCGTTGGTGCCATAGCGGTAATACAGCGAGCCGCCAGTCATGTCCCCGTCGGGAAGATAGTTGCCCACATGGATTTCGATGGTGTCGCCTTCGGAAGGCTGCACCGGGTGGCGCATGTACTGTTCTGCATAAGGCTCGCTGTTGGTCGGGCAGTGCCAGGCATTGCCCAGCGCATAGGTATTACTTTCCGAGGCCGTCAGCACCAGCGTCGCGTTGGTGATGGCGGCACCGCCGGGGGCATGGGCCGTCACCCGCAGTCGCCAGGTCCCGGCGGCATAGGCCGTCCAGTCCCAGTTCCAGGTTGCGCCAGCCACGCCGGTCCACGACTGCACGTGCGAGCCGCCGATCGTCGTCAGGGCCGCACTCCAGCTCGAGGCCGTTGCATTTGCCAGACTCAAGTCCAGGTCGAACGGTGCCCCACCCTCGCCCAGCGTCAGCGAGCGCGAGCCCGTGTATTCGATCCGGGGCTTGCCGTCGTCCTCGCGGGTGATCGTCACCGAATCCTGCTTCTTGTCACCCAAGCCTGCCGACTTAATCTGGAAGTGGTCCACGTACATCTGGCGGTTGTCCTGATTGGGCGCATCCGGCACCGACGAGGCGTTGAAGTAGAACTTGATTTTGTTGGGTGCGCCAGAAGGAACGGACAGCGTCTGGTCATAGGCTTCTGAACCATCCCGGCCCGTGCCCTGGACGCGGATGTTGCCATCGGCCACATATTCAAAGCTCAGCGGCATGGCCTGTGCCCCCATATTCGAGAACATGGAACTGCCATTGATCTGGATGGTGGCGCTGTTGCTCATGTTGACGTAGACCAGCTCGGTGTCCCCCGCCAGCAGGCTGAAGCCGCGGTAGGAGCCTTCCACGTTGCTGTCCCAATTCACGCCCCAGTCGAAGCTAAAGGTGGCGCCCACGGGCATCGCGTTGCTGAAACTGCGCAGGACTTCGGCGTTGGCACCCGATCCGGGCGGATTCGCATAGAACCCGAAGGCCTTTTCGCCAAAGCCGTTGATGCCGGCATTGGTGGGATTGCCGACAAACACGCCGGCCCAGGATGTGGTGCCGTCCTGGGTATGGTTGAACTCCCAGTCCCCGAAGCCCGTGCCCTGGTTGTCGCCGTCGTCCCACGTCGTGTAGTTGGCCGCGCTGTCCTGGGCGGTGGTCGCGATGGTGCCGGCTTCGTAGCCATAGACCGTGAGGGCGTTGGTGCCGACGTTCAACGGCACGGCAATGCTCCAGTGGCCGGCCAGAGGGAAAGCGCCAGACTCAGCGGTCAGGGCATTGGTCCAATACAGGCTGCCACCGAGATTGCTGCCGGCGGTCCCGCCGACAGTGGCGCTGGAGGCCTGCGTGGTTTGGTTCGAGGTGCTAATGACGATGTCGGCGGGCACGGCTGGCCAATCCTGAACCACGACGGAATAATTGTCGCCGTTGTTGTTGGCGTAAAGCACAGCAGGCGTGCCGTTGCTGGCCACGACGTAATACTCCATCACGTGGCCGCCGTTCAGCCCGCTGTCCACCGTATAAGTGAAGGTGCTCTGGCGACTGGTGACGCTGCCGTTGGTGTAGACGTAGTGATTGCTGAACGCCATCGGGGTGGTCGGCCAGACCGGAGCCGGGTTCGTGGCCGGATCAAAGATGTCGTAGCCAATCTCGCACGCCAGATCGTCCACGCCTGTCGCGGCGTCGGTCAGAAGGGTGACGGTGACGGTCACGCTGCTGTCCGGCGCCGGGTTCACCGGGTTGGCCGACACGTTCTGGAAGGTGAAGTCCGCTTCCGCCGGGGCATCCAAAATGTCCATCACGTAATTGCCGCCGCCATTGTTGTCCCAGAACTCGTCACTGTTGGTGCTGGTGACGCAGATGGCATAATTCAGCGTGCCGACTTCCAATTCACTGGCCGGCAGTTCGTAGTGGTACCACGCGCCCTGGGCGGACGCCCAATTCGTATTGATCGCCATTTCCACCTTGGGCCAGGCACCGGTGGGATCATTGA
Organism: Kiritimatiellia bacterium; assembly: GCA_028681135.1. Classification (GTDB taxonomy): domain Bacteria; phylum Verrucomicrobiota; class Kiritimatiellia; order CAIQIC01; family Lenti-01; genus JAAZFE01. Next base: position 16,438 of record JAQUJC010000008.1, on the reverse strand, counting down.
CCCCGTAGATGATCTCCACCTTGGCGACGCTACCCAGCGGGCCGGCCTCGGTATTGATGTAGATGGTGTCCGCCAGCGTGGCACTTTCGGTTGGATAGCCATAGGTGCCGCGTGCCCAGAGAGTCGTGGGCGTGCCGCCGCCGCCAAACACGTCGGCAGAGTTGTCGATGAAGTTGGCGATGTAAATCTTGGTACCTTTGCCGGGAATCTTGGTGGCACCGAAGGCGATTTTGCCGTCGCCCTCCGAGGTGAACCCAGCCCCGTCGCCGTTTTCCTTGAATTCCGTGCTGCCTTTGCCGGCCCAGATATCGCCCAGGTCCATTTCGGTATCGGCCGTGTTGACAATGACCAACGCCACCTCGTCGTCGTACCATTTGGTAAAGGCATAGATGCCCTGGCCATCGCTGGCCCGGCGCTGTTCAAAACCACCGCGGCGCAGGGCCCGGCTCTTGTTGCGCAGCGTGTTCAGCCAGGCGATGTGGCTATAGAGCCCACGATCTTTGGCCCATTGGCTAAACATGTCGCCCGTGGCATTGCCAGGCTGAAAGCCCTTGTCGAACATGCACTCGCGTTGCCAGTCGCCATCGTCCGGGTTGTCCCAGGTCCGGTTGCTGCCGTTGGCGTGCTGCCCCTGATTAAACATATGCTCGGTGCCGTAATACAGCAGCGGGACCGGCGGGGCCATGTAGAGAAAGGTCATGGCCGGGCTCATAATGGCTTTGGCCGTCGCGGCATCGCCGCCGCCGTAAGAGAGAGCAAACCGGTCCACGTCATGGTTGTCGAGAAAGGCAATGACGTTCTCCTTGCCCGCGCCATACATGCTGAGGTTGGCCATTTCCTGCCCGAGTTGATAGGAGGAATAGCCGCTGCCGAACACGTTCTTCATCGCTTGCATCATCGGGAACTGCAACGCGGAATTAAAGCCGTAGCCATCGGCGCACCACCCCGCCAGCGCAGCGTTGTCGTAGCTGAATAATTCGCCAAACATCAGGAAATTGTTCTTGCCCCGGTAAGCGGCGTGATCGCGGATATCCTGCGCCCAATCGCGGCACCAGTCGTAGGGCACATGTTTGATGGCATCCACGCGGAAGCCGTCGCAGTCTGTTGCGTCAATCAGGTTCTTGAAGGCCTTCAGAAGAATCTCCTGCACCTCGGGATGCTCGGAGTTCAGGTCATCGGTGCCCTTGAACTGCCCCATGATCTGTTCCGGCCAACAGTCCCAGCAGTTGATCGTGCCGTTGGGATGGAAATAATCCAGCGTGTCAAAAGGTGCGGCGTGTTTGTTGCCATCATTCCACCAGCCGAAGGAGCCGTGGCCGTCAGGCCAATACTGTTTATCGTCGTCCTCGTTGCCGGTATTGATGCCGTTTTTATCGCAGAGGTGATTGGGGGCAACATCAAGAATGACGTAGATATTACGGCTATGGCAGTCGTCGATCAGGTTCTTGAGATCCTGGAACGTGCCCATCGCGGGATCGCATTTGAAAAAGTTCTCGGCATGGTACTGGTGATAAGGCGTGTAGTTAGGGTCCTTGCCCTGGTCATTTTGCTGCACACCGGAAATCCACAGTGTCGTTACGCCCAGGCCTTGGAGATAGTCCAGTTGGCCGCGCAGGCCGTTCCAGTTGCCGCCGTGGTGGAAATTGCGGTTGTAGGGATACTCCTTGCCATCGCTGGTCCACGCCGGCTTGTAGCCCGCCAGCCGGTCCACCCCATCCGTAGCAAACCGGTCGGTGAACAACTGGTAGATGTTTTTGTCGCGCCATTGCTCGGGACTGGGCGTGTAGGCATGGGAATTGTCGCCCGCCGTGTCGCGTGAAACCAGAGCATAGACGTCCGGCTGACTCCCATACCACGCCGCCGGAATCTCTTCGTTCCCCCACACCACCGGCAGCGCCAGAACCGCCATGACCCACATTGCTCCGACCACTTTCATGCACCTCATGACAAGCTCCTGCTTTTTGTTTTAACCAACGGCAATACCCAATACAACGAGAATGCAGAAACGTTACACTGATTGAGCGCTGGATTCAAGACTAATCGATACCGCGCCGGTGAAAATCCAGCCGGGGGATGGGGAGCCGGGGATGCGCCCACATTGAGAGACGCCCCTGCAATTCAGTGCAAGTGTCTTTGCCGCGCTCAAAATCCGGCTCACCGGGGACGGTTCGCCCTACCGGGAAGCGGGAATAGGCGTCAAGGGCAGGGCGAATCGTCCCGATGGGCCGTTGCTGACCCCTAATTGGAAATGCGCCAAAAACAGAGCAGACAATCAGAGAATTTCGATCTGAATATCGTCGTCCGACTCGATCCCCACTTTTTGTTTATCGATGGGCAGAAACGTCGGGAGCAAGCGATAATAGACCTGAAGGGACAACGCCGCGAGCGTGGTGGAATAGACGGGGTGATAATTTTCACGGCCCGTGGTGCCCGACAGCAGGGCCAAGCCGGCGGACACCCAACTCCCGTCCGGATTCTGGCTGCCAATACATGCGGGCACGAATTGATTGTTCCACTGTCGCCAGTTGCTGCCGCCCTGGTGAAATTTCGCCTGCGCCATGTAATACCAGGCATACATGGGCCAGGCCGGGGGATTACGCCAGTCGCAGCGGGCATTGTGCAGGGCGTCCAATCCGCGCCGGACAGCGGCCGTCCGGCCATGGCCCATCAATTGCAGGCCCAGGACAGCGGCAGCGGTAAGACTGTCGGTGGCACGGCTCTTGCGGCCGGTATAGTAAAATCGTCCGTCATCCCGCTGGACGGCTTTCAGATCGGCAGCGGCGAGGTTCATGGCCGATTTGAGGCCTGCATTGTCGGCACCGGCAATATACGCAGCCTTCATGGCCTGCATGCACCAGGCCCCCAAAGACGTATCACGGCGCTCCCCTTGGGCAAAGCGATAATCAAATCCGCCGCCGACCTGTTGCCCCTTGAGAATGACCTGAACGCCCTGCTCCATGGCGGGCCGCAGGGACGGAATGCGCGTCATTCCATAGGCCTCGCTGACGGCATAGACGCAGATGGCCTGGGAATAGGTGCCGCCAGTGGTATCCGTGGGGGCAAATTCGCCGGCGTCGTTCTGGCGCGCGAGCAGATAGTGCAAAGCTCGCCGGACGGTGTTGCCATAGAGGGCCGATGCGGTGGTTTCGCCATGCGCCAGGAAAGTCAAAAGACCCAGCCCTGCATAGGCCTCGCGGTCCACCGTGCCCCAAGAGCCATCGGGATTCTGGTTAAGGCGCAGCCATTCCAGAGCCCGCTTAACCGCCGCTTCGGCATGTTCCCAATGGTCGCCGCCATAGCGCTGGCCGGCGGCGGCATGACCCGCCGCGCCAAGCCGTTGCCGCAATTGCCCCGCCGTCAGATTGCGCACAATCAGGGGGCTGATCGCCGGAGATATTGTCAATGCCGACAAGGGCGGCGGCGTCAAGTCGGGCGGGGTAAAATCGGCGACATTCGGTGCTGCAACCACCTCGGCCGAAAAGTCCGGCGGCTGGAGAGGCGTCCAATCGGGATCCAATACCTCCAACGAAGGCAACGGGAGCGGCGCAGGTGGCGGCAAATCGATCTCGATGTCCGGCACATCGACATAGGTCACTTCGATGGCGTGCGGCTCATCGGGACGTGGGGAAAAATCCACCAGAACAAACAGCACCAGAATCAGCAGCACGTGCAAACAGATGGCCCCTGAGGGGCCCGCCAGCCATTCCGCGAGGTTGTGGTGCAGGGCCTTGATTGACGTATCCATGACCGCCTCCTTGTCTGACTGTCAGCCTACCCCAGCTTCCCGCTGTTGTCCAGCCCTCAACCGGGGCACTGATCGGCACCAATCAGAGAATTTCGATCTGAATGTCGTCGCCCGACGTTTGGTCGATGACCTCGTCTTTGATGGGCTGATAGGTGGGCAGAAAGCGGTAGTAGACCTGCAGCGACAGCGCGGCCAGCGTGGTGGCATAGACCTTGCTGTTGATTTCGTCCCGCCCACGATATTCGCGCGTGACACCATCGCCAGTCAGTGCCAGCCCGGGCGAGAGCCAACTGCCATCCTCATTCTGGTTTTTAATCAACGTCGGCGCCACCTTGTTGTTCCACGATTTCCAATCGGTGCCGCCCTGATGAAATTTGGCCTGGGTGACGTAGTACCAGGAATAAATGGGCGCCGGTGGCGGCTTCGACCAACTGGCCGTGGCACCGCGCAGATATTGAAGCCCCTGTCGCGTGGAGGTATCCGTGGAATGTCCCAGCAATTGCAAACTGAGAACCCCCACCCCAGTCATGTTGGGCTGGCGACCGGGATTGGAGGCCGAATAGGGAAAACTGCCGTCTTCTTTCTGCTTATCTTTATAGAACTGCACCACATTATCCATGGTGGCCTTCAATTTTGGGTTGTCGGCGCCGGCAATAAAGGCCGCCTTGAGCGCCTGCGCACAGAATCCCGTCAGGGAAACGTCCCAACGACTATTGTCGCCCTTGCCAAAAGTGTACATGACATACCCGCCATGCGGCTTCTGGCCGTCAATCAGCATCTGAATGGCGCGTTCCATGACCGGCTTAAGCGAGGGAATGCGCGTCATCCCATAAGCCTCGCTGATGGCATACGAGCAAATGGCGTGGCCGTACACCCCGCCCGCCCCTGTCGTCTTCACAAATTCGCCCTTCTTATTTTGGCGGGCCACGAGATAGCGAATGGCCTTTTCGACCGTCGGGCCATATTTGTCGGATGCGGTGGTCTCGCCGTGAGCCAAATAGGTCAGGATGGCCAAGCCGGCATACGCTTCCGTGTCATTCGTCCCCCACGAACCGTCAGGATTCTGATTAATGCGCAGCCATTCGAGGGCGCGTAGCACCGCGGCCTCGGCATATTTTCCCCAATCGCCGCCATACTTGCCAATGGCCGCCTGGCGGCCCCCGCCACTGCGATTGGACATGCTGCCGGGTGCGAGGTTCTTCATTATGATTGGACTGAGTGCATCGGAAGCAATATCCAGTTCGGCAACCGAGTCCATGACCGGCGCGGCGGCAAAGTCCTGGATGTCCGGCGGTGGCGTCATATCCATGTCGACATCCGGCGGGGTAATGGTGTCCACCAGATCAGGCAATTCCTCGGGCGGCTTGAGGTCTTCGATCAGGTCATCCAATTTTTGCTCATCGACCTCGATCACCTGGACTTCAATTTCGGTGGTTTCCTCCTTGGTGGCCAGATTCACAAAAAACAGGAGCGCCACAATCAGGGCAGCGTGGAGAATGACAGAGCCTGTGGGCCCAGCCAGCCATTCAAACACATTTTTATACAGCGACCTGAGGGATGTATCCATAAGGCTCTCCGTTTACACTCTAGTTCGATGCACTCACCACGGAGAGACTCCGCAATCCATTCTTGGCACACAAATCCAGGACATTAATCAACTTGCCGTGCTCGGCTACCGCTGAAACGGTGATCATGATGGTCTGACCCGCATCAATAGCCGCCAGACGGCCCAGGGCTTTCTCCAACGCCTCAATGCTGACGGGGTTGTCATTGACCGAATACCCGTCTTGGTAGACCCCCAGACGCACCAGTTGAGGCGGTTTCTCGTCTTTGGGCGCGTTCGGGTCCGGCGCAGGACGAAACACATCCAAATTGGTGATCACATCAATCGGTTTGATGGTGACAATGAAGTAAATCAGCAACTGAAACACAACGTCGATCATCGGCGTCATGGATAGTTCGGCCTCAGGAGCTTCGGGTCGTTTTCGTTGTCTTGGCATGGAACTCCCTTTCCTGGGACGCGGCCTAGTCGGCCATCTCCTTGAGCGCGGCGAAACGAATCTTCCACAGCCCCGCCTTGCCAGCAATATCCATTACGCGCTTGATATCCTCATGTTTGGCCATGTGGTCGCCGCGAATCACAATGGGCGTCCCCTGGCCAGACGTATTCACCGCGTTGCGCAGGACCGTATAAAGCTGTCCTTCGCTGAGATGCGTCTTCATGAGGGCGATCTTCCCATCGCGTTCCACATCCACCACCACCGTCCGGGGGTCTTTTTGCTCTTCCACCGGACCGTTGGGCGACATGGCCATGCGTACGCGGGTGTCCATCGCCTTGTTGGCCATGTCCGCCGTGACAACAAAGAAGATGATCAACTGGAATACAACGTCGATCATCGGCGTCATATCGACTTGGGCATCTGGATGATTCTTTTTCATGCTCGGATCCCCTCTGGGGCACGCAGACTTATTCTTCCACTATTTCCACATTGCGCAGGGCTTTGATCAGGTCAATGGTCAACCCCTCCATGGTCAAGATGATACGGGAGAGGCGGTTCTTGAAATAGGTGAAGAGCGACACCGACGGAATGGCGACGCACAGGCCGGCCGCCGTCGTCCAGAGGGCCTGGGCAATGTTCATCGCCAGCATAGATTGCTGGGCTGCGCCCGCCTGCGTGTTGGCCAAGTTGGCAAACGCCATGATCATGCCTTGCACCGTTCCCAACAGCCCGAGCATGGGCGCGATACTGCCGCACATGTTCAGATAGGACACCCGCTGCATCAGTTTCTCGCTTTCCAGGTCAGCGGCGGATGCCACCTGTTCCTGAATCACTTCAAAGCCTTCCTTCACGTTGTTGAAGCCCGCCAGCAGAATCGAACTCAATACGCCCGGCTCTTCTTCACAGCGTTGCATGGCCTTCATCACGTCGCCCTGTTCCATGGCCTCGCGGACATCGTTCACCAGCGAATCCGGAATAATCTTCTTGGGATTGACGGTAATCGAGAAATCGATCGCCAGCCAGGCCGCCGCCACGGAACATCCGAGCAAAGCGGTCCACAGGATAATCCCCAGCCATCCGGAGCCGGCAATGATAGACCACAACCCCATACTGCCCGCATCCTCTGCCGCTTCAGCATTCGCTGCTTCATCCATCACCAAATCCTGCGCCCAGCCGGCCATCGGCACAATCACCAAGGCGGCTATCACCACCAACCACAGTACCATCAGAGATTTTTTGGACATAACGTATTCTCCTTGCTCGTTTTCTATATCGGTTAGGGTTTACAGTTTCGCCTTGGCCTGCGCGGCCTGCGGGGCGGACGGATATTTTTCGACCAAACGCCGGTACATATCTTTGGCCCGCGGTTCGCGCATTTTTTCCAACGCCTGGGCCGCTTTAAAATGGGCTTCGCCCTGGATGGCCGGATCCTTGATATCCTGGAACAGGATGGCCGTGCGCAGATAATCCAGCACGGCCTGGTCCAGATTGTTCTGCGCCACCTGGATATCCCCGCGCATGATCTGGGCACGGGCTGCATCAAGACGGCTGCCGGCTGCCGTCACCGCATCGAGTTCGCGGGTGAGCGCCGGAAACTGCTTGGCCGCCAACAGGGCCTTGCGCATGCCCCAGGCCAGATCGGAGTCCTTTTTTTGGGCGGGCGCAAGAGTGAAGAGCTTGGTGTATGCCGTCACAGCCCCCTCGGCATCGCCTTTACCCAGCAAGGCCTGGGGCAGCAATTTGGCGGCCTCAACATCCCAGTTCAGATAGCGATAGCGCGTCACTATGTTTTCCAGCAACTTGATGGCGGCATCATGCTTGCCGGCCCGCATTGCGGCGACTGCCTGATCGTATTCTGCCGGCTTGTCGGCCACCGCCATCGTATAGCTGCCTTTGGGGAATGTCTGGATGCCTTGATGAGTCGTCAGGTTGATGTCGCCATTCTGCAGGGCGCGAATGGCCGTGCCATCCACGCGCCGCCCGTTGCGCAACACGACATAGGGAGCCGCAACGGCGTCGCCCACGATAAAGGCCGCCGCCAAAATGATCCAAGCAAGTGTGACTGTCTTTTTCATGCTGTTCTTCTCCCTGTTCTGCATACTCACGGGGCGGCCGGGGCATTCGTTGTCGGCGCCGCAACTTCCGCCGCCAGTTGCAGGCTGGCCGTTGAGCGCTTCTGGCGGATTTCGCTGACCTTTTCACCGGTGGGATACAATTCAAGATAGCGGTCCGCGCTTTCAATCACCTCGGCGTAACGCCCCATCTCCGAGGCCAGGGCCAGGCCTTCCAAAATCGCCGTTTCAATTTGCTTGCGCGCCTTCTCCGATTTGCCACCGCCAAAATATTCCATGCGCTTGTAAGCCGCCAGCGCCCCCGTTTGATCGCCTTCGGCCTTGAGCACATCCGCATAGAGCAGGCTGGTGTCGTTGACCACTTCCGCATCACGCGCATACTTGAAAATGTCGTTAATCGCCACTTTGGCCGCCGACAGATTCCCGAGTTGGATATTGGCGCGGGCCAGCGTGAATTTCGCCGGATAAAACAGCGAGGAGTTCGGCCAGCGCTGCATCAACTCGTCGAGCACTTCAACCGCACCCGCGTACTCGTCCAGTTCGTAGCGGGCGGCACCGATTCCGTAGAGGGCCCGCTCCAGCAGAGCGCGCTCCTCCGTCTTGCCATTCACCTGCTCAAATGCTTGGGCGGCTTCAACCCACTGCTCCTTGTCCAGCATGGCCTGGCCCACCCGGGCAAATTCATCCACGGAGTAACTGCCCGGACTGGCCAGCATAGCACCCAACGCCTCCTTGGCCTGTGCAAACTGCCCCAGTTCCAACGCGCCATTGATCCGGGCATACTGGGCATTCTTGCCTTCGTCGGTATCTGGATAGTCCCGCGCTAATTGCGCAAATGTCGCATTAGCCGCCGGGTCCTTCAGCGCCAGTTGCAACGAGCCTTTCAAGTTCAATGCCTTCGGCGCCAGCATGGAGGCTGCGTGATACTCCAGAAATTCATCCAGCTTGAGAATGGCAGCCCTGCGGGTGGCATCACTCGGCAAGCGACTGAGGCTGAACGCAAGATAGAAGCGGGCCTGCTCCAGCAATACACGATTGCGCTGCAAATCTTCGGCGCTGCGGCCATAGGGATTGCCGTCGGGCGAAAGGGCATTGACCAGCGTATTGAATTGCCGCACAGCGTTGGGCAATTGGCCCGTCCGGCGATAGGAATCGCCCAGGGCAAACATCGCTTGTGCCAGCGTTGGACTGGGCTGCCCCTTGCTATCCTCAATATACTGCTTCATCCCCCTGACCGCCCCGGCATAGTCCTTGTCTTTGTAGGCCCGCCAGGCGCGGCGCGAGAGCGCCTTGGTATAGTTCTGGTCATTGGGATAATCGGTAATGATCTTGGCATAGAAGGCGTCGGCCTTCTCTTGGTCTTTGGCCTGCTCGGCCTTGCTGGCCAGATAAAAGAGCACCTGGCCGGCACGCGAATCCGTTGGACAGTACGTGAGGTACTGATCATACATGTACAGGCCCATCTCTACATTACCACTGTCTTCGTAGAGCTTGCCCAACGAAACCAGCGCCCGCGCCGGAATGTCGCTCTTGCCTGCAAACCGCTCGCCCAGATAGAGCGCCACCATCTTGGCATACAAATGATCGTTCTGATGCATATAGCACTGGGCCAAATTGCCCAGGGCACCAATCGATAACTCGCCGGCTTCCGGAAATTGCTCCAAAACCCGGAGGTATTCCGCTGCGGCATCTGCATATTTTTTCTGGCGAAACAGATTGTCCCCCATCCTGAATTCCGTGCCCGCGACCTTGCGCTGGTCGATATTGCCCAGGTCGATTTTGACCGTCTTGCCGTATTGGGTTTCCAGGATACTCTTGATGTCCTTGGCCATGATGCCTGCGGTGGGCCCCGAAGGGCTGTCGCCATACTTTACAAATACATTATAGTATTCACCCAGCGCCTTGCTGTACGCACGGATAGCCTCATTCGCCTTGTCATCCTGCCCGGCCAGGCGGTCGGCTTCCTCTTTCCACAGGCGCCCCAGTAACGAGCGCGCCCCCGCCATTGGACTCTCGCGCAACGGCAAACCCAATTCCTTGAGCGTATCGTCAATTGGCTTGATGATGTCCATGTGGTCCATCAGCACCTTGCGCGCCGCGTCGGCATTGCCCCGGGCCAGTTCGACGTTCGCCATGATCACGATGGAATCCACAAAGTGTAGGTCCATGCCGCCCCACTGTAGGACTTCGCACAGCTTCAAAACCTCTTGAAGCAGCTTTTCTTTTTCATCTCCGGTCTTCTTTTCCGCTGCCTTCACCAGCGCCTGAGCACGCGCCAGTTGCATTGAGCGTTTCAATTCGGCGGACTCCGTGATGTCTTCCACGCGCTTATAGCTGAGTGCCGCCCCCTCGAAGTCGTCGATCATCTCCTTCATCTGCGCATACTGGTAGGCAGCATCGCGATAGCGCAACACCACATCCTGGTCCGTCGGCGTCTTGCCTTCATATAATTGGAAAAATGCGTCGTAAAGTTCCCGCGCCTTGTCGGTCTCCCCCACCGCAAAATAGTTTTTGCCCAGCGCCAGGCTGATCGCCTGCGCCCGCGGATTATCCATCCCCATTTCCCGTACCAGCGCTTCCGCCTCCGCATACTTGCGGTTCTTGATTAGAATTTCGGCCTCGATGATCTTGGTGCGCTCACGCTGGGTCGGGTCCTTCAGCAGGATGGCATCCACCACCTTCTTCGCATAGTCCGGAAACGACGGCTCGAAACTAATGAGCCCGGTGGCGAACTCGAAATCCTCGTCGATGGTCGCCTGGGCCGCGCCGCTGATCCCCAGCACCACCGCGGCCAGCAGAATCCACCCTGTTATTCCCATGCCCAGCCCCACGCCCCTCACGCCCGGACACCCAACCGATGAATGCGATAGCTGATTCATAGCTTGTTCTTATCCTTTTAGATGCGCTACCGTCAAGCCCTGAAAACCATTTTAAAGGAGAATAATGCGCTACACGCCTTGCGGTACCACCGGTAAAGAAATCTCGGCCATCGGATTTGGCGGCATGCGCCTGCCCACTCCGCAAGACCAGCAAGCGTCTATCGCGCTGCTGCACGCCGCCCGACGCGCCGGCATCACCTATTTCGATACCGCCCCATTCTACTGCGACGACCAGAGCGAGGCCATTTTCGGCGAAGCCCTGCGTACCATGCCCCCCTCCACCCTCCCCCTCTATACCTCTTCTAAGTCCCAAGACGCCAACGGCGACGACTTCCGCCGCGGGCTGGAACGCTCGCTCTCTCGCCTGGGGGTGGAGCGCATCACCTTCTTCCATATCTGGTGTGTCCTGGACCCCGCCGATTGGCAGCGGCGCGTGGACGGCGGCGCACTCGCCACCGCCCTGCGCGCCAAAGAGGAGGGGCTAATCGAGCACGTGGCCGTCTCGACCCACATGCGCGGGCCCGAGATCGCCCACCTGCTCGCCGACCATCCCGAAATTGAACTCGTCACCCTCGGCTACTGTGCCATTAATTTCCCCTATCGCCGCGAAGGGGTGGCCGCCGCCGCGCGCCTGCATAAAGGCGTCGTCGCCATGAATCCGCTCGCCGGGGGGGTGATTCCCCAACACCCCGGTCCATTCGATTTCATCCGTAGCGCCGACGACCCCGACGTCGTCACCGCTGCCCTGCGCTTTCTGGTCTCGGACCCAGCCATCACCACTGCCCTGGTTGGCTTCAGCTCACTGGCCCATATCGACGCCGCCGTACGCGCGGTGGAACACTTCACCCCCCACCCCCCGGAGCATCTCAACACCCTCCGCGCCCGCATTGAGCAGGACTTCAATGAAATGTGCACCGGCTGCGGCTACTGCCTCCCTTGCCCCCAGGGTATTCCCATTCCTCAATATATGGATATTCATAACCTCTTGCAGCTCAACGCCGCCCCCGATGCCATCGCCGCCCGCTTCAACCTGCATTGGAACCTGCAACCCGAGGGCGCCGCCCGCTGTGTCGAATGCGGCCTGTGCGAATCCCGCTGCACCCAGCACCTGCCCATCATCGATCGCCTCAAAAAAATCACCGCCATCCGCCTCTAACAAAGGAAACCTATGCGACGTATTTTCATTGTCTTAGCCAAGTTGATTGGACTTCTCCAAATCTACTGGGGCCTGATGTACATCCCGTCAATTGCCATCTTCATCGGGCAAATGGTCCGAATGGAATCGTCAGGGTTCGGGCAACTCGCCATCCAGATGGGCGGAATTCTTGGCTTCGTCTTCATTAATTTCGGCATGGCCTGGTTGCTGCTTGCCCGAACAGAATGGATGGCCGACACCCTCAAGATTGAGGCCCACGACCCGCTCCCCGTCCTGTCGGACGCCATCGTCCTCCAAGCAGGAATCAAAGTGGTCGGCGTATACATTCTTGCCAAGGCCATCCCCGGCCTTGTCAAAGCAATATCAGAAGCGAGTGCCTACGGCCTTTGGGAGGGTCGCCTCACCGCCATCTGGACCACGATTATCCCCTCCGTGTTGCAGGTTGCTCTCGCCCTGTTCCTTGCGATCAGAACAGAGCAAGTCCTGAGCCTTCTCACCAAAGGCGAAAAGGCTCAAGGAAAGAAGGTCGTCATCGTTTCCTTGCTAATCTTGGCCGTCCTGATCCTGCTGGGGCGGGGGCTGACCATCCACCCTTGGTTATAGAACCAAACGATCTGCTCGCCTGCCCCTGTCCATTTTCGCAGGACCGGTTCCCACATAAATTTACGCCCACTCGATCATTGAATATTAATTATTGGATATTGACTCCCCCCCTCCCCTTGTAGGCCAGCCTTGTACGGCTGGCACGGACCAAATCCCAGCGCCGGGGATGTAACCCCGGCCTACAAATGCCCCAACTTGATCATTGAATATTGAATATTGATTATTGGATATTGACTCCCCCCTCAGCCCTTCCCCTCCTGATCCTGAACGCCCCCACTTGGTCATTTGATCATTGGACATTGAATATTGAATATTGATATCCCTCTCTCCCCTTGTAGGCCAGCCTTGTACGGCTGGCGGGACTCCGCCGGGGATGTAACCCCGGCCTACAAATCCCCTCCCTGGTCATTAGGTGTTGGCTGTTGAGATTCACTTTTCATGACGGGCCTCCCAAGACCGATAGCAGATGGGCTTTCTCAAGCCACTGGGCTTCTTCGGGATGCTCCAGAAACGGTGCCACATCATCCCGCAGGACCTTTGCATCCAAACCGTCTAAACGCGTCCGCACCGCCTCCTGCCAGTTCGTGGCGTCGTATTTCCCGATGCCCTCGGTCTGGTCCAACGCATTCTGCAGCAGCGCAAGGTTGGGCTCCACGGGCGGGCGCTGAGCGCGATACCACAGCGCGTCGTACCAGTCGCGGCCCTTGGGATAGGCCCGCACCAGCAACGCGTGGACTTTCCCGGCCATCAGCGACGGCAGATCGTGGTGGCGGAGGGCGAAAATGCGGTTATGCCGGTTGACAATGTCCGTGACCGTGACTGCTCCCGCCGGCGGCCGGGTATCGATTTCCAGCTTGATAGAGAGTTTCTGATTCGCCATCCCGGAAAGGTCAACAGCCTTGAAAAGCTCTGCAAACCGGAGCCAGGCCACGTGGACGGTCTTGCGATCGTTCCAACTCACGATAACATTGAATCCCGCCGCCGTCAGATCGCGCTTCACCTTTTCCATCCATTGGATGGGTTCATATCCGTCCTTCATCTCCAACGAGAAGTCCAGATCCTCCGAAAACCGCGGCAGGCTGTACAGGAATCGCAGGGCGGTTCCATCCACGAAAGAAAGGCAAAGAAACGCTTCGCACTCGTGGAGGGAGCGCAGCACACACACCTGCAGATATTCTCGCAGAACGTTCAGCTTTTGCGCCGGATCAGCCTTTCCGCGCGCGAGGGCCAGAGCTTCTTCTCTCATAGCGCCACCGTGCCTTCCTCCGCTTCGCGGGCCATGGTGTTCCACGCCCCTACGGCCGCCATCAGCCGGGGAGACCGAAAGCGCCGGGCCTGTCCTACCAGCCGACGCGGTTTCACGACATCGAAATTCTGGAACCGCATCTCCGCCATGCGCTCCGGCGTCCAGGGCCCAGCGGAAAGATGCCAGAAGTCCAGCAGCGCCTTTTCAGCAGTCGCCACCTGGACTGTTGCCCCGTCAATCTCCATGCCCTGATAGCCAAATAAGGCTCCCGATTTGATGTGGCGATATTCAAATGTCCCCACGGGGTTTTCGTACCGCCGGGGCACGCGGGTCGTCACCGAGGTATAGACCACCACCTGCTCTGGAATCAGGCCGTAGAACCCCAGCGCCCAGAGCCCGCTCAAGTACGACGGCGTATGGAGGGCATTGGCCAGCGCCGCCGGATTCAGCCGCACCCGACGATGGCTCTCCGGCCAGGCATACATCCCCCGCCGCAGCGGCAGCAGCCGTCCCCGGCTGGCCCAGCGATACAACTGCACCCGCAGCGAAGCCCGTGGCTCGCCAAACAACTGCGACACCATGGCCAGGTCGAAGAACGCCTGCCCGCCCAACCGCTCGAATAACGCTTCATAGGTCATGAATGATAAAATACAGAAATGTTTATTATTGTAAATGATACAATATTAGAAAAACAGTTGCCTTCACCAAATGGATTAATGGATTGCGTGATTTAAAAGGCCCCGCAAGGGTACAAGCCCGAGTTGAACGCCTGACCCATTGGACTTGTTGGTGACGCGAAGCCCATTGGCGAAGGGGTCTCAGAATTACGGATCAACTGTGGGCCTGGTTATCGAGTTTACTTTAAGAAAGAGAGGGCTCGGATCATCATATTGCTGGCTGGCGGAGATAAAAGTACACAGACATCGGATATCAAGCGAGCGCTACGTCTAGCGCGTTATTTATGAGGGTGAAGAAATGAGTAAAACAAAAACAACTCGATATGACATTGCTGAGCACCTTAGAACACCGAAGGAAATGGCGGCCTATCTAGAAGCCTGTATTGAAGAGGCAAATGGTGACGCCACATTTGTTGCAAAGGCTTTGGGCGATATTGCGAGAGCAAAAGGCATGACCCAGGTGGCTCGGGATGCCGGTCTTTCAAGAGAGAGCCTCTATAAAGCACTTTCTGGAGATCGGAACCCAGAATTTGGCACCATTATGAAAGTAGTTGATGCACTGGGACTCAAGCTTTACGCACAGCCTGCCAACGCATAAAAGCAGGCCAACAATCAGATGCTCTGGCCCCCCCCTTCCAACCAAAGCGATGGCGATGATGTTTTGTTCTTTATGCGCGTCGATTCCGAGGTATGCTTTCTTCATGGCGTGTCCTGTGAGTTACATGGCTTCATATTTGCGGATAGGCCCGGCTTGCCGGGCAGCCCGCGGTACCCCCGCAGGCACGCCTCTGTTTTACAGCAAAGCGGTTGAACCTATCCAGCTTCAGCTATAAGGTCTGGTAATAGATAAATGAAACAAATATTGCTCATCCTTTTGTTATTCCCCGCCTTTTGTTCGGCACAAACCAAATACACAGAAAAAGAATTATGGAACGGAGTTCCCGCAGAGAAGTTGCCTCTTGATCACTTGGAGTTAATTTTGAAGTATAACCCACCAAAACCTGCGGGCATCCCAGGACGTGAGTATATGCGACCGCACGATATCGGCGTTGGCTTAAGGAACACCGGAAACCGCATGGTTGAGGAAATTGATGTAAGCCTGATATTTTTCAACGAAACCGCAATCACACACCTCAAGACGCCTGACGGCAAGATCCTCGACTATATAATGCAACGCGGTTTTCGTGGACGGTTCAACTGGCAGGCTATTCAACCCGGTGAAGAAACCTGGTACTGTGTCATGCCCCTTTGGGATTGGTTCCCCGAAGTAAAAACATCCGATGACGGACGATACGAGATGTGGTGGGAAATTGGGACTCACACCTCAGACAAGCTTATTCTCCATAAATATGGACAGAAAATATCACCAAGTAACGATTCCGAACAACCGGCCCTAGCGAACCCGCTACAAAGTGCAGGGCACCCCGCTCCTGACGTTCAATAGAAATATGATAAATACAATAAAAGCAACATCCGCAGCCCTCTACACGCTGTTAGCGGTCTTTGTATCCGCAACAGCATTTGCATCGGATATCGAGGTTAAGCTACGGGCCATACCGTGTGATTATACGGTAAAAGATCTATTGCTTATCACGGAAACAACTAATCACTACACGTTGCCGACTCCGCCTTTCCAACTGGGAGAATCCCGGACCAATCTCGCCCAAAAGATTGCCTCATTTGATAAATGCGAAACCGTGGTTGCAGCAACCATTGAGGATGTTCTTCCGATTGCCATAACTGGCCTCCAAAATCGTAGCAATTGGGGTGTACGAGCCCCCCTCTTCTGGTATCGGATTAAATGTAAGGTGAATGATGTTGTGAAAGGCGATTTTCCGCATACGACTATGGAGTTTGTCGCAACGGGCGGGGGAGACCGCATATTCTGGCAGTTCGTCCGTGGCTATGCCTTTTATTGGGGGTTTGAAAAATATGAAGATGGGTGGATGATTAAAGAATATTACCGCACCAGTCCACTTCCGCCTTACAAAATGGAAGACCACATCTGGTATCACGAAATGAAGCGTAAAAATCCTGATTTTGATTGGAGCCAGCCCGAT
>JAQUJC010000066.1 GCA_028681135.1 Kiritimatiellia bacterium | reverse complement strand
CCGCCGCAACAATACCCCCCCCCCCCCCTCCTCCACCCCCCTGGTGCTGATCACCCTCGCCGTCTTTGTCCTGACCTATTTCCCCCACCCAATGTCCGGATTCGTACCGCGCTATCTCATCGCGCCCGTTACGCTGCTGCTGAGCTGGACCATGGCGATCTGGTGCAGTGCGCCGACCGCATGGGTCCGCCGAACCGGATTTGCGTTGGCGCTGTTGCTCGCGGCCTATAATGCCGCGGGCATCCTCCATACTGCCCGGGTGCGCGCCCTCTCCACCCAGCAGACCCTGACAGAATTCTCGCAGGTGATTGCCTCCGCCCGTGACGCCGGGTACCAGGCCGTGCTCCATGCCGGGTCGGAAACCGAGGGCTACGACGGCGCCCGCCTGACCTTCCTCGCTCACTCCGACCCCGTCTTTGCGTCAGCCTATAGCGACCGCTTTCTCGATCACCAATTGGCCTGGGAATTGGGCGACCACAACGCCTACCTGGTCCGTCAACGGCATTTGCCCTTTGTGGACGGCAGTTTCGCCGCCGTCAATGTGCCGCGTGGGAATATCCACAAAGCGGGACCCTACGTCTTGCTGGACACTCCCGTTGTCAACCGCCGCCTGGAACGGTCGCGTCGGCCGGACTCCATCGATGGCTGGCCCGGTGCAATCGACGCCCATCCGCTCTTTGACCGCTCCGCGGCCACCACGTGGCCGGAACAGACCGACCCGGCCGACCAAAGCCTGACCCTCCGCTTTCAGACTACCGCCCGCCTCGCCGGGTTGCGGGCTTCCGCGCCAGCAAGCCCCGGCCTGCCCTACCGCTACACGGTAAAGGTGCAAGAGCCGGATGGCCGTTGGACCGTCGTGCAGGAGTGCCAACGTCGGATTGCCGCGTCTTATCTCAGCGGCACCCGCCTCTATTTTCGCGGCCACCACCCCTGGATGGATATTCGCTTTGAACCGATCGACGGCATCGCGCTGACCTGGACCCTCATTCCGGGCCCCGACAACCCTGCGCCGCCACGCCTCGATGAGCTGGTTGTGCTGGAATCTTCGGGTGACCCCTGGCCAGAATGCCCCCGCCTTCTCGATGAGCTTGAGCACATGCTGGCCGCGGCGCCCGGTGCCCAACTCGTCGCCGAGCGCGGCATCTTACGCGCCTTGCACCGCCACGCCGACACAACCAATCTGACAGCAACCATTCCGCTGCCCTACAATCCACGCTTTGCCCGAACGCAACCCGACCACATCCCCCTGCACCCGGGCCAGTATATCCTCATCATGGAATCAGCCTATGCCGCTGATGCACGCACGGTCTTTGCCCGCGCCGGCATCCCCATCCTAGACGAACGCACACGGCCACCCTACAGCCTGATGACCATCACCATCGATGACACCACCCACGGAAAAACCGCCTGGCAAGGCTTCCGCCCCGTGCACACGAGTCCGTCGACCGACTTGAAATAGTGTGACGCCCTATCCCGATTCCCCAAAGCGCAGCTCATCGGGACGATTCGTCCTACTTATGACGCACATCCCCCCTCCCGATCTGCTGGGGCACAACAAATAGGCTAGTGCACTGTCCCAGAGATAACATATCCCGGACAGTACACTAGTGATATTCAAGGAAACGCAGCCGATAGATGCGTTGGTTGACGTTGGTGGCGGTTCCGTCGTGCCAAGTGTGGGTAGCGTCTGTGGCGACAAAGCTGTCGATCGTGTTCCACGAGCTGTTGGGATCGTCGGCGGCTTCTACGACATAGCCGACGGTGCTGCGCAGACTGGACCAGATCACCCGAAGCGGCTTCATACCCGCGAGAGCACCCACAGGCAGCGTATCGGTAAACACATCGTCAATATGGTAACGCTGGGCCGCCATGCCTGCTCGGGTGAGTTGAATTTCCAGAGTTTTGACGTCCAGCAGGCCATCGTTGAAAGCCGCAGCGGTTCCACCGACCCATTGCCCCGCGTCTTTGCTGCGCAATGAAAACGCAAAGCGATACCACACCCCGGTCTGGGTGATGGCTGAAGCAAAGCTGCGAAAAAAGCTGGAGGTGGGATTCGACCAGCGCAACAAGGCCGCCGAGGGCACTACATCCTGCGCCATAAACGAAAAGCCGACCAATTGAATCCCGGCGGCCGGGTAGTCGCCTGTGAACGCGCCGCCGGAGGCAAGGCTAGTAGCCACAAACGCCCCGGTCTCGGGAAAGGGCACACGCTGTTTGGTAAATGTGCCCTGCAAGACCTGATTGGTGGCGACTATTTGCCAGGCACCCGCCTTTGTCCAACCGGCCGTGCCACTGGCAAAAGTCTCGGTATGGATCGCAGCAGCCCAGCCTATGCGGTGACTGACCAGCATAAGCAACAACAACAGGATAGCGATGCGGTGCTTTGGATGATGAATTGCGCTCATGGGAATTTCCTACTTTGGACTGCCCCCGCAGTCGCCAGATTTGGAGACTTCCCGGCTGTCGCTCGTACTTCTGCTCACCGAAACGATTGTCCGGCTAGGAAGGATGGCTTCCATCACCTGCCAATGTACTGCCTTTGTTCGCCATCGCCTTGTGTTCTTCAGCATGCCCGACTCTCCAATACATTGAAACCAAGTTACACCCATCCCGCAACTGGAACCAAGCAACGCTCAATCCGTATGAAAAACGATTTTAAGCTAATCCGGCTCAGGTTCAAGGACCGATGGTCGGCAACCGATCCCATGATCAGGCAGAATTTCTGCCGCTTGGTGCGCAAAATCAAGTGCCGTTTGCTGGGCTTGCGCGGGATGGTTTTCAAGATCGGTTTCGACGCGGACACTGTAGGTTGCGGGAAGAATGGCTTCCGGGACTTTGTTCCAGGATTGAACGAGCAGGCGTCCGCGACGGCGCAGGTCCTTCGGGGAAAACGGCCGGGGGTCTTCCTCCGCATTGGTATTCCAGAACAGGACGATGCGTTCTCGCCCTGCCTTGGTAAACCCACCCACATACAGCTTGTGATTGGGCAACCACTCGGAACTGATGACGCGATCATATGCAGTTTCACGAACCCACCCCGCACCCCACATGCAGGAATACGGGGTATGCGGATACCGAGTGATCGCCGAGGAGCCGGGAAAGGTGCGCTGCGCTTCCCAATACAGCACGGTCAACAGCACCCAATTGCCCTGCGGATCTTCATAGGTGCGCACTATTTGTTCAGAAGGCAGCAGCATATCGTATTCTTTGGCCGAAAGCCGCGATTCGTCGGTGCACCGGTAAGAACCGATGGCATACGGAAATTCTGCCAGCGGCAGGCGCGCGACGGGAACATCGGCCTCTGGGCGGATCATGCCCGCATAATGCCGGGTCACGTGCAGCATACCCAGCGCTGCAGCTAGCAGCAAAGCACCGGCTGTGGCGGCAGCCGGCCAAAGCGCCACCTGTGACTTCGACAATCCCAGGGGCCGGAATATCTCCCGCGGGCGGGGAACGCTTCGGCCCAAGAACTGTGCCGCGGCAAAAATGGCCCCGCCACCCATGAGTACCACGGCCAATCCCAGCAAGTCGTGAAGCGGGCCATGGAGCCAAGTCTCTCCCCCGAAAAGAACCAAAATGCTGGTGGCAAGGATTCGCACTACGTTACTGCCGACGGCCGCGACCGGAGCCAAAGCGAACAAGAGAAGGGTACGCCCGACGCCCAGCCGCAGGAATACGGCGCACGCGGCGGACGTGGCAAACAAGGCCATCAGCGAACGGATGCCACTGCAGGCTTCCGCCACGCCGAGAACACAGGTGCGCAGATGCAGTAAATTTCCATCCCGGAACACCTCTACACCCAGCATACGCAACAGGTGGGTGGCGCAGATGGCGACAAACCGCTGGAGCGCGGTCGTGACCGGAAGGGTGAAGGATTCCGGCCACGGTACCGCGAAGACCAGAAAACCCAGCACCGGCAGCAAAACCCGGAAACGGTGTTGTCCCGCAAGAATCCAGACAATCGCCGCGAGCGCGACCAGCAAACCCATTCCCTGGAGAAACACATGCCCGAGATAGCCGGGCCGGAGGGCGATCTGGTACCAATGGCCAAGGGCCACCAGTCCACAGCCCACCAGCAACGGCACAAAGCCTCCCCACCCCCGGTTCGCCTCCACGGCCCCAACCCGATCCCGGGCGCGCCACGCCAGCAGGAGGGCTACCAACGGAACCAATAATCCATGCGAGTAGTTCGGATCGCTGGCGTAGGCTTGCAGGAGCGCCCGCACGGGGAAAATGCTGAACGTCGCCAGAGCACCCCCGAGCCAGACGAGCACACCCACATCGGCAATGCGCCAGGCAAACCGTGTGCCGAGCGCAGTTCCACGACTGTCGGCCCAGGAATTCACGGACCGTCAGGGCTTTCCGCTTGCGCCGCTTCCAGCTTCTTCCGGAGGGATTGGACTTCCTTCCGCGTAGCGAAGGCAGGGTCAAGGCCCATGGCGATGTCCAATTGTTTGCGAGCTTCTTCAATGTGGTTCACGCCGACCAATGCCGTGGCCAAATGAATCCGGACTTGCGGCTGGCGAGGAAGCAAGCGCGACGCATAGCTCAACAGTGAGACGGCCGACGCATGCTCGCCGCGGAGACTTTGAATCCAGCCAAGCGTTTCTGCAATCTCCGGGTTGTCAGAGCGTAAACGCCAAGCTGCTGCAACCAATTGCTGCGCCTCTTCAAGTTGGGCTTCGTCGTCGGAGCCATTGTTTGCAAGAAGTGCCGCCAGATTATTGAGAGCTACGGGTTGCTCGGGATTCAGTTCGAGGGCCTTGCGGTAGGCCGCAAAGGCCTTGTCGCGATCACCGGCGGCCACATGGAGTCGGGCCCGCAACAGGTACGGCGCATCCGCAATAGAATTTAGCGTCTGAATCCGGTCCAAGAGTTCGAAGGCCGCCTTGCGATTGCCCTGATCGACGTAGCATTCGGCCAGCATGAGCAGGATATCCACGTTGCGCCAATCCTCCCCCCGCATGGATTGCAACCAGGGAATCGCCTGCGCATATTTCCCTTGGCGCATGAGCACCCGGGCCAAAAGTGTTCGAGCTGGAATGGACTTGGGGGCAATCAGTAAGCTGGCCCGGCAGTGCTCCGCGCTGGCGAGCCATAGCCCCTTGAGGTAGTAGACCATCGCCAGCACCATGTGCCCGGCCGTATTCTCGGGCATCTGGCGAACGAGGGTTTTTCCGACCTGATGTGCTTCATCCAATCGATTGGCGGCCAGCAGCAGTTCACAGAGGCGAATCTGGGCGGATTCGTCAGGAACAGCCACTTGCGTCAATTTCTGGTACTGCCTGATCGCGGCATCCAAATCGTCATTGGCCAGCAACAGTTCTGCCAGCTCCTGAACTGCCACCCCATGGGTGGGATCCTGGGCAAGCAACTGCTCTAGTTGCTCTCGGGCAGCGGCGTTGTCGCCGCATGTGGCCAGTATTCGTGATACCACAAGGCGGTCCAACTCAGCGGCGGGAATCGCAGCCACGGCCCGATCTACAAATACTCGTGCCGCAGCGCTGTCGCCATCCTCGGCAGCCGCAGCCGCAGCCAGCAACAGTGCTCCAGGATGGTCTGGCGAAAGCCCCAAGGACGTTTCCGCCAGTTGCCGCGCTTCTGTCAGTCGGCCCCGCACCTGCTGACACTTCCCTAACCGCACCATCGCATTGACATCAGTTGGATCCGTCTGGACAGCCCAAACCGCGTGGTCAAGCGCTTGTTCGGCCTTGCCCTGGCGCAGCCAGATATCTACCAAGGCCGCCCGCGCCTGCCGATGGGTGACCTCGAGCGAAACGACCCGCTCGAGTGCGTTGCGTGCCTCCTGGGGGTGCTTGAGTTTCAGCGCGCACTGCGCCAGCCCCCACTGTGCCGCTACAAGGGAAGGTTGCTGCTGGATGGCATTCAAATATTGAATCCGGGCACGGTCAAACGCTTGTTTTGCGAACAACCCATCCCCATCCTGTGTGAAGGCTGCCGCACGATCCCGGTGGTGCGTATAGTGGTCGACCACAGGAACGCCGACCAGCGGCAAGCCCAGGGCAAGCAGCCAGGTGAGTCCTAGGCGCAACGCCATTTGCCGATATTGCCGGGCCGTCAGGGCCACCGCGACGGGACTGCCCGATTCCGCCGATAATACCCCAAGCCTCACGTCCGGGTTTCCACAATAATACCGCAGTAAGATGAGCGTCACCCTTCGCCGGATCACAAAGCGATTTTTTTTGTCCCACTTCATCTCCGAGTTTGAATGACGACGTGGATAAAACTCCATTCTGGGCTTGACCGGAAAGGGAGAAAAGTAGTTCAACCAACTCTGAGCGACAAAGCCAATCGTCAGTGACCCAAACAAACCGGTTAATCGCACCAGATCGATCGGCACCAGGAGGATCGACAGCCCTCTCCGCAAAAAACGGGTCATGCGCGGAAATGCTGTAGCTACACTCATGCTCTGTGTCATTTCTATGGAGTCGAATCAGAACAACCCATATTGGCCTTGCGGCTCCGCCGTTTGGTCAGTTGTCGCCTTCCCCATTTCGCCATCGACAAGCCTGCCAGCCCAAGCCCCATAACCAGCGTTCCCGGTTCCGGGACATTCCCACCCCCACCAGGATCATCGCCGCCCCCGGGATCATCGCCGCCGCCGGGACCATCACCACCGCCGGTGGGTTTGGTTGTGCCCTGTTGGAAATTGTCCACGTAGAAGGTCTGGTCTAGTTCCTCGTTGCGATCCAGCCGCAACTCTAGCCACTCCACGCTCGCCAGCGCGTTTGATAACCCCGTTGCCCCACCACCGCCCAACCAGCCCCCTAGACCGAACGTCAGCCCCGGCGTCGAAAGCGTATACCAATTGCCCACGCCACTCACTTGGCCCAGCAAGTTGGCCTGGTAGGTGTTCTCCCCGTCACCAAAGCGCATGTAGAGACTTGATGGCAAAATATCCTCCGCATAGAACTTGAATGTCCACCCGTAGAAGCTCCCGGAGTCCGCCCAATAATCTCCAATATAGGCACCTCCAGACGCTAAAGAGTCCGCAAAGAACGAACCCGTTTCCGGTGACGGGACTTCCTGTGCTCCGAAGGAGCCCATCAACGAGCCCAGCGTGAAGCCAAACTCGCTGCTTTGCGACACCAGCATGTTACCGCTGCCTGCCCCCCACCCGGCATCTGTCGCATCCCAGGTTTCCGTATGGATGAATCCGGCGTGTGCCGAAATCGCCAGGCCCAATAGCCCCAAGGCCACGTTGATTGAATTTTTCATGCGTCTTTCATCTCATTTTTCGGGCACATTCCTAATAGGCCACGCTGGTGACACCGCCGCGGCGCAGGTAGTAGTAAGCTTGGCCCGGTTCGAGGACCTCGTGGGGGGTCACGATTTGGAAGGTGCCCAAATCGAACCAGTTGCCGTCGAACGGTGCTCCCCAACCTTGGATGTATATCAACCGCCGCCAAGACCCATTCGGATTCTGAAACACGAGTTGGTCGGCTGTTTCCTCGGCCGCCCCCCCCACCGGATTGGCAGTCTGGAACGTCGCCATAATCGGTAAGTCCTTACCTTGAGACAAACCAATCAGGTTGAACCCCGTTTGCAGCATCTTCCTGTGGGTTCCCGCATTGCCCACAGGCCCTGTAAAAGTGATACATGCACCGGTGAGCGCTTTGCGCATCACCCAGAAGCCCTGACCAGCCGGCAATTCAAAGGTGCTCGCGCGCCCATCCTCTTCATGCCAAGTCTGAGCCGCATCCAGATAGAGCATCCTCCATCCCCCATCTGGCTGCAAGATGTAGATCTCGTCGGCACCGGAGCCGATTCCGCCATCCTTCCCGTGCAGTTCTTCCACTAACGCCCGCCCCAACTCGCCATCAAAACGCTGGTCCGTCTGCACCGGTGGTGACATGAGGGTGAAGCCAGGGAGTACATCCCTGCTAATCACGGCCCAGATATTGGAGGGTGACGGTGCATGTCCAGGATAAGTCACCTGGTAGTAACGCCGGTCCGTGCTTTGGCCGCTGGCCAGCGAATCGACATAGTGGCGTACTTCTTCGGATGCGACCATGTTCGCCCGCAACGCCCAGTCCGGTTCATTCACCAACGGGCCGTCGTGCGCATACACATTGTAGCTCATTCCAACCGCGCTTTCCCACTCCACCACGGCGCTGTTGCTTTCCATGAATGCGGATACATTCGTGATGCTTACCTCGCCCAGCACCTGCGTGACGTTGGTCGATACCCCATAGCCGGGCTGGATCGGATCGGACATCGAAGCACTGACCACCGCCACATTCGTGTGACAGCCCGCTTCTTCCGCCACGCACCACAAATACAGTTGGCGCATCTGTCCGGCGGAGATATCCCCCACGGTCCAACGCCCATTCATATAGGTGCTTCCCACACTGTTGCTCAGGCAGCTTATGCCATTACCCAAGGGACACGCCACTTCAACCCCCTGGGCCGCATTTGGCCCCTGATTAACCACGTACACCGTGTAGCGCAGGGCATCGTCAATCGGCAACGGGTTGGGATCGCTCATCAACGAGACGGCCAAGCCGCCTTGCGAAACCTTTTCATAAGCGCCCAAATCAATGATGTTGAAGATGCGGGGCAGCCCCCCCAAATCCATGGAAAGTGTATTGTACTCGTTGCGTCCCGCATCCAATCCCGCCGATCCCTCTGCCAGACGGTAGTTGCCGCCCGCAGCGTTCACAAACGTGGCTGCGCCGGATTGGTTCCCCAATCCGCCGTGCAACACGGGCGCCAGGGTGAAGCGGATTTCGGGACTATCCATCGTCCCGTCCACAATGCTGTTGTACACGGCCTCCGCTTCGATTGAAACGCCTTCATTTTCCGCCACCGTGCAATTGATCACGGCACCGGAACCCGCTATTCCATTGCTGCTATTGCCAGCCACCAGACAATTGGCCATTCGCGCGACAGCCATTGGGCCCAAATACACCCCGGTTCCCTCATTTTCCAGGACGCTGCAGTTGTACAAATATCCCGCTTCGATCCGGGCGCCTGCCCCGCCGGACGACTTTCCATTCGACAGTGTGAACCCATTCATCTTCGCCCCGGAATGGGTCATGCGCACAAGCCGGTAGTCTCCCGCCCCCGTCCGGCGAAATTCAGTAGATGCCGCCCCCTCCAGGCTGCGCAACCACAGGGGGCGATCCATCTCAAGCGCCGAGTCCAAATCATAGACCCCTGCACCCACCCAGATGGTTTCGCCCGCCTGTGCGGTGTCCACCGCCCAGTGCACGTTTGTGGCCGCCGTTTCCCAGCTTGTGAACGGATAGGTGCTGGAGCCTGTTGTCGACACATACCGGTCCCCCGCCACCGAATCTGGAATCCATGTGTAATTTTGATTACCTTGAGAGGCCCGAACTTGGAAGTAACTCCGCTGGGCGGGGGAATAAACCACCCCTTCCGACCCCGGCACGGCGCTGCCGCTCCAGTTATAGGGCACTTGAACCACGTATTCTCCATGCTCATCAGTAAGCACGTTTTCGGTCAATCCGGCAAAAGTCAATGGAATCCCCGGCACACCTCGTCCGGAAATCTGGCAGATCACCCTTCCGGCTAACCATGGATCCGGGGCCACCCAGGAGAAGTTCTGCCCTGTCCGGTTTTCATATAATTCCGTTATTTGAATCGAGGCCGGGACAAGCTCACCCGATCCGTATGCGGCCATGATCGATCCATTCCACCCCAGTGGCACCGTTCGACTGAAGGTGCCATTCGCCACAGTCGTCACATCCCCCAACCCGGAGAAGGTAATGGTAACAGCGGCCACCCCGGCCCCCGTCACTTGATCAGTCACACGTCCGGACACCACCGGATCCGCCGGAATCCAGACATAATCCTCCCCTTCCGCGTTAGAGATCACGTTCGAATAGGCGCGGGAGGTTGGTGCCGCGAACGACCCCAGATTCAAGCTCACCGTCGCCGTCCCGCTCCAACCATAGGGCACCGTCATAGCATAGGCCCCCGTCGAATCGCTTGTCACGGGGCCCAGCCCGCCAAAGTTCACCGTTGCCCCGGACATGCCTGCGCCCGTAGCCTGATTGATCACCCGTCCTGAAATGATCGGATTCGGATGCCACGTATAGTCCTGACCCGTACGAGTCCCTGTTGTCGCCTCATAATTTCGATAGGACGGCACCAGCCCGCCCAACGCATCCGTTGCCGTCACGCGTCCGCTCCAGCCCTGAGTCACGCTCAAGGCATAGGCCCCGTCCGCCGCCGTCACGGCAGCCTCCGGACTGCCCGGCACTTGGACGGTCACGCCTGCTACGCCTGCACCATTCGTACCCGCCACCCGGCCCGAAATCATCCGAGGCGGCCACCAGGCATAGTTGCAATCTGTCAAAGCCTCAGTGATGGCACTATAGCTTCGGGTGGCCGCAACAAAAGACCCGTTCGAATGGGTGACTGTCGCTGTCCCGCTCCACCCCGCCCATACTCCTATGGCATAAGCCCCATCCACGCTGGTCGTCACAACTCCCATGCCCCCGGATAAAGAAATGCGCACCCCGGATACGCCCCCGCCTGTGTCCGCATTGGTCACCACCCCCATGATCATCTTAACGGGAGGTGCCCATTGGAAATCCACTCCCGCTCGGATACTCGTTACGTTGGCATAGGTTCGGATTTCCGGGCTGAAAGAACCCTCGTCGCTGATTGGCGTTGCGCTCCCGCTCCATCCATAGCTGACTTGTTGGGTAAAGCCGCCGCCGGTCCCGGTTACAACCGGCTCCACAAGGCCATCCACCTGGATCGCCATCCCGGCCATACCGGCCCCTGTTTGCTTATTCGTGATGCGCCCCCGCAACTCCGGATCCGGCGGCACCCAGTAAAAATGCTGATTCTCCAAATCCTCCCATACCCCGGCATATATTCGGGAGGCCGGTGCAGCAAAGCTCCCGCTTGTCGCCTCCGGAGTTGCCGAACCGCTCCAGCCATACGGCACTGGCATGCTGAAGGCACCGGATACCCCACTGGTGATCGCACCCGCCCCGCTGAAGGTCACGGCCAGACCGCCCACCCCGGTGCCGGTGTACTGATTCAATACACGTCCCGAGATGACAAATCGACTGCTCCAGGAGAAATCCAGGGCCGTCCGGTCGCCGGACAGGTTAGTGATGGCATGAACCGCAGGCGAAAATGACCCGGTCTGAGCCCGAACGCTCACAGTCCCAGACCACCCCTGAGTAGTCACCAGCATATAATAACCGCCCCCCGCGGTGAGATTGCTGGAACTGCTGTCTGAGAGTCGCACCCAGGCCCCATCCATGCCCTGACCAGTGGCGGAATCCACCACCCGTCCCGACAGCACCCGAAGCGGCCACACCCCGTAATCCTGTCCGGTCAGGTCATTGGTCACAACCCCGTACTCCCGCCAGGGTGTCGCCATGGAACCGGCATCCGTGGCCGCCGCCACCGTCCCGGTCCATCCGTGATACACCTGCAAGGAATATGACCCGTCTGTTCCGCTGCTCACCTGACCTAAACTACCCACCGCCAGGCGCACCCCGGCCATGCCCTCACCCGTCTCCATGTTTGTCGCCACACCGGAAATGGTCCGCATTGGCGGCACCCACGCAAAAGATACCCCTCCGGTGATCTCTACGATGTTCGAGAATGTCCGGGCATCGGGTGAGTAAAGCCCGCTGGTATTGGAAGGCATAACGGCCCCGCTCCACCCATAAGCCACTTCCTGCGTGTACCAACCCTGGCCATCTGTCCAGGCCGCCGCGGTTGCGGTCGTCGCGCCCGCAGTCGTAAACAAGACTGCCGTATTAGACATTCTCGCGCCCGTATAGAAATTTGTCACGCATCCACTAATTGTGGGACTGGGGGGAATAAAGATGTAATCCTGATCCTCCTGCGTCAAAGACAGATCGCCATATTCCCGCCAAGGCGGATCATACCGGCCCGTCCCCCCGCTGGGCGTCACACGACCCGTCCAATCCTGATTTTGCGATAGGCTGTAGCATCCGTTCGTATCGGTAAAGACCGATGCCCCGCCCCTGGCACTCATGCGCACATTGGTCATCGACTGCCCAGTATAATAATGCGTCACGCGGCCGGAAATCGAGTGGGGCGGCTTCCAGAGGTAATCTTCATTCGCCACATCCACCGTGATCGGTACCGAATATGTCCGCGCTGGGGGATCAAATGACCCGGTTGCAACGGAAACGCTCACTGTGCCCGTCCATCCTTGCTCCACCATGTACGCGTATTGTCCCGACTCGTCCGTCGTCACCGATTCTCCCGGCGTGAAGGTCACCAACACATCCGGCACCCCTTCGGTGGTATCTTCATTCAGCACCCGGCCCGAAATCGTACGCGGAGGCAACCACGTAAAGTCCTGGCTGCCCGTATGCTCCTGCACATTGGAGAGGCTCCGGTTCGTCGGCGCAAAGGCCCCGCTGGAGAAGGAAGGCACCAAGGTGCCACTCCACCCTTGCGCCACCGTATTGCTGTAATACCCTTCGGTATCCGTCGTCACGCTTTCACCCGGGTTGAAGGCCACCGTGATACCCGCGACTCCCTCCAGAGTGTCCTGATGCAACACCCGACCCGACACCACCCGCGGCGGCTTCCAGGTGAAATTCTGGTCCGGCACGTCCACCGTCACCGCCGCTACATTGCGGCTCGCCGGATCAAAACTGCCTGTAGCCAGCGACGCCGTCAGCGTCCCGCTCCACCCTTGTGCCACCGTGTTGCTGTAATAACCTTCTGCGTCCGTCGTCACCGAACCACCAGGTGCAAATGTCAATGTCACGTTGGCAACCCCCTCTGCAGAATTGTCTTCATGCACCACCCGACCCGATACGGTCCTCGGCGGCTTCCACGTGAAATCCTGGCCTGTTTGGTCCGCCGCCACCGCCGTATAGCTTCTGGAGGCTGGTGCAAAACTGCCACTGGAAAAGGCTGCCGTCACCGTTCCGCTCCACCCCTGCGCGACCCCGAAACTGTAATTCCCGGATTCATCCGTCGTCGTCGAGCTGCCCGGCGCAACATGCACCACAACCCCGGCCACACCCGCCAGGGTGTCTTCATGCCGCACCGTCCCCGAAATCGTCCGGTTGGGCTGCCAAACAAAATCCTGTTCCGAACGATCTTCCGTCAGCACGAAACTGCGACTGGCGGGTACAAGCACACCTCCTGAAACATCTGCGGGCACCACGCTGCCGCTCCAGCCATGGTACAGCGTACGCGAATACTGGCCATCCCCGGATGTGGTCACTTCGCCCCCATCCGAGAACGTCATGTTCACGCTATTCAAGCCTTCCCCTGAATCCAGATGTATCACTCTTCCCGATACCATTCGCGGCGTCGGAATCCATCCCACCGCTTGATTCGGCACATTCGCGGTCACCGATGTATACGCCATGGACGTCGGCGTAAACGCCCCCAGCATATAGCTTGGCGTCAGGGTTCCGCTCCAGCCCCATGGCACCTGCCGGCTGTAGGTCCCACTGCTGCCCGTCTGAACACTCAGCCCGCCCGGCTCTGTCGTCAGCGTCACCCCTGACACCCCCGCGCCGGTTTGTGTATTGGTCACCTGCCCGGATATCGTCGGATCCACCGGGATCCAGGCGTAGTCTTCCGTCAACAGGGCCCCGCTCACGTTCGCATAATCCCGATAGGCCACCGGACTGAAGGCCCCGCCGTTCTTGGAAGGCGCCACCCGTCCGCTCCAGCCGTAATACACCCTGCCGGTATAGACTCCGTTGGCGTCGGTCACCACTCCCGCCGGACCGCCCGCGCCAAAGGTCAGCGCAACACCGGAGACCCCTTCGGATGTGTAGTGATGCGTCACCCGCCCCGAAATCGGCCTTTCCGGCGGATTCCAGACATAGTGCTGGGTGGTCACATTCACCCGCAAGTCTGTATAGCTGCGATCGGCTGGCGTAAACCCACCCTCTTCGGGATGGTGAACAACCGTTGTGCCGGTATAATGTCGTGGCACCGTGACCGCATAATAGCCACCGTTGCTCGACACCACCGTCCCGGCGGCCCCAAAATCGATGCTCGTCCCGTCCACGCCCAGCCCGGTCATTTCATGTGTAACCCGACCCGACACGACCGGATCGGGAGGAATCCAACTGTAATCCGCATTCTGCACATCGGCCAGCACGGCGGTGTAGTTGGATATGGCAGGCAAGAAGGACCCGTTGGTATGGCTCGGGGTCACGCTCCCGCTCCAGCCGGATTCCACCACCTGGAGATAGTAGCCACCACTCGCGCTGGCCACCGTGCCCGTGCCCGCGAAGGCCAACTCTGCGCCATTGATCCCAACCCCGGTATCCGCATGAGTCACCTGGCCCATCACTCGCGGCCGTGGCGATTGGTATTCGTATGGCCCCATGTCGATCACGCCCGACTTGCGGGACTGGCGTTCCAAATCCAACGGCAGAGTGGTATAGGCATCATTCCCCGCGTTCACACACCAAGAGTTCTCTCCCAGCCGGAAATCGCCAGCGGCCGCATCCGTGAAACCGGGATTGAGAAGGATTGAGTCTTCCGGCGTTTGGATTCCTGCCGCACTCTGATAGCAACTATGCCGCACATGCATCTGGGCCGTGGATGTCCCATATTGTGAAAACAGGTTCGGCGACACGCTTCCGGACCCGCTGTACCCATAACTATTTCCCCAAACAATGCTATTCTCCACATGTACGGCTCCAGTGGAGGACTGGTACACCCCGCCCACACCGGGACGGTTCACCCATACCAGACGCTGACGCGTTACGGGCACTTGGCGCGTTCTTTGGACCAAATGCCATCGCCCCCCGTAACAATACCACCCCGCAAAACCTTCTCGCCGATCCCAACAGACCCATGCCATATAGGTTTCCGTAACCATCTCCGTATAATCTTCCCACTCCTGCACGCTCTGTCCCCGATTGCCATAGACCGTACAATTGACCAATCGGGACTCCCGGTCGATCTGGACTCCGCCTCCTCCGGTCCCCCCGATCAATTCGTTGCCCACAATCAAACAGTTGATCGCGTGTGAGCCGTTGTCCAGACTGAGCCCGCCCGCCCCCGTGATCCGGTCGGCGCGATTGCTGATGACGATGCAGTTGCGCACCTCGGCACCATCCGTCGCCGTCACGCCGGCCGCCTTCGCCCCATAGGGCAGCGAATTGGACAGCGATCCCCCGGTGATCGTGAAGCCGTCCAAAACCGCATTGGTCGACAAGAGATAGAACACCCCCCCGCGACCGCTCGAGCGTTTCACCGTGGTCCATTCGGGCCCGTTCAGGCTCTGGATCGTCACCGGTGTGTTCACCAGCACTCCGCCGGCAGTTAGGCTGTATGTGCCGTCCAGTACCACCACTTCGTCCCCCGGCTCGCAGGCATTCACTGCCGCCTGGATTTCATGGGCGGCGGTTTCATACGACATATAGGGGAACGTGTTGTTGCCTGTCAGGCTCACGTATTTCGTGCCGGGCGTCGGCAGTGGCCCCCAACTAAAGTCTTCGCTGTCGGTATCCAGCGCCAGTTGATTCAGCATCCTCACCGCCGGCGTGAACTGGCCCTCTGAGACCTGTGGCGCAATCGACCCCGTCCACGCATAATCCAGCGTCTTCTCGTAATACCCCCCGTTAGTCGTCACGACGTTCCCCCCCGGAGCAAACGTCACGACCACCCCCTCCATCCCAACCAGATTCCCCGCATTGTACACCCGCCCTCGCACCGTCACCGAGGGCGGCGTCCATGTAAAGTTCGCATCGGCCACATCTTCCATCACGCTTTCATAATACAACTCACCCGGCGCAAATGTTCGCCCCCCCTCATCAAACACCATGACATACCCCGTCCACGGTGCCGAGACCGGCACACTGAACGCCCCGTTCTCATCCGTCCAGATTTCCTCGTCCCACCCGTCTACCACCACCCGCACGCCTTCGATCCCGATGTCCGTCAACGCCTGCGTCACCCGGCCGGAAATCACGGGACGGTATTCGTACCCGTTCTCGACGGTCACGTCGGTCCCGTGGTTATTTATCACCCAGATATCCACCGCTCCGCCAAGAGCAGCTTCCGGCACCACCACCCGCAGCAGCTCGTGGCTCACCACCGTCACCGCTGTCGCCGGCACCTCCCCGAAAAACACCCCTGGATTGGAGAAATAGCTGCCGTGGATTTCGATTTCCTCGCCTCCGGCCAATACTCCCCAAGACGGCGAAATGGTATCCACTTCCGGATTCGGCGGCAACCAGCCATAATCTTGTTCCCCGATGGTCTCTTCCATGTTCTCGTAGTCGCGATACCCTGGCGTAAACGCCCCCGCCCCGAACGGATGCTCCGGCAATAAACGGCCCGACCACTCTTCCTCCACACGCAAACTGTACACCCCATCCACACCCGTCGTCGTGCTGTGCTGACCATCCAATGAATGCAGCACAACACTCGCCACCCCTGTGCCCGAAAGGCAATTAGTGATTTGTCCTTCAATTTCATAACCCCACTGTGGTAATGTATTGATATGCAGATAGTCGACTATGGCTTCGCCGTTTTGTCCACTACCATAGGTACCCAGCATAACCCGCGAGGCGGTTGTATAGTACCCCGGTGTTGCCACGGTCGCGGTTAAATCTGCAATATACACGCCATCCACAAAGAACGAGATGCTCGTCCCTCCCGGGGCCATGGCCAGTTCATACACATGGAATTCCCCCTCCGTGATCGGCAAGACCTCTTTAGACATAGCGTCATTGTAGTAGTCCACATGGTCGACACAGAAATCCAAATGGCATCCGCTTACATTGTCATTTGCAATCAGGGAAAAGCCCCATCGGCTACTTCCATAGCTCGCAATGGATTTGATGCGAGTCTCCACCCGCCAGCCATTGTTCCTCACTAATACGCTTCCCGCTGAGTTCAGGGAAATATTTGCTATCCCTCCGTCGGAGTCAGAATATCGGACAAAGCCTGGCTCCGGGTCATCGGCCGTCCAGACCGTTCCATCCCTGATCGTGAATAGACCGGAGTCGGCTGGATGCTCGTCGGCCTCCCAGTGGATGGGCATACCAAATAGATATTCATATCCGTTCCTCAGCAGGGCTTCGATCCCGTCATCGTTGACCACTCGAACATCCACCCTCCCACCGATGAGAGACGCCGGAACTGTCACCTGTAGCAGCTCGTGGCTCACCACCGTCACCGCTGTCGCCGGCACCTCCCCGAAAAACACCCCTGGATCGGAGAAATAGCGGCCGTGGATTTCGATTTCCTCGCCTCCGGACAATACTCCCCAAGGCGGCGAAATGGCATCCACTTCCGGATTCGGCGGCAACCAGCCATAATCTTGTTCCCCGATAGTCTCTTCCATGTTCTCGTAGTCGCGATACCCTGGCGAAAACACCCCCGCCCCGAACGGATGCTCCGGCAACAAACGGCCCGACCACTCTTCCTCCACACGCAAACTGTACACCCCATCCACACCCGTCGTCGTGCTGTGCTGACCATCCAATGACCGAACTGTCACACTCGTCACCCCCGCGCCCGTCGCGGAATTCGTAATCCGGCCACTAATCACACACGCACTTCCAACGATATAGCGGACAATCACAATCCCGCAGCCCCCACGGCCACCCGTGCTATATCCGGCCCCGCCGCCGCCACCGCCGCTGGTGGCTAATCCGTCTTGGCAAAGAATATCCCCACCACTATAACGGCCTCCATTACCCCCTCCGCCCGTGCCTCCCGTTCCCTCAGGCCAGCCATATCCGCCCCCGCCACCCCCGCCGCCGAACCAATTGCTGGCACCATATGTCAGCCCCCCCAACCACATGCTCATGTCGATACCCGCTCCTCCATCCCCGCCAGAGTTGCCCCCATGTTGCCCGCCATCATAACCCGGTTCGCCTGCGCCGCCGCCGCCGGCTCCGCCTTTAGCGCCTGAGTAATTGCCACCCGCACACCCTTGCCCATTAGTCGCAGCTCCACCCGTTCCGCCATAACCACCGGCTCCACCGCCCGATCCACCCGGACGGCCATCCTGACCCGGTGCATATTCTGATCCGCCGCCGCCGCCGCCATAGGCGATCAACGAAGCAAAAATTGAATTTGCTCCATTCTCCCCCGCCGCCGTTCGCGATGAGTCACCCTCTCCACCATCGCCAACATGCACTGGATATACTCCTGGGCCTACCGCAATCCGG
>JAQUJC010000065.1 GCA_028681135.1 Kiritimatiellia bacterium | reverse complement strand
GCGGCAGCCGCCCCCCACAGCAGCGCGGTCTGCCACCGCTTTCAGCCGGGACAATGCGATAACCATCGCCCAAGCCGCAAACGGCAGGCTTGGTGCCGCGTAATAGAGGTGCAGTGCCGCCTGTGCCCCCAGGCTGGAACTCGTGTTGAGCACAATGCCGGGCAGCGCCAGCACCAGGGCCTCGGGCCCCAGCAACGGCAGCCAGCCAAATCCCCCCAGCAGGTTACGGACGCCCGGCGACACCAGCCGTGACAGCACATACCCCGGATTGCGCAGGAGGGTCAGGGCAACGGCACCGTAGTCGCTACCCAGGTGGCTCCAGCGCGCCTCGACAAAGGGCGATACCTCGGCCTGGCCGGCCAGCGGAATGATGAACGTCCAGGCTGCAATCGCCCATGCCACAGATACGAGCGCGGTAACAATCCCCGTGCGGCGTTGGCCGCGCACAAAGGCATAGACCCCCAAACCGGCTGTATAGAGCGGCACATCTTCCTTGCAGGCCAGCGCCAACAGCAGAATTATCCAATAGGCCGCCCCGGCGCCCCGGCGCAGTTGCCAGATGCACCCCAGCAGAAAAACACTCCCGAGCACTTCGGTGTGGAAATCGTAGAGTATCGCGGAGGCCATCTGCCGGTGGTTCAAAAATAGCCCGGCGACGGCAATGCCGACCAGCGGCGCAAGCCCATACTGGCGCACAATGCGGTACAGAATCCCCAGGCCCATCGCTATCACCAGCGCCTGTGTCACCAACAAAACCAGGGGGGTATCCGCTAGCAGGTAGAGCGGACAGAACAGCAGCAGAATTGGCGAAAAATGCTCGGAAAAGAATTGGCGGCCCAACGGGTCTGCAAACAGAAATTTGCCCTGCAGGGTATTGCGGATGGCGGTGTCGTATAGCGCCAGATCGTAGGCATCAGTTTGGAATGTCCAGTGTTGCATGATCTGAATGCGCACCAAGACCAGCCCTGCCAGCAAGGCCAGCACCCACGGAACTCGGGAGTCGCGCTGCGCCAACCAGTCATTGGCCGCGCGCACCTGAGCCCCCACCCCCATGCCCCGTTTGCGCCAGACATAGGCCCCACCCACTAGCACGCCCAACAGCATCGCCCGATCGGGATGCAGTAAGCGGATTCGAAAACCCGCAATGGAAAACTCTATCCCACCCCAAACCAACACGACCAGAACTGCCGCCGCACACCCGGCCGTCGCGAGTCCCAGCGCGAAACGCAGCCAGTCGCCGCCAGGGAACCCTCGACTCCGTGAATTCATATATGGGTCAGCTGCCGCCGCAGACCTTCAGAATTTTTTCAATCAGGGTGGAAGTCGAGAGCCCGGCGACCATTGGAGCCAACACGACGCGGCCGCCGCGGGCCTCGACGATGTCGCGTCCGCTGACGTAGTGCGCCCAATCCTCGGCCTTGACGAGCACATCGGGTTGCACTTCGGCAATCAACTCCTGGGGTTCGTCTTCGTCGAACCACGTGACATAATCCACGCATTCCAGTGCAGCCATCATACGCGCGCGATTATGTTCATCGACGATCGGCCGCTGATCGCCCTTGTAGCGCCGCACGCTGGCATCGGAGTTCATCCCCACCACTAGCACATCGCCCTGGGCCCGCGCGAATTGCAGATAGGTGACATGCCCGGCGTGCATCAGATCGAAACACCCGTTGGTGAAGACAATCGTTTTCCCCGCCGCCCGCAGCCGCTCGCATTCCTTCGCCAGCGCACTCCGGTCCCAAATTTTGTTCTCGGCATCTCTCATGGCAACTCCTACCTTCCTTGCACATAGCAAAACCCCGCCCCCAACGGAATCCTCAAATGCCCCCCCCCCCAATTTAACACGCCCCTCCGACGTCCGGGCCCTCTTGGCGCAACTGAATTTCCACCCCTCGCGTGTTCTTGGTCAGAACTTTCTGATCGACCGCAACATCCTGACGATCTTGCTTGCTACCGCCGAACTGGTCCCGGAAGACCGGGTGGTCGAGGTCGGCCCTGGGCTGGGTGTCCTGACCGATGCGCTGCTGGAGCGGGTGGCCTGGATCACGGCCATTGAAAAAGACAATCGTCTGGCACCCTATTTACGCAAGCGGTTTGCGGGGCACCCCACCCTGACGTTGATCCATGCCGATATTCTCGACTGTGATTTGGCGGCGCTTTTCGCGCGTCCGGGTTTAAAACTCGTGGCCAATCTGCCCTATGCCATTGCTGCGCGCCTGCTGGTGGACCTGGTGGCGACGCCCCATCCTCCCGCGCGAATCGTGGTAACCATCCAGCGCGAGGTTGCCGACCGCCTGGGGGCGGGTCCCTCCAGCAAGGATTATGGCCTGCTCTCGATTTTGATGCAGCGCCACTACGCCATCCGCACCGTCAAACACATCTCGCCCACCTGCTTCTGGCCGGTACCGGGCGTACAGTCGTCCATTGTCTGCCTGGTCGTGCGCGACACGCCCCAGGGCGGCGCGGCTGACGAGGCCGGGCTGCGCCACCTGCTGCGCCACGCCTTCTCCCGTCGCCGCAAAACCATGGCCCGCTCGTTGCGGGACCTGGTGGCCGATCCCCGGCCCGCGCTTGATGCCGTCGGCATCGCCCCTACCGCCCGAGCCGAAGAACTTCCGCCAGCCACTTGGCCCGCACTGTGGCGTGCGCTTAATACTGACGCGTAACGCGAAACGGCTCACCCGGAGGGTTCGCCCCACCTCCGGCCCATGAATCTGGAGTGGAGCGTGGCTCCCGGTCCGCGACTATATCGCTAAATCCTCGATGTCCTGCGCCTGGCGCTGGAGATCGGTGAGTTCACGGCGCCAGAAGTCGGCAGTGCCCCATTCAGGATGCAAGAGCGTGCGCCCGGCATCGGCCTTCTGGCGCGCGCACCACGCGGCATAGTGCAGATAGCGCAGGGCGCGCAAAGGTTCGATGAGGCGTGTCTGGGCATCATCATATTCAGCAAACGTCTCGTAGCCTTCCAGCAGCAAATCGAATTCGAAGCGTGCGGAGGGCAAGCGGTCAGGCAGCAACATCCACATATCCTGAACGGCGGGGCCATTGGCCATGTCATCGAAATCGATGGCATGGAACCCCTCGCCGGGACGCCACAACAAGTTCATGCGGTGCAGGTCGCCGTGCAGTCGTTGCACGGCGACGCCGTCGAACAGGGGAGCAATGCGATCGAGCAGGTGCTGGGCGGCATCGAGGTAGCGCCCTTCGACTTCGCGTGGAATCACGCGGGAGTCACGCAGAAAATCCAAATGGGTGCGGGCGGATTGGCGCGGATGGATGGTGATCCGGGCCGAGGCGGTCTTCCGCGCCCCCACCTGATGGATACGACCGATCAGTCGCCCGATCTGCTGCCATTCCTCGCGCGCCGGTTCATCGCACGGCCGCCCGCCCATGCGCGGGAATAGCGCAAAGCAAATGCCGGCTTCGTCGTGCAGCGTGACGCCGGACACGTCTGCCAGCGGGGCCACCACCGGAATTTCATCGGCCGCCAACTCCAGCAAGAAGTCGTGCTCGTTTTGCAGCGCCGCGCGCGACCAACGCCCCGGACGATAGAATTTGGCGATGAGAGGTGCGCCGTCTTCCATCCCAACTTCATAGACGCGGTTGATGTAGGAGGTCAGCGGGCGACAGATACCGGACGCGCGCCGCCCCGCCGCGCGCTCGGCGGCATCCATCACGGCATCGGGCGTCAGGGCTTCAAATCCGGCGACCCCGGCAGGTTCTTCGGCCATGCCCGGCCTATCTCGCCATGCCCGGCAGGTTGGGGAGCCCCCCCTGCCATTGCTGCAATCGGGGGCCGGCGGGTCGCCCGGTCTGCCGCGGAAAGAGCGCCCGAAAGGCCGGATTGGACGCCAGAGCCTGGAAACGGCCATCGCGCATAATTGCGTCGCGGGCCTGGTCGCCGCCCAGTTCAATGGCCCGGCGCGCGGCCTCAATGGCCTGGTCATCGCGCTTCAAAAAGGCATAGGCCGCAGCCAAATCCAGCCAGACATCCAGATTGCCACCCTCGCGTTGCGTATACTGCTCGAGCGCAAAGACCAGGGCCTCCACTCGTTGATCCTGGGCAAACAGTCCGGCGATCGCCAAGAGATACTGCGGGGGCAGGCTGGGGTCCGAGACCAGACGCGTGGCAAGATTCTGGTAGGCGCCCTGCATGCCGGAGGCGCGATAGAGCTGTACCAGTTCGAGAGCCTCATCGGGTGTCAAAACCCCCGATTCGTGCTGCTTGTTTTCAATGGCCTTGCGCCGATCAATCATGCCCCGGGTTTGCTCGATCTGGTGCAAGAAGCCCTTGGCGCTCTCGTTCTGGGGGTCCTGCTCCTGGAAGGAGCGAATCAGCATTTCGGCCTCCTCGAAGCGCTGCATGTTCATATACATCTGCGCCAGGCGGAAGTTGGCTTCAGGGCTGAGCGGATACAGATCGATCGACTGCTTGAAGGCGTACTCCGCTTCGTCGTACATGCGCCGGTAGTCGTAGATGCCCGCGATGGCGCTGCGTAGTTTGGAGAACGATTTACGCGCACAAATGTCGCGGCGGAACTTGGACTGATCCAACAGCCACTGCGTATACCAGCCCCAGAAGGCGTGGTCCTTTTTGACCAATTCCGGATCAAGGCCCGGCAGCGGCTCGCTATTGAGCTTCAGGATGATGCCATGCGGTGTCAGATAGGGATACATCCACTGGATCACATAGCTTTCCTCGACATAAAAATCGTGCCGATCCTTGTTCTCCTTGAAGATCAGCTCGGCCAGAATGCCATTGATGGTCATGACGCCGCCGACCCCTTGCACACTGACCTTGCCCCCCTCAATTTTGATGTCGGCACCCGCCTGAATGCGTCCCGCATTGACATCATCCACATACTTGCGAAAGGCCTCGTTGGAGTCCTCCAGCGATGGGATATAGATGGTGTCGCCGTACAGATCACGGGTGATGTTCATGAACGTGTTGTCGGCCAGCGCGTTCTGGGTGATGAGATAAACATCCGAGCGGACGTCGGCCGAATAGATCATGTAGGTGGGCACAAAGCGTCCCGGATCGGTCCCGCCATAGAAGATCGCGTTCGTTGTCATCGGCGGCGGATAGTTCGGCTCGGCCGTGCCCATGGCATTGGTCAGGGCACCCCATTCGCGGGCAAAATCGGCTTCGCGCGGGAACCAATGCTCGAAATCGTCCCGGATGCCCCGGATGCCCTCGAGGCTCCAGTTGCCGAACTGCCAGCCATAATGATGCCCATTCTGCTCCGCGCCGCCGACGATCCGTATCTGGTCTTCGTCATAGGCGTTCTGCCACAGCAGAATACCCGGCAGCAGCAGTCCCGCGGTCAGTGCGGGCAGCCGCGCCTTCTCTCCGAGCAAGCGCTCCATCCACGCCACCGCCAGCAGGATGCCATAGCCCAGCCATAGCGCATAAAAAGCGTGGCTCTGGATGAATTGGACCCGGCCAATAAACAGGTTCTGCACGTCGAGTTGCGGATTCTGGAAAATCAGAAACACCACGCTTACCGAGAAAAACCCCACCACCGACGTGATGAGCCAGCGCTGCTGGGAAATGCCCAGATCGAAATCCATTTTCAGTGGCGAGCAAGACAACACCCATGCCACGGCAATGGCCAACGGCGGGCCAAACACCAGGCCGATATAAAACGCCTTGCCCACGCCCGACATGTAATGTACCTGGCCCGGCTCCACCACGCCAATCGAACGGATAAGCGCCCGGATACTCATGACATCTACCCACAGCACCGCACCCAGCACGCCCAGTCCTGCCAGGCCCAGCAGGACAATGGTGCCCCAGTCATAGTCCTTCAGATCGGCCACCTGCTTCTTTAGATTTAAGGCCACCAGCGTGACCAGCCCCCAGCCCGCCATCAGCAGGATCGGCGCAATCAGCAAACGATAGAACGACTCAAATCCCGCCCAGCCCGTCACGGTTTCCAGCACGATCAGTACCGATGAGACCAGCACCAGCCCCAAGGCAATGGGGAGGGCTGAGCACCGTCGGCCGGCCGCCTTGATCCCCCACGCACAGAAAGGCAGGAACCCCAATACCGCCACCGGCAGCGAAAACTGTTCGCGCAAGTCGCTCAGATACGCCCCGAGTTGCCGTATGAATTTTTCGCTGAAGATATCCGTCGGCACAATGGCTTCATACTGTCCGCGGGTCACCGCATGCATGAAGCCTTCCCATGTTCGCGCATAGCCCCAATTCATCGGCGGGTTCTGTTCGGAAGCGATGGGCAGATACATGTAGAAAGCCACGCCCAACTCGGCCAGCAGGATCGAGGCGCTGACCGTCCGGGCATGCGGCAGCGACAGAAAGGCCAGCGGCAGTGGCAGCAGCAGCAGCAGGCGCAGCAGCAGGACAGCGTTGGCGCCGGGGCCCGTATTCCCCCATAACCAGAGCGCAAATGGCGAGGCCGAGCGTGCGGTCGCCGATGGCGCCACCGCATTCCACAGCCAGGGCGTATAGTCCGGGCTCATCTTTGCGGCTGCAGAGGCAAAGAAGGCATAGGCTGCCACAGTCAACAGATAGACCGCCGCCACTCCCGCCACGGCATAGCCCGCCCGGATGGAGGGTTTCTTGCCTTTGGTCGCGCCCCCAATTGCCAAGGCCACCGGCACCGCCACAAATAAATAATTATAGACCCAGAAGGCCGGGGTGTCCGGTCCGCGCGACCACTTCCACAGCGCGCCATCTGCCCCCGCCAGCTCTATGAAAACTTCCGGCGCGGCAAACAAACTCACCCCCTTGGCCGCCAGGACAAAACCGATCCCGATCAGCAGTGACGCCAAGGCAAAATCACGGAACAGCGACGCTTCTTTGAGCACCACCGCCAGCGCCAGCGCCAGCCCAAGAAACAGCAGTGTCTGGTGGTTGGTCAGGCCCAATCCGAATAAGAACGCGGCCAGAAACAGCAGCGTATCGTTCTTGGGCCGACACATCCACATGTAGATCAACAGCAACACGATCATTTGGAAAAAAGCGTTCAGGCTGTAGACCTCGACGATCACGCTCTGCGACCACAGCACCGGGCTGAAGGCCAGGAGCAACCCACCCGAAATACCTGCGATCAGGCACACCATGTTCTCGGTCCGGAAACCAATTTTATCCTTTAGCTGCGACACGCTGCGCAACAAATCCGCGCCCGAGCGACTGATCAGCAGCGCCAACAACGCGCAGGCGCCCGCCCCGGAAGCGGCCGAAGCCAACCCCACCGCCCACGCTGGATTAGGGTGGCCGTTGTATTTCACCCAGTGGAACACCCACTGGAAGAACCACGTCAGCAGTGTCCAGATCGGATAGCCCGGCGGATGCGGCACCCCCAGATAGTCCGATGCCACCGCCAGCTCGCCCGAATCCTCCAGCGTCAGCGTCGGCGCCAGGGTATAAAAATACACGCCAAACGCGACCAATAGCACTATCCAAAAGGCCGTCCAGTCGATCCGCCGAAAAAAGGCCCCGGTTACATTGTCCAGAAACCCCTCTTGGGATTGCCCGGCCAGTTTCTCGATCTGCTGTTCTGAAGCTTTCGTCAATGTCATCGTATGCTCTCGCAATCTAATCCGTTGGGGTCAGCCCTTAAAATATAACTAACGGTTAGTTATATTTTAAGGGCTGACCCTCGGTTGTTCCAGTGCGGCCAGCCGGGCTTCCAATTCTTTGAGTCTTTTTTTCACTTTTGGCAGGCTGGCGACATGCGCCAGCGATTTACCGAACTCCAACCGCGGCACGGCGGGAGAGCCCAGATACATTTGTCCACCCGGCAGATCCTTCGGCACACCGGCCTGCGCGCCAATCACCGCACCATCGCCAATGGTGAGGTGGCCGGCCAAGCCCACCTGCCCGGCACACACCACCTGCCGCCCCAGCGTGCAGGTCCCGGCCATACCCATCTGCGCACACAACACCGACTGCGGACCAATGACGCAGTTGTGGCCAATCATCACCAGGTTATCCACTTTGGAGCCCTGCCCCACCCGCGTCTCGCCAAAACGCGCACGGTCTACGGTCGTGTTGGCCCCGATTTCGACATCGTCCTCCAGCACCACAATGCCGGTTTGAGGAATCTTGGTGCGTACGCCCTGCGCATCCACCGTATAGCCAAATCCATCGCTGCCGATCACGGCACCGTTATGCAAAATGACGCGGTCGCCCAGCACGCAGTGTTCGCGAATACTGGCCAGGGGATAGATGAGGCACTCGCGCCCGATCCGCGCCTCGTGGCCCACATAGGTTTGTGGAAACAGCGTGGTGCCGTCACCGATAACCGCCCCCGCCTCCACCACGGCAAAGGCTCCGATGGATACATCCTGGCCCAGGGTGGCCTCCGGTGCGACGAGCGCTTGCGGGTGCACCCCGCGCGGCTGCATCACCGGTTTGGGCGCAAACAAGGCACAGGCTGCCGCGAACGCGGCATCCACATGGGGCACGCGCAACAAAGCGGGGCGCGGTGACTCGATCTGTGCCTCTTGCGGCACAATGACGGCCGTGGCCGCGCTCGCGGCCACCGCCTTGAGATATTTGGGATTCCCGGCAAACGAGATATGGCCCGTTCGAGCCGCCTTCAGATCGGCCACGCCGGTCACCTCGGCCTCAGCGCCGCCCTCGAGGACCGCCCCCAGCTTTGCCGCCAGTGCAGCCGTTGTCAAGGTTGCCACCTCAGCACCTCCGCTACGGCTTCAGCCGTTCAATCACGCGCTCGGTCACATCCAGTTCCGGTGCTGAATAGGCAGCCAATGGCACCATATTCATGGTCATGCCCGAACGATCCAAAACCAGATCATAGCCCTCCGCCTCGGCAAACGCCGACACTTCCTTCAGCAATTCATCCACAATACCCTGCCGGGAGGCCATCAATTGCTCGCGGAGCTGTTTGAGCTTTGTTTCCTGCGTGCGCCGGGCGCGAAGTTGCGCTTCCTGCAACTCCGTCAGTTTATCCTCAGCCTCAGCCCGCTTAGCCGCACGCGCTTCATCGGTCAGCATGAGATTGCGGGCCGCTTCGCGCAGCGCGCTCACCTGTGTTTCGAGGTCACGCAAACCTTTCGCGACCTCCTCCATCTCCGCCTCGACCGCTTTTTCGGCCTGTTCGAGTTGGGCTTCGGCCGCTTTTGTTTTGGGATGCGCCGTAAACACTTTATCGAGATCGACGGTCGCTATGCTCAACTCTGCCAGCCCCGCGGTTGCCACGCAGGCGACCAGCAGGCCGACGGCCCATTTTTTCTTCATTTGCATCATGGGATTCCTTTCGTTCCAGCTTCAACTATTGGGGGGGCATTTTCCGCTACCCCCGTCCGATTGGGAAGTCTTTTCACCCGATGGCCTTCTTCAGGGTCGCGGCAATGTCATGGGTAAGGCGCGAGGTCATTTCCTCGGTCGGGCCTTCGACCATCACGCGGCACATATTTTGCGTTCCCGAGAAACGCACCAGCACGCGCCCCTCCTGCCCCAGTTCCTGCTCAGCGCGGGCAATGGCCGCCTGCACCTCCGGCAGATTTTCCAGCGGCGGGCGGCTCGCCACATCCACATTCACCAGGCACTGGGGAGACAGCGTCAGAATCGAGGCCAACTCGGATATTTCCTGATCGCCCCGGCGCATCACCGCCAGCAGTTGCAAGGCCGAGACGATGCCGTCGCCCGTCGTGTGTTTCCCGCTAAAGATCATATGCCCAGAAGCTTCTCCACCGATGCCGCCGCCGCGTTCTTTCATCATTTCCAGTACATAGCGATCGCCCACAGTACTGCACGCCAACTCCACATCCATCTTCCGCATGGTCGCATGCAGCCCAAAATTGCTCATGACCGTTCCGACGGCCAGATTATTGGGCAACTCGTCCCGCGCCTTCATGTCCTTGGCGCAGATGGCTAACACATGATCCCCTGTCAGCTCCACCCCATTTTCATCCACGACGATTAAGCGGTCGCCATCGCCATCGAAAGCCA
Source organism: Kiritimatiellia bacterium (assembly GCA_028681135.1). Classification (GTDB taxonomy): domain Bacteria; phylum Verrucomicrobiota; class Kiritimatiellia; order CAIQIC01; family Lenti-01; genus JAAZFE01. Next base: position 8,357 of record JAQUJC010000065.1, on the reverse strand, counting down.
GGCCGATATCGGCTCGTTCGGCCTGAACCTGTTCCCGCAGCGCCTCGGTATGCTGCGAGCCGCAGCGCGCATTAATGTTCATCCCATTGGGGGTATTGTGCAGCGTAGTGACGTAGGCCCCCAGTTGCTTAAAGACCGCCGGGGCCGCCTTGTATGTCGCCCCGTTCCCACAATCCAGCACAATCCGCATCCCCTTCAGGTCCAAATCCGCTGGAAACGTCTCCTTACAAAACATGATATAGCGTTCCAGGGCATCCTCCACACGAAATGATTTGCCGATGCCCCCCGCGATAGGCAGCAGCGAGGCCAAACGGCCACTCTCCATTAACTCTTCGATGGCGAGCTCTTCATCGTCGGGCAACTTGAAGCCATCGCTAGAAAAGAGCTTTATTCCGTTGTCTTGAAAGGGGTTATGTGATGCAGAAATCACAAATCCGGCATCTGCCTTTTGGTCGATGGTCAGTACGGCGACACCCGGCGTTGGCAGCGTCCCGACCATCAAGGCATCGCCCCCCATCGAGCACAAGCCAGAAACGAGCGCATTTTCGAACATATAGCCGCTCAGGCGCGTATCCTTGCCGATTACAACACGCGGTCGTTTGCCGGCCTTGCGTTCCATGAGCACATGCGCCACGGCCCGACCGAGGTTCACGGCCATTTCCACCATCATGGGCTCGCGGTTCGCTATCCCGCGCACTCCATCGGTCCCAAACAATTTCTTTTCGGCCATTGGTCTGCTCCTGCCTCTTGTTATGCCGATATCTCGGCGCTATTCACGATCCTGTGCAGCCAGATCGTCCCCGCCGCACGCGCTTTGGGCGACAGGCCACGCACCCGCTCCACATAATTATCTTCTGACGCGGCTGTCCACGCAGCGAGAAACACATCTTTTTCCGCCGTTTCGATATCCCCGACGGCTTCCAATCGGGCCTTAATCGCCGGCCAGTCGGCACACAGTGCTTCATGCTCAGCACATCGCGTCGATGACAGCGTCGACCGGTCCTGTTCAGCAATTTGCTTCACCACGGCCTCCAGGCGCTTTATCCGTTCCTGGCGCACAGCGGCCAACTGCTGCAGCGCGCCCTCGAAGCAAGCGGTTCCGTGCGGGGTGCTCGTCATCAGCGGCCGCCGCACCTGATCGTACCACACTTGCAGCGCGGCGATGTTGCCGATATACAGCACGCCATTGCGCAGCAGACGCGCCACCGAGCGATAGCCGATCGCATACGGCCGCACAGAGGCATGCAGTGCCCCCGGCACAACGAGTTGCCCCGGCTCCAGCACATCTTTGCGCGCCACCTGCCCTGCCGCCTGCACCGTCCCATATTCCATTCGCACCGGCCCCACAATGCCCCCCTGCCCGCCCAGGAAAATCGGTGCCTGATCGAGCATCACCCCGCGCGGCACATCACCCAGCAGCGACGCCGTGGCCTTGTGGCCCCGCGGCGTATAATTGAAATGGATAAACGACGAACCAATTTCGCTGTGCTCCCGGCGGCTAGTGCCGCCCGCCATCAGCGCATCGCAAAAATTGATCAAGCTGCCGCCCACGACAAAGGGAAAGAAGATTGTTTGCTTCAGCCCCACGGTATGCGCCATTTCAGCGCCTTCTTCCAAAATGGTACCGGCCCGCACATGCGCCCCGCTTCCCATTGTCGCCCCATCCAGAAACACCGCCCCATTGAAATATCCGCCCTTGAGCGCCACATTCGCGCCCAACTGGCAATTTTCGATCGTCGCCGGGGCCTCTCGTCCCAGCACGCACCCCGGCCCCATGCTCGTCTGTTCCCCAAACAGCTTGCACCCGGCATGGATCACCCCCCCCGGTGCCACCCGTTGAGGGTCCACCTCGGCGCCGATCTCAACCGACTCCGGGGCTGCAATCTGCACCCCGCGTCCCAGGAATTCGGCCACCCGGCTCATTTGCGCAACAAGGCTCCGGCCACCACGCCCACGCCCGCCGCCGCCAACAGCGCATAGGCAGTCCTCCACTTCACCGTCATGGAAAACATCTTTATTGTCACCGATCCCGGCGTCATGATCAGCACAATCACGAACGCCGCTAAAATCAATAATCCTGCAATCATGGATTTACTCATGCCTGCTCCTTCACATTTGGCCTGACAGTCTTCCATACTCTGCGAAATTTTTCACGGTTTTTCCATGCCTCGCCCCCTCCCCAATTCGGCGAGACTATTCCCCACCCGCCCCTGCGGATTCCTCCCTTGGCAACAAAAGGGCGGGGGGGGTGCATTGACATCGCCATCCCGCCTTTGATAGATGTCATAGTGTGTCCAATTGCTTTTCCATGGCGGCACGGTTTCCCATCGCCCGGCGGTGGTGCGCTCTGTTATTGCTCATGGCCGCCCCGGTGACAGGTGCGCCGGTTTCTCCAGCACACCGATCGCCGTCGGCTGGCCTGACGATGACGGCTGAAATTCTCGAGGTCCATCGCTCCCTGGCATCCACGGGCACCCCCGTCATTCCCGGCGCCAGTGTCCGCCGCTTTCGAGAGCCAGGCGCTGAAACCGCCGGTAGTGAACGCTTCGATATCCGCTGGGTGGCGCATCCGCCTGGCCTACCTCCTGGCGCTATTGTCCAATTGGAAGCCATTCAGGTCCACAGCCCCACCGTACAAAACCAAGTCATGCGCCTCGCGGGCCGGACCGCTGGCCTCACCCTCACCACCCTCGAAATCTCCGCCCGGCAGATTCAGCGCGCAGGCCGCGTCCACGCTTGGCGCATCAGTATTGCATGGCGCGGCCACATCCTGGCTCGACAATCATCCCCCAACTGGTCACAGTTTTCGATGCCATGACTGCCCCACGCCCAACTGGAAACCAAATTCTCGCCGCGACGGTTGACCAGTGCACCATGGTCGCGGTTTTGGGCGCCGCGACATTTCGTCTGGCGCCATCCTTCCGGCAGGCGACCCAGGCCGCCCGCCTAGCCGGCAGCGCCTTGATTGTGATCGACATGGCCGCTTGCACCACGCTGGACAGCACGTTTATGGGATCGCTGGCCTCACTGGGTCTTGCCGGACAGCAGCCCGACGGAACGCCAACGGTGCTGATCAACCTCTCTTCACATCTGCACGGCCTGTTACGCGGCCTCGGAGTCGACCGCATTTTGAAAATCTACCCCGCCCATTCTTTACCCAACGGGCTTGGCGACCTAGCCCCGTTTGTTGACAACCTCCAGCCCATTGAAAGCCTCCCGCAGGCACCCCAGGATATGGCTATTCTGATGTATGACGCTCATGAAACCCTGACCCGGGTGGAACCCGAGAACATGCAGCGATTTCAGAATGTCCTGACTTTCCTGCGCCAGGAAGCAGGTCTGCCCTCCCCCCCTTCCGCCGCCCCCCCCGCAAACGGTGAAAGCCATGCTGCGTCGTAGCTTCCGATTTCAGTCCGAACTCGCCGCATTGGTGGATGCCGTTTTTGTTGCTGGCGCACTGCTCGTTGCCTTGGCCACCCACAAGCTGCTGGCCTGGCTGTTCCCCGGCGGGTTCGCGACCTTCGATATGTTCTGGTCCAATGCCTGGATATATATCCTGGTGGTCCCGGTATGGAGTTTCATCCTGGATTTTTCGGGGATGTATCACCACTTCATCGGTCTGCCGCGCTGGAGCATCTTGCGCCGCGCCATCAAAGGCGGCTTATTGAGCTTTGCCGTGCTGCTCGGTCTGTTGTATGTGCTCAAACTGCACATGGTGCCCCGTACCATCCTCGGCATTCACTGCCTCTATTCCATTGGGGCAATTTTTCTGCGCGCGGCCTTTCTGCAGCCCTTTCTTCTGCGCCTCGAATCCCGCCGACGGCTCTTGCTAGCGGGCAATCCGGAGCAAGCCGCATCTATCTGCGGCTGGCTGCAAGCCCCCCAGCGCACCCCATTTTTCGAGATCATCGGCTTTCTGCCGCCCCGCGGCGTGGCGCCCCCCCCCGGGCTGGAAGTACCGGGTTCTATCGAAAACTTCTCCGATGTCCTGCATGACAGCGTGGTGGATGCGGTCATTCTATTGCCGCGCGCGCTACCCCAGGACCAGATCGACGCCTGTCTGAAGCAATGTGAGACCGAGGGCACCGAAGCCTGGCTGTTGCCCGACTTCCTGCGCACCGCCATCGCCCAGGTCACGCTTGACGAACTGGCCGACGAACCCGTGCTCCTGTTCAGCACCAGCCCCAAGTCCCCGTGGGCACTCATGCTCAAGCGCACGCTCGATATTCTGCTTTCCGCCGCGGCGCTCATCATTCTCTCGCCGCTCATGCTGGCCATTGCCATCGTCATTCGCGTCACCTCCCCCGGCCCCATCCTATTCTCCCAGAAACGCAGCACCGTCCGCGGCCGCACCTTCAACATGCTCAAGTTCCGCACCATGGTGCAAAATGCGGAAGACATCCGCCACGAATTGGACGACCACAATGAAGTAACCGGCCCTGTCTTCAAAATCAAAGACGACCCCCGCATCACGCCGATTGGCCGTTGGCTTCGGCGCTATTCGCTTGATGAGCTGCCCCAGCTCTGGAATGTGTTGAAAGGCGAAATGGCGCTTGTGGGTCCGCGCCCGCCCATTCCGGCAGAAGTCGCCGAGTATGAAAACTGGCAACGCCGCCGCCTGAGCATGCGCTCCGGCTGCACCTGCCTCTGGCAGATTGGCGGGCGCAACGAACTCTCTTTCGACGATTGGATGAAGCTCGACCTCAAATACATTGATACCTGGTCGCTGGGACTCGACTTCCAGATTCTTTTCAAGACCATCGGCACCATTCTGCGCGGCACGGGATACTGACCGTCATGCCCCCCCCCCCTCCCGCCGCCCCGGCGTCTTCTTTGACCGTGACGGCATTGTCAACGAAAGTCCCGGCCCAGGCTATGTCAACCACCTTGATGACTTTCATCTGCGCGCGGGATTTCTTGAGTGTGTACGCGTCGTCACAGAAAAAGGCCTGCCCGCCATTGTCGTCACCAACCAACGCGGCATTTCCCGTGGCATCACCCCCCCCGAGCAGCTCGCGGCCATGCATGCCGCCTTACGCGCCACCCTTGCCCGGGACGGTCTCGCTCTGCTGGACATTCTGATCTGTACCGCAGATGACCCGGCCCACCCCGACCGCAAACCCAACCCCGGCATGCTGCTCACCGCCGCACAACGACACGCTATCGATTTGGCTCAGTCCTGGATCATCGGCGACCGCGAAAGCGATGTGCAAACCGGACAACATGCCGGCGTTGCCGTTACCGTCCTGGTTGATCCCGCCCTTCCCAAAACCGCCGCCACGCACCAGGTACCGGACATGCTCGCCTGCGCGGCCCTCCTGCGCCGTGAGCTGAAACGGGCTGGATCGAAGTAAAGGGGCCCGCGAATTGTAGCATTTTGCCTTTTTCGGGGCCTGTCAGGGGTACAATTTAGCAATTTCAGGCGCACTTGGCGTACTTGGCGCACTTGGCAAGAGGCAGGATTTCGTCTGTATGGCACTGCCCGCTCACTACTCCGCACACAGCAATCAATCTTGGATTCCACCAGGGCCTTATGATATACAAGACCGAAAAGCGGGTTCGCCCGTTAGAATGACGATAGCAGGAATCGAGTGTGGCAAAAGCAGAGCATTTGAAAACAACGCAGTTGCGGCTGCCCTGGCGGCGGCAATTGACGTTGATTGGTGCCTATGCCCGCGAGCGTCTTGCCCGCCAGGTTCATGCGGTAGCGTTCATCACCGCCTATCTGCTCCTGTTCCAAGTTTTTGTGCTGCGGGCACCTGTTTTGGATTTTGCCCACATTGCATTAGGTATCCTGGCGGTGGTGGTGGGTCTGGCATTCTTCATGGAAGGCCTGTTTCTGGCCATCATGCCGTTGGGCGAGCGCTGCGGCCTGCGACTGCCGGCACGCGCCGGCTTGGGCCTGCTGGTTCTGTTTGCCGCCGTGCTAGGCATCACGGCGACCTACGCCGAACCCGCCATCGGTTTTCTCAAGGCGCAAGGCAGCGCCACCCTGCCCTGGCAGGCACCCTTGCTGTACTTCATGCTGAATACCGGGGCGCCCCTAACGGTCGGCGCGGTGGCCCTCGGCGTCGGGGTTGCCGTGGTCCTCGGGGTCTTTCGCTTCCTGCGGGCATGGAGCATCAAACCCTTTCTCTTTTCGGTCATTCCCGCCCTGCTGGTGTTGTCGTGGTGGGCTGCACGCGACCCCCGCACGGCCGCCATCATCGGCCTGGCGTGGGATTCAGGGGGCGTGACCACCGGGCCGGTGACCGTCCCGCTGGTCATCGCACTCGGGCTTGGCGTCTCGCGCATCGCCGGGCGGGGCGATGAACCTGCCAGCGGCCTCGGGGTGGTCGCCTTTGCATCGGCTCTGCCCGTCGTCATGGTCTTGCTGCTGGCCCTGACGCTGGGCCCCCACTTCCCCATGCCCAGCGACAAAGCCGAGTTCTTTTCCGAAGCCTGCCATGAGCATGCGGTCCGCGTGGCCGGAAGTGAAAAAAACCTCCAGCATCTGGCCGCCCAATGGATACCCTCGGACCCGTTGGCCACGCGCCTGGATACGGGTGAACGACCGGACGACAATGGCGCGGCCAGCACGGCCCTGGCACCGGCAGAATGGAAGGCCCATGTCAGCAGTGCATTCAAGGCTATTTTACCGTTGGCCTGCGTTCTGCTCTTCGCACTGCTGGTGGTCATCCGCGAGCGCCTGCCGCAACCCGATGAAGTGGCGCTGGGCCTGGTGTTCAGCCTGATCGGCCTGCTGATATTTAACTATGGAATGGACCGCGGTCTGTCCAGCTTGGGCAATCAAGCCGGGCAAGCCCTGCCCCGCGCCTGGGAAGCCACCGAACAACCCGAAAAGGCCGTCCTCTATCGTGATATCGACGAATCGCTACTAATTCGAGCCGCACAGACAAACGGGTTGATTACCGAATACCTGCCCACCGTCCATTCCAGCGGCCCCTCATTCGTCCCATTCCTGCGCGAGCGGTACGATGCCGCAGCACGGGAATACCGCTGGATTCCTGAACAGCCCCCGGTGGCCGGCGGCGATGCGTTCTTGGGCTATGCCCTGGTGTTGTTCTTTGTGTTCGCTATGGGCGTCGGCGCCACCGTCGCCGAACCCTCCCTGAATGCGCTCGGCGTGACGTTGGAAGAATTGACCACCGGCACCTATAAACGCAGGTTTTTGGTCCTGACCGTCGCCCTGGGCGTGGGCTGCGGCATGGTCGCGGGCTTTGGCCGGATTCTCTTTGACTGGCCGCTGTCCGCCATGCTGGTTATCGCCTATGTGGTGGCGCTGACACTCACCTTCTTCTCCTCCGAAGAAATCACGGCCATCGCCTGGGACTGCGGCGGCGTCACCACCGGCCCTATCACCGTGCCGCTGGTCATCGCGGCCGGCCTCGGCATCGGCCAACGCGCCGGTGTCGCCGAAGCCTTTGGTGTGGTTACCATGGCCTCGGCCTTCCCCATCATCGCGGTCCTGACCTCCGGCTTTGTACTGGCGGCCCGCCGCGATTCCTTCGAAGCCGACGAGCCGCCCCCCGATGAGGAATCTGCCGCCCTGGCCGAACTGGAGGCTCCGCCATGATGCGCCTCGATATCTCGCGAATTACTTGTGTGGCCGACAGCCGCCTGACACCACGAATTGAAGCCGAAGCCGATCGCATGGGCTTGCTGGAAACGTATAGCGAGCGCGGCAAGCAGACGGCACACAAGTCGCGCCCCGGCTTTCTGTTCTTTCGCCGTCGCCCCGCGTTGATTGACGCCCCCACCCACTTCATCCGCCTCTATGTGCCGCGCCGCCACGAGCGAGCGGTCATGGCCCGTTTGGCCGCCGCGGCCGACCTCTTCCTGCCCGGACGCGGCAGTCTCTTCGCCGAAGATGTCACGCTGGTGGGCGACTCCTTCAACCTGTGGAATGACAAGCAACTCAGTGCCGATGTCCCCGCCTGGGTTGACGATGCCCGCCTGACCCCCGCCCCCTACGAGCTCATCTTTTGCATTGTGCCACGCGGCCACGGCGACGAACTGGCCCACACCATGCTCGATACCGGACTGGGCGTCCCCATGGTCAGCTATGGCGAAGGCATGGGGCTACGCGGACGCCTCGGCCTCCTGCGGATCACGATCCCGCGCGAGAAAGAAATGCTCTGGTTTCTCATTCCTCCTGGCGATGCTGATTTTGTCGTAGACCTCGCCGCCCGCAAGGCCGGCCTGCGCGAGCCGGGCCGCGGCTTTTTGTTCCGCATTCCCGTGCGCGCACTGGCCGTCAACACCCGCATGGTCCTCTCCCGCCGCAAACACGTCGCCTCCATGGAACAAGTCATCAGCACCCTGGACCAACTGCGCGGCTCCGCCGATTGGCGGCG
>JAQUJC010000007.1 GCA_028681135.1 Kiritimatiellia bacterium | reverse complement strand
GGTGCCGCTTGAGCTGAATCAGAAAACGTCGGATGCATACGGCCATCAATTGCGTCCGACTGAGTATAGCCATGTCGCTGAACAGGTGCGTCGAATCCAGGCGTTGCTTGTCCACTTCGATTTGCAATTCTTCGGCCAATGTCTTCGTCACCCGCTCGAACACATCCTGTGCCAGTTCCTGTTCGCGGAACAACCGCTGGTAGCGCTCCACCGTCCGATACGAAAGCTCCACCGCGTGATGCCCGACGTTCAGCGCATATTGGACCGACAGATCGAACATGTAGGCGTCGGCGGCTTCTTGCGAAGTCCAGCCGCGCATCTCGGCGATCACGATCAGGCCGGCCATGGAATAGAGTTCCTTGGTGCGGCGGCCCAGGTCGCCGGAAAACTCCTTGGCCAACTCGTCTGCCGGCATGACCGCCAGCAGGCTGCGTCGGAAGATGCCTTGCCAGCCCTGGTCGAGGCGGTCATAGCCGACCGGACTGAAGTTCTGGCGTTCGGGGTCGAACAAGCCCTTTTGTTGAGGATCGATCTTATGTTTCATTCTGCGCATATCCTGTTGCTGATCATGGGGTTACGCTACACAACAGGACGGGATAAGTCAAGCTTAAAAACAACGTATTTTGTTCCGCCACAGACGATTGTGGCACGGGAAAACTTTTGTCGGTGGCACCATACTATGGAAGAAATGTTTGCCGCTGCGTTCGCGGGGCTCTCTCGCTCGAAGCGCGGGGCACTTCGCTATAGACCATCGCGTTCCCCCATCGCCTTGCAGCTCGGGCTCGGCACTCGGCTGTTCCATGGTGTGGAAAACTCGGGTTTTGGGCTGTATTTGAGTGCGCCACGGGCGCACGGGGCTGTTCTCCGGGGGCTGTTGAGCGGAGCGCGCGGCGCCCCATGTGAGCCGTAGAGCGCGACCGACCGAAGCGGCCGAGAAAACGGCGACCGCCGCAGGCGGTCAGCGCCCTCAGCCGCGACCGCCTCGGGTGCGGCGTAGGGCGCGGCCGTTTTCTGGCCGCGAGGTTGGGGATTGTTCGCGCTCTCAGGTGCGAAGGGGGGCAAGGAAGGTCGGGCGCATGGGAGGAACGGCTCACGGGGGAAGCAAAACTGCGCAAAAGGGAAAGGCGGAGGCATGGGGGGAAGCAAGGCCGCGCAGAGGGGGGGGAAGGATTATGGGCTTTTACTTCTGCGTATGCGTGGGATAGTCGGGATCGAAGAAAGTTCTAAACACGGCGCCTAGTCGCCCCCTCCTGATTTAGCGCGGCAAGGGTTTTTCCAGCCCTTTGAGCAGGAAAGGCCACACCACAAAAATCCAGACGGGGCAGGCGACCGCCAGGGCGTACATCGCGCCGTTTTCGCCCAGCCACGGTGCGACCAAGCGCCGCAGATGCGCCATCATCAGCGACAGCACCAGGACCCCCACCGCCACGGCCACGATACGGTAGGCCCCCAGGCGGGCCGGATCAAAACGAATATAGGTCCGTTCAATGTGCCACGCGGCCACAAAGGCCAACAGCGCGGCCACGGCACGGTAGGTGTCGCGTCCGAAGCGAAACACGTCGGCCCCTTCCGGCACCGGGCGGGCGTGCATGAACACCCCTCCCGCCACCGCCAGCAACGCCACCCCCCCCAGGACCATCCAGGTTCGCGACGGATAACGTTCGGTCCACGTCACCGCTCTCATCGCCCCCCAGACCACCGGGATTGCCAAAAGCCAGGACGTCACCACGTCCACGGGCGTATGCACGCCCAGATAGATTCGGGAAAACCCCGTCAATCCAATCCATCCCAACACCAGGACCCACAGCCACCAGCGTTTTGACGCCGCGGCAATGCCGCCCCATAGCGATGCCGAACTCGTCGCGTGACCACTGGGGAATGAATATCCAAAAGCCCCCCACTTTGCATCTCCAACCGGCAGCAGCGTTGGATCGCGCACCCAGGGGCGCGGAATGCAGAACGCATTTTTCACCACGCTATTCATGAGATCGCCCGTCATCAGGGCCAATCCGGCTCGATATCCCACCGCCGGCCCCCACACCCAGAACAGCACCCCCAGAATGGCCATCAGCCAAAATCCTGCGCCCCACTGCGTTAGAAACAGAAAGAAATCGTCGCCGCCCGGCGTCCGATTCATCTGCATCCATCTTAAGCACTCCATTCCCAGTTCATTCATGGTACTCACCATCCTTGGCCACCCACCGTAACATGCCCCCTCCTATAGCGTCCATGCCCAATCCAAAACATGATGCAATGGCATTTTTCCTGGCCACTGCCGGAGACCGGCGTTAGGGTGAAAAGGTGCCCGGAAACAATCCATTTCATGGCCTACGGATCGCGCTGTGTCTCTGCGCCGTGCTGGGGGCGGGATGCGCGCGGGAGCCGGTTCGGTCGCCCCTACGCGTCTGGTGCCAGCAGGGCCAGGAGGCTGAAAATCTTGCCATGCGTGCGATGGCGGCTGCCTTCAACCGGGCGCATGACGAAGAGGGTCTTGCCGTCCATCTCACCTTCTTCCCCGATTTCCAATACACCGAAAAAGTATCGATTGCGTCCGCGGCGCACGACTTGCCCGATGTCCTCGCGCTGGATGGCCCCACCGTGGCTCAGTTTGTGGACGCCGACTTGCTGCAGCCCATTGCCCGCTACTTCACGGACGAGGAACTGGCCGATTTTGCCCCGACCATCCGCGCTCAGGGCACTGTGGACGGCACGCTTTATGCGCTGGGCGCCTTCGACTCCGCCATGGTGCTCTACTATGACCGCGATCTGCTGGCCCAGGCCGGGGTGACACCGCCCCCGGACTTCAATGGCTGGACCTGGGATGAATTTCTGGCGGCCTGCGCCCGGCTGAAGGCCGCCAGCATCGATCCCGTGGCTATGCACATGGATGACGCCGGAGACGAGTGGTATACCTATGCCTTCAGCCCGCTGATCTGGTCTGCGGGCGGGCGTTTAATTGGCGACGATGGACGCGTTGAAGGCGTTTTGAACGCGCCCGGCAATGTGACGGTCTTGCGTCGCTGGGCTGAGGTATTCGCGCGCGATTATGCGGCGCGTGCGCCGATCGACCCCAACCCATTCGGCAACGGCCACACGGCCCTGGATTGGACGGGGCACTGGATGGCCCGGTCGCATCTGGCCGTCAAGGGCGAGCGGCTGGGCGCGATGCCCTTGCCCCGCATGGGCGACCGCCCCGTTGCCGCCTGCGGAAGTTGGTGTTGGGGGCTAACCCGGGATGCGCGATCCCCCGATCTCGCCGCGCTATGGTTGCGCTGGGTGACTGATCCCGTTCGGGGCATTGAACCGATTATCGGCGCCAATGGCGCAGTACCCGCCCGCCGCTCTGCCTATGCGCTCTTTCCCGATTATCACGCGCCGCCCTTTGGGCTTTTCCGACATCTCCAGGAAACCGCGGGCCATCCCCGTCCCCGCACCCCGTTTTACCCTACGTTGACCCGCCATTTTGCGGCCGCTTTGCGCGACACGGCTCACGGTGCAGACCCGCAGGAATGCCTGAATCGCGCTGCGCACCAGATTCAAAATCGAGTAAATCGCCATCACGGCTCACCATGAAACAACGCCTCACCATTCCGCGAATCGTCCCCTGGCTGTTCCTGGCCCCCGCCCTCCTGCTGCTGGGCACGTTTGCCCTCTTCCCCCTGTTGCGTGGCGCGTGGTGGAGCCTGACCAATGCAGATCTGCTGCGCACGGATGCCGCCGTATGGACCGGCGCGGCCAACTATTCCGAGCTGCTGTCCGATCCGCGCTTCCGTCGCGCCTTTTTCAACACGGCCTGCTTTGCATTGATGGTCGTCCCGGTGCAGGCCACCCTGGCCTTTTTCCTGGCGCTTTGGGTCAATCGTCCAGAACGGTATTGGCGCTGGCTGCGGACCGCCTTTTTTCTGCCCATTATCGTGTCCATGCCCGTGCTGGCCGTCCTGTGGACCATGCTTTATCAGCCCTTGCGCGGCGGACAGACGGGACTGATCAACGCCCTGATCGGCAGTATCGGACTCCCGGCGCAGGAGTGGCTTCAACAGCCCCATCTCGCCCTGCCCGCCATTGCCTTCATGTCCGTTTGGCAAGGCGTCGGGTTTCAAATGATGATTTTTCTGGCGGGGCTCCAGTCCCTGTCCCGCGCCCAACTTGAGGCGGCCCGGATCGATGGTGCCGGCGCGTTCCAGCGTTTGCGGCACGTCATTCTTCCGGCCATGCGCCCTTCGATTATTTTTGTCATGACCGCCACCTTGATCTTATCCTTCCGATTGTTTGCCCAACCCTACCTGATGACCCGCGGCGGTCCCGAAGATGCCACCCTGTCCATCATTCAGTTTATCTATGAGACAACGTTCCTCGGGCGTGAACTCGGCCGGGCCAGTGCAGGTGCCATGCTGTTTCTACTGCTGGTGGCGGGACTGGCCCTGCTGCAGCGGGCCTTTGCCCGGGAGGTTCGCTCATGAAACGAATCGCGGGTTGGCTGGTGGCCGTTGTGGTGGCGCTGGGGTTTTTGCTGCCGCTGCTATGGATGCTGCACGCCTCATTCCGGCCTGAATCCGCCATATTCACCGGGGGGCTCAAATCGCTATTCGATTTCCGCGGTCTGCATTTGGAACATTATGTCGCCGCGTGGCGCCGTGCAGCGATGGGCATTGGGCTGTTGAATTCCCTGCTGCAAGTCGCGGGCATTCTGGGGCTAGGCCTGCTCTTCAACAGCATGGCCGCGTTTGCGCTGGCCCGGTTCGATTTTCCAGGGCGGGCGGGCCTCTTCGCCCTGGTGATTGTGCTGATCATCCTGCCGGTAGAAGTGCTGGTGGTGCCCCTGCTGCTGACCGTGCGCGACCTCGGGCTGGTTGGTGGCCACGGGCGCACCCTGGCTGCACTGGTATTGCCCTTCGCGGTCAAGGCGTTCAATATCTACTTTCTCCGCCAGCATTTTTTGGCCCTGCCGCGCGATTTGGAAGAAGCCGCCATCATGGATGGCGCGGGCCCCTTCCGCATCTACTGGAGCGTGGGCCTTCCGGCCATCCGGCCCGCGCTGGCGACCGTGTTGGTCCTTGATATGCTGACCCATTGGAGCGACTTTATCTGGCCCTTGGTCATCTGCACCCGGGAGGAAACCCGTACGGTCCAGATTGCTCTCTCCAACCTCTTCACCCAACCCCCCATCCAGTGGGGGGACATCCTCGCCTGTGCCGTCATGACCACCCTACCCGTTCTGGTGGTCTTCCGCCTGGCCCAGCGCCATATTGTCGCCAGCCAGCTCACGGCCGGCATCAAATGACTTGCCCAAAAAGGGTGACGCGGGAGCGCCGCCCACCACATGAAGCGTTCCGCACTCCACGGGCCCACGTGACACAGGAGCAGAGACAGGAGCAGATCATGTCCAAGCCAATCCAGCAAATCCAACAGATTCAAACAGATTATTCTTGCCGCTTGCGCCGCACGCGCATGCGTGGCAAACTGTTGGGATGAACCCTGAATGGTTAGAATTTGTTCAGCGTGTCCCTCTGCCCGCAGCAGGCGGCCTGCTGGAAATTTTGGTGCTGACCATCATGTTTTACTATGTCATCCAGTTTCTGCGCGGCACTCGCGGCGCGCAGGTGCTGTTGGGGTTTGTCACCAGTGTCATCATCATGCTGGTGTTGACACGCATCTTCAACCTCGACACGCTCAACTGGCTGCTGCAGCAACTGTCCGTTTATCTCGTCATTGCCTTCCTGATCATCTTCCAGCCGGAAATCCGGCGCGCCCTGGCCGAGCTGGGCAAACAGCATGTATTCGACACCACTCTGCGCGAGCGCGGCGTACTGGATGAAATTTTGCAGGCCACCTCGCGTTTGGCAGACGATAAAATTGGGGCTTTGATCGCCATAGAGCGCGAAATTGGAACACGGTCCGTCCAGGAAACCGGCACCCGCATGGATTCAGCCGTCACGGCCGAGTTGCTGGCCACCATATTCTTTCCGAACACCCCGTTGCACGACGGCGGCGTCATTATTTCCGGCAACCGCATCCGTGCCGCCGCTTGTGTTTTCCCCCTGTCCACGCGCGATATTGGCAAAATCGGCACCCGCCACCGTGCGGCCGTGGGCATCTCTGAGGAAACGGATTCGGTCGTGATCGTGGTCTCCGAGCAAACCGGAGCCATCTCCCTGGCCTACAAGGGGCGACTGATCCGCGGTCTGGACGACACCCGCCTGCGCCGTATCCTGTCATCGGTTTTGCTGCGGGCAGCCAAGAGCAAGAGTCGCTGGCAACGCCTGCGGCAATCCCTGGACCTGACCCCCGAGGGGGTGGCTCGCACGGAAGAATTAATGGAACATGAATTTGAAGATTCCACGAAAACCGCTTGAATTTCTGGACACCCGTAACGGCATTCGGCTCATGTCGTTCCTGGCGGCCATTGCTGTTTGGTATGCCATTCGTGCCGCCACCAGCAATCCGACTCTGGTCACCGACATCCCGTTGGCCATTCAGCCCCCGCCGGACTGGACTATTGTGGATCGATCCACCCGCACCATCGATGTGGCGTTTATGGGAACCCGCGAAGATTTGCGCTATCTCAACCGCGAACTCATCAAAGCCACGGTCGATGCCCGCACCCACACGGACAGCCAAGGCTTTACGGTTACCTTGAGTGCCGCCAATATCAATGCCCCCGGCAATGCCCGCATTGAGTTTATTCGGCCTGCCACCCTATTTATTCGTTTGGACCGGGAAATCACCAAACAGGTTCCGGTCAAAGTTGAAACCCAAAACTTACTCCTGGACGGCTATGAAATCGAAAAAACAGCCGTCACCCCCGCCACGGTTCAACTCTCCGGCCCGGCCCAGATAGTGGAAGGCCTCGACGCCATCAGCACCATGCCCATTGACCTGGATGGCCGCATCCGGTCCATTAACAAGCGTCGGATCGCCCTGATGGCGGGAGACGAACTGGCCGGGGTCACCCTCGACCCCACCGCGGTCACCCTGGACATGATCATCGTAGAGCGGTCCGTATCCCTCCGTTTTACCGATCTGCCGATTCTGACGCTGCTGCCCGCAGGCCGCAACGTGCGCGCCGATCTTGAACCCAGTGTCGCGAACGTGACAATCAAAGGGCGTCCCAAATTGGTCAATGCCTTGGTGGCCGAGGAAATCCGCCTATTCGTGGATGCCGGAGACGTGGAAACCACTGGGCCCATGCGCCTGCCCATCCAGGCGGTTCTGCCCAGTGGCCTGGCCGTGCTGCGAACGGACCCGGCTACGGTGACAATCGAACTCAAGGAATAATCATGCGCATCCTGGCCATCCTTATTGGAGCGTGGGGGATCGCCCTGGCGCAAGGAGCCGCTCAAGTCCCCACCTGGCGCACCGCACCGCTGCCCCCTGAAGCCGAACGGCTCAACCGCACCGCTAACGCGGCGGCCTCCTTTGATACCGCCGCCCGCCTTTACGCCCGATCCTTGCGCGTCTGCGCCACCAATGGCCCCGCCCTGCATGGATTTGGCCTAACCCTGCTCGAACAGGGACGCGCCACCGACGCGCTGAAGATTTTTCGGCACATGGACAGCCTGTTTCCCAACGACGCCTCGATTCATATTTTAATCGCCCATGCCACGGCCCGGCTTGCAGCCCCCCGTCGCGCGGATATTCACGACGGTTTAGCCGCCGCCCAACGTGCCATGGAGTTACAACCGGACAATCCTGATGCCTGGCACGCCCAATCTGTCCTCCTTCATCTTGATGGCAACTATGCCGAAGCCCTCGACGCGGCCCGGCAGGCGCTCATCCTCGATGCCCGATATCCTTCCGACCCCGAAACCACGGCCCACTATCACCAACAGGAGATCGCATGTCACGACGCACAATCTGTTTTTTCGCCCTTGGACTGACCCTCACGCTTGCCACAACCGCTCCCGCGGCAGAGCACGAGGAGCCGATTGTCATTTATCCGGCCGGCTCCGAGCCCCAGCCCCCCCCCTCCCCTGTGTGCTGGGATGGCCCCATCGCCCATCTGGGCGAGGTCCGGGTTCATTCTGCCACCAAAACGGTCACTGCCACCGGGTGGGTCAACCAGACGCATGGCGCCATCGAACTGCTGGCCTGCGGCCCCAAAGGCAAGGTGCATGAGTGCGTCTTTGTCTTGTCGGTGAATCCCATTGATTTGCAAGCGGCGCTGCTGCTGGCCGGGCTCAAAGGGGGCGAGCCCATGCCCGATCTAGGCAAGGGGCCCCCGACAGGATCCCCCGTGGATATTTTTGTGGAATGGGACGCGGATGGCGACCTCCGGCGCGAACGAGCCGAAACATTTATCTGGCAGATCAAGGAGGACGCCGTTTTGCCCAATGCCCCGTGGATATTCAATGGCTCTATGGTCAAAGAAGGGCGCTTCATGGGATTCGCTGAAGAATCGCTTGTGGCCACCTATTGGGACCCCTACGCCTTGATCAACATCAACCATCCCGCGGGCGCTAATGACGAGGCCCTCCATGCCAATCCTCGCCAGGTGCCGCCCTACGGCACGCCCATCACGATGCACTTTATCCCCCGCTGACTCCGGAAGCCCGGCAGACATAGGGCGGCGTAAGCCCATGCCCCCCATCCCGGATGGCGCACGGGGGGGGGGGGTGAGAACGATTCCTTTTTGTTTTTCGCTTTTCTTTTCCAGCGCCTGTGCAAGAATCCGCGCCGCATGTCATCTCCGTACCTCCACCCCTATCGCCGATGAACGCCGCGCAGGAAATCGCTCGGCGGCGTACGCTGGCCATCATCTCACACCCGGATGCCGGCAAAACGACTCTCACCGAAAAATTGCTGCTCTACGGCGGCGCGGTCCAACTGGCCGGCTCCGTCACTGCGCGCAAAAATCAACGCGCCACAACTTCCGACTGGATGGAGTTGGAGAAACAACGCGGCATCTCCGTCAGTTCCACAGTCTTGCAGTTTGAGTACCACGACTGCGTGGTCAATCTGTTGGACACACCCGGACACCATGATTTTTCTGAAGACACCTACCGCGTTCTGATGGCCGTCGATGCGGTCATCATGGTGATTGACGCCGCCAAAGGCATCGAAAGCCAAACGCTCAAACTCTTCGAGATTTGCCGCCTGCGCGGCATTCCTATCTTTACTTTTATCAACAAGCTCGACCGCCCGGCGCGGGACCCGCTCGAATTGATCGATGAAATCGAACAGACCCTACAGCTCAACGTCTGCGCCATGAATTGGCCCATGGGCGACGGGGTTGATTTCCGGGGCGTGTATGACCGCGAAAGCCAGCAGGCGCACTTTTTTGAGCGCACGGCCGGGGGCGCCTACC
Source organism: Kiritimatiellia bacterium (assembly GCA_028681135.1). Classification (GTDB taxonomy): domain Bacteria; phylum Verrucomicrobiota; class Kiritimatiellia; order CAIQIC01; family Lenti-01; genus JAAZFE01. Next base: position 54,989 of record JAQUJC010000007.1, on the reverse strand, counting down.
GCGCCCCCGAAGCGCTCCATGCCGTGACCGACCCCCGCGTCCGCGAGCGTATGACGCCTGACGCCTTCCGCACACTGGCCGAGGAAATCGAGATGCTAGAGGCGGCTGGCGAGCGCTTCGATGCGGCCGCCGTACAGGCCGGCGACATGACGCCCATTTTTTTTGGCAGCGCGCTCAACAATTTTGGTGTACAGCTCCTGCTAGACTTTTTCCTAACTCATGCGCCCCCCCCCGGCCCCCGTCATGCCGGCGACCAGGCCATCGCACCAACCCACCCGGCCTTCTCCGGCTTTATCTTTAAAATCCAGTCCAATATGGACCCCCAACATCGCGATCAGATTGCGTTCTTGCGGGTCTGCTCGGGCATTTTCACGCGCGACATGAAGGCCACCCATCCCCGCTCCGGCAAAGTCATCCGCATGTCCAATTCACGCAAAATGTTTGCCCGCAGCCGTGACACGGTAAACAAAGCGTTCCCGGGCGATGTCATTGGCCTTGTTGGGCACCCGGAGTTTGGTATCGGCGACACGCTGACGGAAGACCCGGCGATTGTCTACCCCCCCCTGCCCCAGTTCGCGGCAGAATGCTTTGCCTATTTACACCATTCGAGCCCGGCGCAATTCAAACGGTTTCGGGCGGGGCTCGATCACCTGCTGCAAGAGGGCGCGGTGCAGGCTTTTCAGATTCCCGACTCCGGCACGCGGGTGCCGCTGCTGGGTGCCGTGGGCCCCCTCCAATTCGACGTCCTCCAACACCGCCTCGAAAATGAATATGGAGCGACAACCCGTCTCGAACCCGCCTCGTGGACCATCCTGCGCTGGATCGATCCGGCGGGCGCGCCCGTCACCCCCGATCTGCTCCCCAGCAGTTGCCGCCTGGCCCTCGACTCCCAACAACGTCCCGTCGCCCTCTTTTCCGCCGAGTGGGAACGGCGATTTTTCCAAGAGAAAAATCCGGCGGTCATCCTGCACGCTTTGGGGTCAGCCCTTGAATCTTGAATTTGGCATTCCAAATTCAAGATTCAAGGGCTGACCCCAAGGGCGTTTTAGCGGAAGCGCTGGGCTTCGTAGGGCAAGGCGACGGGTGGGGGCGGCGGTTGGGGCGGCACATTTTTGCCTCCCCCCGGGGCACCGGCCACCGTCTGCATGGCCATGATAAAGGCATTGCCGAACGCGTTCCCGTTTTTCAACTCGGCGGTTTGAATAATGGACCTTTGAATGGCCGACACCAGTGACGGCGTGACACTGGCCTTGGGGCTGGCCGCCACAAATTTGCCCAACGAGATGGCCACATCGGTCCAGACATCCTCCGACATGGCCTGAAACAGGATACGCACCAGCCATATTGTTCGCAGATCGCGCTCGTCGGGTTCGAGGTCCAGTTTGACGATTTCCGCCACGACATCCTTGGTTGTTTCGGCCGCCTGATCGATCGAAGCATCCACCAAGAGCCCCGCCAAAAGGGCCGGGTCTTTGGCCGTAGCCTTTAGCTGTTCAGCGGACGGTTTTTGAAAAGCGCCGCAAGCGAATGTGGCCACGAGTACGCTGGCGACCACCAGAGCGCCGATTTTATTTTTTTTCATCATGGTTCCTCCTAGTAGCGGATAATTGCGCCCAGCATGATCCGCTGGTCCACATAATCCACAAAATCGAAATTGGAATCAACCTCGTCATAGGTGCCCTCCAGATAAAGACGCAGAAAGCCGCCGGGGGCCACATAATCCACGCGCGCATGCCCCTCGACACGGTCATCCATCCGATCCTTGGTCTCGCCCAGATGCGTCACCGGGTCCAGATAGTCATCCCGGCGATAGACCCCGCGAACGGAAAAGGTGATGCTCGGTTTCCAGCGGTAGCCCATGCCGGCCCAGCCACTGATGTACTCCATCCCATTGCCCAGATAGAATGACGAAAACTGGGTGCCGTTAAAGCCCCCGCAACGGAAGGTCAGTTTTTCGGTGATGAACCAGTCGGCTGACGCATTAAAACTGAAATAGATGTCCGCATCCGCTTCAGACTCGATGGGACGCTGATAGCGCTCGATCCCGATTGCCGCCGTATACATTAGTTTGTCGGTCCCGTGCGAGTTCAACCCCACTCGGATGGTCGACAACTTGGCAGCCCCCGGAGTGTCTTCCTGATATTGCTGGCCATACCGCAAGGTCACAAAGGCATCCGTTTTGTCGGTGAGTCCCAAGGCGCCATTCAGCTCAAGAATATGCCCATCCAAATTCAGCCCCTGCGGTACGCCCAACTGCTTGGGGTCCAGGCGATCATGGGTCTCGTTCTCATACTGAACCCCCGCATAACGATAGGCCAGCGCCAGGTTGAGCTTGTCACTCATCCGCCGGGACACCTCTGCGCCCAACTGATGAACGTCGCGCTCTAAATCCAGCGTGTTGCTGTCTTCAACCATTTCGGCAGAGAGCATGGAACCCTCAATGTCGGCTGCATGGCGGTCATTGTCGTCCAAATGACGGAAGCTTTGGATCAGTTCGATCAAGGCCCGCTGGCCATTGCCATGGCGCAGCGTGATGTGGTCGCCATAAGTGTTGAACGCCCGATTTTTCTCCTGCTGATACTGCCGATCAGAATAGTACACATTCCCTCGGATAGAAATGCGGTTGGTTTCCGCGGCAGAACTGAAGCGCAAGCCCAGCTCCGGCTCAAAAAACCAGTCGGCGATCTCGTCTTGGTAGTCCTTGTAAACATTGGAATCATAGGTGGTATTCAACTCCACATAGGGACTGAGCACCCAGGACCCCACGACAATGCCATCGCCGGGACCGGCGACAGTAAAACGCAACAGCAGCGAGAAATAAAATCCCGCTAGCGCAGCAAAAAAATGGAGACACCTCCTCACAGTGGCACACTATGCGCCTAAACCGGTTTCACCGCAATAGGTTGCAGATTAAATTCTTGTTAGGATTTCAGCCGGGTCCGCGTGAACACTTAGTAAACAGTTGCGCATACCCCCCATTGGCTTGGATCAATTGCTCATGCACCCCGGTTTCTGTCACCTGCCCCTCCGTGAGCATCACGATGCGGTCGGCGGCCTGGACGGTAGAAAATCGATGGCTGACCATCAGCAAAATTTGGTCGCGTGCTTCTGTCAGTATGGTATCGAGCAACTGCCGTTCGGCCCGGGCATCGAGAGCGCTGGTGGGTTCATCCAGCAGCAGGATCGGCGCTGACCGCAGCAGCGCGCGCGCAAGCGCCACCCGCTGCCATTGGCCCTCGCTGAGTTCCACCCCCCCAAAAAACAGCCGTCCGAGTCGGGTTTCATAGCCTGTGGGCAGGCGGGAAATGATCTCGTCCGCGCCCGCCCGTTTCGCCGCTGCTACCACGCGGGCATCACCCGGCGGCACCGTCACGTGACCCAGCCGGATATTTTCCTCTGCGCTCATTTGGTAGCGGGCAAAGTCCTGAAACACCCCGCTGTAGGCCGCGCGCAGCTCGTCAGGGGCGAACTCGCGCAGATCGATTCCCTCCAGCAGAATCCGGCCTGCGGTCGGATCGTAGAGCCGGCAGAGAAGCTTCACCAGGGTGGTTTTGCCCGAACCATTCTCGCCCACCAGCGCCACATGCTCGCCCGGACGAATCTCCAGGTTGATCTCGCGCAACACATCGCGGTCCGTCCCCGGATAGCGAAAGGAGACATGCTCGAAGTGGATGCCGTGTTTCAAGGATTGCGGAACGGGCCGGGGGGTGCTCGGCGACTGGATTCGTCGGGGTAACTCCATAAAGCGATAAAAGTGGGCAATGAACAACGAGTCTTCATAGAGCGAGGCCAGTCCGCCCAGGACCCCCGCAAAGGCCCCCCGTCCCTTTTGAAATCCGCCATAGAGCAAAGCCAAATCGCCCAACGTGGCACCGCCCGTCTGCAAACGCGCATAGACCAGACCCAGGCCCGCCACCAGCACCCCCGCCGAGACCGCATCCGCAGCAATTTCGGCAGCGGCGCGACGGCGCAACAAGATCAAGCGACTATGCCGCAACCGGTCGCGCAGGCGGCGCGATTGCCCGCGCAATTCGTCGGCCAATCCAAACAGGCGAATTTCCTTGGCAAAGGGCAGACTGGTCAACAGCACATGTAGATAGCCGGCGTAGCGGCTGGTTGTGTTCTGCTGCATACGCCAGCGATTCCAGCGCCGGGCATTGTATAGGCGGGCCAGCGCCCCCGGCACCGCCGCCAGCAGCAGCAGCGGCAGCAGCAGCCCCTGGGTCCCCGCCAAGACGCTGGCCACAGACACCAGCATGATACTGCCGCTGCCCAGTTGCACCAAGTTGCGCACGATGCTGGTGGCACGGCCCGTCGCTTCCGCCTGCGCCAAGCGCATCTGGTCATGATAGGACGACGTCTCGTAGTAGGCCAAATCCACATCCACCGACTTGGCCTGCAAGGCATCCTGCACGGTATCGGCCACCACCTCGACCTGGGCCGCCACCACCAAGGATGAAAAGGCTCGGCATAGCCAACCGGCGACCGCCACGGCCGCGACCCACGGGGCCAGGGCCAGCAGGGACCACGGCTCGCGCGCGCCGGGCGCTTGACCCAAAAATGCGCTCGCCGCATCCACCACCTGCCGGGTCAGGAACAACGTCGCCACAGGCAACACCCCCTGAACGAGCACCAACAGCCCCTGCAAAACAGTCCAGCCCGGTGCACTGGTCCAGACCAGCCGGACAGATTGGCGGATATGCTTCAAGCGGGTTCGCGGGGTATTCATGATCAGGCGCCCCCTGCACCGGAACAGATACGGCGGGGGCGGCGCCGCACCGCGTCCCAGGCCAGGCGACAGGGCCGCAGCCCGGCATACAGTGGATACAACGCCGATGGCAGAGCCACCCAATCCAAATCCGCAGCCCCGGGAATAAACAGCAAACGCCGCAACAAGCGCAGGCGACCGCGCCAGTCATCGCGAGTTTTCCAGGCAAAGCGCGCGGCCTGCACGCCCTCATCCCGCGGCAACCGGCCTGCGGCCAGGAGGCGGGCCGCCGCCAACGCCAGCCGCTGAGCCGTCGCATCACGGTCGATCGCCTCCGCAAAAACCGATGGCATGGGACCACTCAACAGGATATCCGCCAAGGCCACGCCGACGAGCAAGCTGCGCCATTGTCCCAAGCGCTTGGCCTCGGCCACCAGTCCGGTCCAGTCGGCGTTGGAGTGGTTTGCCAGCAGAGCGGCCACATCCGCCACCGCCGACAGTTTGGGCCAGCTTTCGTTGGCGCCATCCACGCACACCGCCAGCAACATGGCCTCCGGTCCCGGTGACTCCAGATCGCCATCATCACCGGTGTCGATTCGCCGGGACGTTTCAAGGAGGTAATCGGCGGATTCCGGTCCACACAACGTATGGGAAATCAAGACCGGCTTGAGGTCCAGATGGGGTGCCTCTGCGGGGCGTTGCAAGGACCAGTCCTGACGCGAGCGCAGGTAGCGTTGCCGATCGGTTCTGGGCGACAGCTCGCGCAACTGATAGCCCTCCTGCTCCAGCAGCTCAACCGCCACCAGCAGCTCTGCCGGGCGAACCACGAGGTCCAAATCCTCGAATTGCCGCAGCGAGGTGCTGGCATAGGCCCACATAGCCAAGGCAGGCCCCTTGACCGGGATGAGCGCCACCCCCCTTTCCCGGGCGAGACGTTGCAGACGGCGCAATATCCCCGTAGCTCGTAAATTGAATGCCGCGATGTCATAGGCTTGTTGCTTAAAGAACGCCAGCCATTCGGGCGGCACGGCGGCGCCGTTGTCCGCGGCCGATTTCAAACAGCGATAGACCAAAGGCAGCAGATGATGGTGGGTGACCACGGCCTGGAATCGCGGCCAATCCACGGCCGCCACCTCTGCTGGTGTCGGTAGCGGACTGATGCAGCACAGCAGCAACGCCATTTCCGGCGAACGGGGCAGCGCTGCAACCGATGGGATCATGATGTGGGCGGGAACAAGATCAAGTCATAGGGCGCTTGGCAGGTCCACACTCGCGTCTGGCGTTGCCAGCAGGCGATCGTCTGCCCCCGATGGATGAATTTGGTCTGGATGCCGCCCGTCGCGGCAAACTGCGCCACCTGGACCTCCGGCCGCCACAGACACGATACGATCCGGCTGGCCCGTAGCACACGATAAAACGGCGCTGCCACAGACAGCACACCCCAGCGGACAAAGGCGACCACGTGTCGCGCACGCGCTCGGCGCAATCCTCGGGCACCACCGACCACAGGCCGTCGGCCCAACGGCCCGTCGGCTTCCTCGACGCGCCCGATGAATTCTTCTGGGGCCAGCGGTTCAGCATCCCGCCGCCAGTTGCCATCACCCTGGGTCCACCCGTGCCCATCTTGAAGCGCCACCACCCGGTGCGCCCAGACGCGTCCCCCACGGCGGAAGGCGACCACATCCCCAGCCTGCAGTTCGCCCAGCGGGAGCGCTCGCACCCGCAGGCAATCGCCGGGTGCCAGCGTGCCGCGCATGCTGACGCCCTGAGCTGGGGCCGTCAACCCGCTATAGTGGATTTGCCGGTCCATGATTTGCACAAACATCTCCGGTTGCAATGCCCCATTTGCTTCCCTCACGCTCCACAAGGGTCTCTTTGGACGATCCGGTCACAGTTGGTTACGCTAAGAGGCCCCTCGGCACCGCCGACCGCACTCCAGAACATCGCCCTAAAAGGCCCCCGGCCCACTGATCCCTTCACCGCCCGGTGTGCCTCCCAGGCTGGGGGGGGGCTCCGTTTCACCCAGGGAGTCCAAGGTGCCGCCAAACGACGACGGCGCTGCGTTTCCATCGCCATACGACGACTCCGTTTTAAAGCCACTCCCCATCAAACAATAGACAGCAGCCCCCGAGCCCGAGGGCCAACAGAATGTGCCGGCATTGGACCCGGTGCGACAGTCATTATCGGCGCTGGCTCCGGAAGGTTGACAAATCGCCACCATCGCGTTGTTCATGCCCGCCGGACAATCGGCCGCACCATTGCCGACGCTGCACGTATCACCCAAAATCGGGGCCACACGGCCCAGGTCAATACTGACAGGTTTTTCATATGGCAAGCGCGGTTTTTCAGACATGCGGAACGCTCCTTTGTGGTGGGAACTTGTTTATCACGGCTGCGCCTGCACATCAAGCCCCCTCTGCTAAGGTGACGGCATCCGAACACGAACGGTTCCGACCCAACTCCCCGGGACATTGGTTGTCACGACCATCGGTCCCTGCCCGCGGCCAAGATCGATGACCTCGGTCGTTTGGAACAAATTGGTACTCACCAGTAATTCGTAGATGCGGTTGGAACTGCCAAAGAAGATCAGGCTCAATTCCCCTGCTTTGGCATTATAGTCGCTCAACAGTTCGAACACACTGGTCAAGTCGTCGGGGTGGGTATCGGCAATATACTCTTGATAGGTGGTGAGCCCATCGCCGTCGATATCCTCATTCCCGGCATCGTATTGCTCCTGCGGATTCAGACCTTTGGATTCCAGCCAGACCTTGAACGGGTCCCTGGTCGGCAGGATCGAAAGCGTCCCGGCCGCAGTCCCGGTAAAGTTCGGGTCGTCCACGTGGGCCACGACCTCATACGAGCCAATCCGCGAGGGCAACAACTCGCCGCCGTTGTAGGTGACGGCAATCGCCACGTCAGGCGCGTTTGCCAGAGCGGTGACCTGTTTGGTTTCGCCGTCATAGGCCTGCTCCAGATTTGCCAGCGCCACCGCGACCGGCGCTTTGGCCACGGTCAGCAATCCGGTCTGCCCGCCTTCCCTATTGGCGGTGTTCACGACAGCCTCCACCACATAGATGCCGGCGGCGGTCGGGGCAACCGGCTCGCCGTTATAGGACAAGGCCACCGGCAAGCCCGCTGGCATTGTCGAGGCCGACACCATGCGCGGTGTGCCATCATAGGTCTGTGTCATCTCCCCGAGCACGATAGTCGCCGCTGCCTTCTCCACGGTCAACAGGCCCGAGGCACGGCCTTCGTAATTGGCATCTGCCACCGCGGCAACCACGGCATAGTTCCCCGCCACCGTCGGCGGCATGGCCTGTCCATCATAGGTCACCTCGAGTGCGAGCCCGGCCGGAATCGTCGTGGCCGACACCACGCGCGGCGTGCCGTCATAGGTTTGCGTCAAGTCGTCTAACGTCAGGTCTGCGGTTCCCTTTTCTACCGTCAGCGTGCCGCTGGCACTGCCTTCGTAGGTGGCATCCACCACTGTGGCAACCACGGCATAGCGCCCGACCGCGGTCGGCGGCGTAGGCGCTCCATCATACGTGAACTCGACTGCGAGACCGGCCGGGTCCGTCTGCGCCGTGACACAGCGGGGGGTACCGTCATAGACTTGGTCCACATCCTGCAACCGGACCCGGGCCAGGTCCAACGGCATGTCAGCAATGGGGTTGCCCGCGATTCGCAAGGCCGGGTCGCCAAGCAAATTATACAAAGACAACGTGTCCCGGCAGAATACCGTTTCCGACAACGACCGGCGCGCCTGAAGGAACGCCAATCCGAGTCGACCTTCGCCCTCTTGGAGGATGGCCTGATAAAACGCCTCCCCCAATTCTGTCGCCGGCGTATGTTGTGACAACCCCGAGGGTCCCAGTACTGCCACCGCGCCGCCTGAAGCGTGTTGCATCAGGACCTCGCCCAAACTGGTGGCCCCAGGGACTTCAAAACGCCCCACCACGCAGCTCAGCGCCACCGTTACGGGCGAACGCAAGGCATTGGTCATCGCGGCCACGTCCGACCCCTTGAGCAAATTCTGGCTGCTGTAATTGTGCAATCCGCCATGGCCCGTATAGTGGATAAAGCCCGCGCCGGACTGGAACTGATTCAGCAACTGTACGCGGGCCGTTTCAACATCGGTCTCATCCAGTTCGATCCGCTCGGCCACGCGGTACGGAGCGGCCACCAACTGCTCGATCTGGGTATTGGCATCCGGGAATTGACCCGCGGCATCCGCCGTATCCGCCACCAGCACCAACTCGTTCTGCCACGCGGCACCAAACCCGGTCTCGTAGGCCTTGATTTTGGCGATCATGGCGGACAAGTCGCTGGCGTTGCGCGCGGGCAGACGGCCGATGGCCACATCGGGCAACTCATCGCCGCCGGCATCCGCCAGCAGTCCATCCACCGCGCAAACCCCGGCATGGGTCTGAATCATCATCGGCGGCAGATGGTTCACTTCCGCATAGTTAATGCCACGATAATCATAGTGTCCATTACCCACCAGGACCACCATGTGCGGGGGACGCGCCCACGTCGCCTGTGCATAGGCCAACAATTCCGGAATGGCTTCCGGGGTGCGCTCGCCGCCGGTCATCAGATCGCAGACCTCCTCGAACACGGCCACACCGGTGCGCAACTCCTGGCCAGCGCGGTACTCCGCTAACTCCTGTGCCGCTGGGGCCAGCGCCCGGGACGCGATCACCAGATAGTCGATCCGGTTCGTCGGAGCCAAAAACCAGGCATCGGCCGCCGCCGGCTCCGGCGCCAACAGCGGCACGGCATCCGCTTCGATCACGGCAAAACGCTCGTCATCCGCTTGTGCGGCCCATGCCTTAGTGTCCAATGTCCCGTTCTCATCCGCAATCCAGGTGGCCCATCCGTTATCATCCAGCGATAGCACCAACGGGTTTGTAAACGCCGCGGCGGAAACCGCGCTCACGCCGCCCGCGCGGAAGAAGGCGGCCTCGGCCCGAGGCGCCACCTGGCGATTAAATGCCGCCTCGACCCAATCCACGACAAAAAAGCTCTCGGTATATCCGGGCTGCAACACACCTTCCACGGTCAGGGTATTCTCGCCACTGATGACGGCAGACGCCGGAATCGTCAGGTCCACTTCCACGGCCTCCTGGCCATCGAAGGTGATCGACCCCACCTCGGTCCCATTGAAACCAAACACCGCCAAATGGTCTGGATTATTCGGCGAACTCGACCAGCCCATCAGCCGCACCTTCAAGGTCACATCACCGCCCGCATAGCCGCTTAAATCCAGCGGGATGGGATTGATGGAAAGTGGTCCAAAGCCACTCATCACCGGAATCCAGAAATAGAAATCGTCCGGCATCTGGTTCATGTTGAAAAGGAACACGTCCTCTTCGAAGTGGAGCCGCACCGGCAAGAGGGGGGTGCCGCCGGTTGCCCCCGGCTCGCGCCGCGCCATGGCCCGGCCCTCGCCCGCCGAAATCAAATAGGCCGCGTCATGCACGTACCAGTTGGGTGGCGGCGCTTCGCCGTAGAACACTATTTGCTCACGCGCGGCATCATAAATCGCGGGTACGGGCGCCCCTTGTGTTTTAATCACAAGGCCGTTGGTGGCCGCCAGGGCTTGCACGGCTTCCAGCGGAAGCCCCATCCCCTCCGCGAGGGATTGCAAACTCACGCCATAGACTCCCTCCTCACAAACCAACACTTTCTGCACGGCTGATGTCGTGGTTGCGCCCCCGCGCGGCACCGCCCGCGGCTGCCGTGTTCGCGCTGGGGCCGTCGGCAGACGCATCGGCGATCGCGGTGTCGCCTTCTTCGCAACGGCGAAGCGGACATCATGCACCCCCAGGTCGCGGAAGTCTCCCGAGAGTTCCTTTTCCTCCAGCCGATAGGTTCCGGCTTCACCCCGGCGCGCCGCCGGGTCCGCCTGCCAATAGGTGGCACCGGACTCCCGGAAGGCCGACGGCAACAGGAGCGGACTCAAGCGCGTCTCAGCGCCCGTCTGCGGATCGACCCGATAGACAAAGAATCCCGCGGTGCCGAATTCGGAATCCGTCCGCCACACCACCCGACCTTCGTCCCCGCTCCACTCGCCCCACACTTCCACCACTTCCGCGCGCGTCGTGCCGCGCGTGGCAATGCCCAAATCGACATGCAGATGGTCCCCTGCTCTGTCCACGTTGAAGAGTAGTGGCTCGGTCCAGGCGAGATCGCACGTGTTGCCCGCCAACGCATCGCTATCCCGCGTCGGATCATCGCCTTGCTTGGATGGACTGAGTATTTCGTTGGTGGTGAGCGCGGACAGATCAAACTGTACCGTATACGTCCCGGGCAACATGCCTTCGAACAGATAGGTGCCCTGAGCATCCGTGTGGGTTGTGGCCCGCATATTACCGTTCGTATCCACCAGAGCGACGGGGATATTGGCCACGCCGTTGGTTTCGTTGGCATCCTGAATGCCATCCCCATTGGCGTCGAACCAGATTCGACTGCCGATAGTGATCCCGGGATTGGGAAGGATCACAACCGCACTGACGTCGTTGGCAGGAACCGGATCGAAGAGATCGCGGCCGGTCACGCTGGCGACATTGGTGATGCTGTGCCCCGCGGTGCCCTCGTTGACGGTCGCGCTCACCACCAGCGTCGTGGAAGCGCCCACGGCCAGCGTGCCGATGGTCCACTCCCCTGTGGCCGCGCTGTAGGCGCCGTTGGAGTGGCTGCTGTATTGCATCTGCGGCGGTAGCACATCGGTGATGACCACCCCCGTCGCCGTGGCCGGTCCGTTGTTCGACGCCACCAGGGTATACGCAATGTCGGACAGCATGTCCGGGGTGCTGTCGCTGACGACCTTGTGGACGCCCACATCGGCCACCTCCACGCAATTGGTGATGACGGCCTCCAGCGGCGGCTGCACCGCACTATAGATCGTGGCGGTGTTGACCAATTGCGTCACTGTGGAGGGCACATCCACCGTCGCCTGGAAGCTCACCGTCAACGAGCCCTCGGGGGCCAGCGTCTGGTCGAACACCATCAGCGGGGGGGCTGCGGCCGGGTTGGTTGTGATGGTCGAGCAGATGCTCGAAAACTCGATGTTGTCCAGATAACCATACTCGTTCCGCTCCCAATCGGAACTGCCCGGCGTGGGCTCGACCCGAATCGTGGTGGTGGTGGAGATGTAGGCCGTGATGTTAAAATTAGTGCTGCCGCTGGCCGTGCCGCCCAGTTGGACCAGTTGCACAAATGGGCCGCTGGAATTCGTGGCAATTTGGACGCTCAAATACTCGTTGGCATCCAGCCCGACCGTCTCCCAGTCGAAAGACAACGTGGCATTGGTCTCAGCGCTCAGGTCCGCCCAGCGCCACGCCGCCTCGCTTCCAACATAGGCCCAATAGAACTGTAGGCGCTCGCCGACGATGCCGACATAGTCGCCGACTGGGCCGACGGTGCCATAGGGATCGCTCTCCTGCCAATCCACGGACCAGTTCCGGGTGCCATCTTGATTGTCATAGGCCACGTCGTTGAATTCATCTAACACCGTATTTACAACCGTATTGGTACTGATCACCTGCGCCGAGTTCGTCACATAGGTCAGTCCCGGCGGCAGCACATCGCTGATCGCCACGCCCGCTTGCGCCACGTTGCCGGTGTTCACAACGGTCACGGTATAGGTGATCGTGTCGCCGGGCGTCAGGCAGCTCGAGGCATCCGAGACTTTGACAATGGACAGTCCGCTGATGACTTCCGTCAGGCCGGCATCCCAGCTCAGATCATGTGTGCCCGGCGGCAGATAAAACAGCGCCGTGCGCCCGGTGGCGATATCCACGTCGCTATCGAGTTCGTCATTGCCCCCCCGATTGCGCAACGTGAAGGTGAAGCCAGACGGTGCCACAAATTCCAGGAAGTAGGTTCCCGGCGCCAAATTTGTGAAACTATAAATTCCGGCGGCGGAGGTTGCCGTGGTCGCCACCACATTCGAAGTGGTGTCGTACAGCCGCACCACCACGCCCGGCATCCCCGTTTCGCTCCCCCCACTTTGGATGCCATCCACGTTCACATCGCGCCACACGAAATCGCCGAGACTCGAACTGGGCTGATAGAAGCCGGCATCCCGGCTCGTGTCGTTCGTTCCGCCACTCAGCGTAAAGACGGCCGTACGACCAGTCGCCGGGTCCATATCGCTGTCCAGCGCCTCGCTGCTGCCCTGATTCTGCGCGGTCGCCAGATAGTTGGATGGCGTGACAAACTCCAGAAAATATGCCCCGGTCGGCAGGCCAGAGAAGCCATAGGCCCCGTTGGGGCCGCTGACCGTCTCCGCCACCAGGTTGGACGCCGCACTGTAGAGGCGCACCGACACGTCCGCCAGGCCGGTCTCACCGCTGTCTTGAATCCCGTTTCCATCCGTATCGAACCACACCCAGTCGCCCACCGAATGCGACACGGCATAATTCGTGACGGCGGCCACCGCCGGTGGTGTGGTAGGTGCCTGCGCGGTTGCAACGTTGATGAATTGCGTAGAAACCAATGGCACATCCAGTGTGGTCTGGATACGGATGGTCACGCTGGTACCCGCCGGCAACGTATAGTTTTCCAACACGTTCGTCGGCGTCGCCGCAGGCAGGTTCGATATCACGTTCACCGTCATTCCGTTGGTATAAACCAGTTGCGGCTGATTCTGAGTGTCGTAGCCTGACTGAGTGATCGTGATGAAATCGAAATGACATTGGTCGTTATTGCTGAATCGCCGTCCCGCCTCAATTCTCACCGCCAGGTCGGCTCCCATGAACGCGGTGATGTTGGTGGTGATCGGGATGAAACTGGGATCGGTTGTTGACTCGCCCGGAACCGTGTAGACCAAATCGGACTGGCCAGCAAACCCGTTGGTGGAAACAGATATCTCCATGCTGTCATTCCAGTCCCAGTTGATGCGCCGATAGGAAAAACTCAGCACGGAGTTCGTATACACCCGGTTTGTAGCTGTCGAGCGGCGGTGGGTGCGGGTGACAGTATCGTTGCGCGCATTGCGATCCTGGAACACCAACGCCCCGGACTGCACCAGCACGTTGCCGCTCGCGGCGGACCCATCATCGCCTGTTTCGATCCAATTCCCCAACCAGTTGACAATCCCGTCATTGTTGCCGTACGAAACCGTCCCGAAATTGTCCGAAACCGTTTCCGTGAACGGCATGGTGGTCTGCGACAGCAGTTGGACGATCTGGGCACTGCCCTCCACAAAGCTCACGCCGCCCGGCAGCAGATCGCTCAGATCGATACCCGTCAGGGCTACCGTCCCGGTGTTTTGAATCGTGATGTAATAGGCATTGGTGTCGTCCAGATTCCAGTTGCCGGTCACGCTGCTCGATTTGTAGAGTCTCAAGCCGGTGCTGCCTGAACTGTAGAACCCCGCATCCACGGTGGTGTTCGCCTGGCCATTCGTGAGCACATAAGTCCCGGTCCACCCAGTGGCCGGGTTAGCATCGCTGTCTGTAGCGTCGTTGCCCGCATTCGCCGTGGTGAGTTGATAGCCCACTGGAACCGTGAACCCGACAAAATATGTTCCCGGCAACAAATTCGAGAAGGCATAGGCCCCCGCCACCGACGACGTCGTCGTGCCCATCACATTGGACGCCGCATTGTACAACCGAACGACCATACCGGGTAGGCCCGGCTCACCGGCATCCTGCTGTCCGTTGAAGTTGTTATCGAGCCAGGTGAAATCCCCCAGGCTCGCCGGACGGCAGAACCCCGCGTCCACGGTGGTGTTGGCCTGGCCGCTCAGCAGCGCATAGGTTCCGGTCCGGCCAGTGGCCGGATGGGCATCGCTGTCTGTGGCATCATTACCCGCATTCGCCGTGGTAAGTTGATAGCCCGCAGGAGCCGTAAAACCCACGGAATACGAACCCGGCAACAGATCCGTAAAAGCGTAGGCCCCCGCCACCGACGAGGTCGTCGTGGCGGTCACGTTCGAGGCCGCGTCATACAGCCGCACCACCACACCCGCCAGTCCCGGCTCCCCGGCATCCTGCTGTCCGTTTCCATTCGTGTCCACCCACGTGAAATCCCCCAGGGATACCGGCTGGTAGAACCCCGCATCCACGGAGAGGTTCGTCTGTCCGCTCGTCAGCGTGATGGGCACCGTCTCGCCGGTGGCCAGATCCGCATCGCTGTCCGTGGCGTCGTTGCCGATATCCGCCGCCGTGAACTGATACCCCGCGGGGGCCGTGAAGCCCACGGAATACGTCCCCGGCCGCACATCATTGAAAGCATAAGCCCCCACCATCGACGAGGTGCTCGTGGCAATCACGTTGGACATCGCGTCGTACAACCGCACCACTACACCCCCAAGGCCCGGCTCGCCGATGTCCTGCTGCCCATCGACATTGCTGTCTTCCCACGTGAGATCGCCCAGCGAGGCCAGACGGTAAAACCCTGCGTCCAGTGTCAGGTTGGTCTGCCCGTTGCTCATCGGGTATACCGCCGTTTGACCCGTGAGCGGGTCAGCATTGCTGTCGATCGCCGAGTTGGTCCCGGCATAACGCGTTGTGAATTGATACCCCTCTGGACAGACATAGGTCGCGAAATAGGCGCCCGGGCCGTGTCCCGGCGACCTCCACACGCCATTGGTATCAGTGCGGACCACGGCCGCCAGATTGCTGACGCTGTCATAGACGTGCACCAGCACATTGGAAAGCCCCGGCTCCCCTGCGTCCTGAAGGCCATTGGCGTTAAGGTCCTCCCAGGCCCGGTCGCCTAGCGTCACGTTCAGCTCCTCGTCATAGAACATCAACCCCCCGCTGATCAGGTCCAGGCCGCCATACGTCGAAGACGGCGACGTGTTGATAGGGAAATAGGCCGGATTATCGGTTTGCGTCCAATACGCCCCATTCGTGGTTGCGTCGTTGGCCGCCAGCGCATAGCCATAAATCAAATCGTTGGTCTTCAACCCCAATGCCTGCCAACTCAGAAAAACGCCTGAGAGCGGCTGAGACCCCAGGCTGGCCGACGGATGCTGAACGTCGCCGTCCTCGGTATAGCCCCGCATCACGATCGTGTCCAGGGTGATGCCGGAGGTCCCCCACTGCGTCTCCAGCACACTGACCACCGGCCCGAAACCCGCGGGCTTTCCATTGGCGTCCAGCGCCGTGACCGCCGCAATCTTGAACCGGTCGTTTCCCCCACGATCCATCACTAGGAACCCGCGCTGCTCAATGTGGCTGTGCACCGGCAGGCCGTCAGGGAACAGATAGTCGATGCGCTGAATGTTGTTGTTGTTCCCGTTGCCATCGCCCTGATCCGAAAATACGTTGTCAGCCCCGTGGTTGATCATCGCACTGCGCAACGACTCTTCCATCGTCGCCGCATAGCTGGATTTCAACAAGAGGTTTGTACCGGAAACAGACGCCTGTTCGTAGAGCACGATATGGTGCGCCCCCGTGATTGCCGCCCTTGATGACCGGGCAATGTTGATCTGTCCCGCCAGCGCGATACTGTCGAACGTGCGCCCGCCAACCATGACCTCCGCGAGGTACATATGGTTCGACGACCCCTCATTGAAACGGATGTTATACGTTGTGTCGGCTGGGAAACTAGAACTGCCGCCGCCCTGCGTTGAATAATTCTGGTTAGTATTGGCGACGGTCTGATATGTGACGGTGATTCCCGCGATCGACTGCACCTGCGCCTGTGCGCCCACTGCCCCCAGCCCGCAGAGAACCAACACGACAAGACCGACGCCCGCATCGCGCTGCCGACGCACGCGACTCAGCACGCGGCCACAGGCTGTTGGCACCGACCGACAGCCATTCCGATACTGGCTTGAGCGTAAATGTTTCATGACACAAAACTTTGTGAGCCGCTTGAGAACTCTCCCGCGACCTCCTATTGATACAGCTCATTATCAAATATATTTCATTTTGGGCGCAACCCTTATACGGTAATATTACAGTTAATTTCATATGAGTTATGTGTTAAGAAAAATGGGGTCAGCCCTTAAAATATGAATCTCAAGATTCATATTTTAAGGGCTGACCCCAAAGAATGGGGGGGGGGGCCTGTGCGAAAGGCCCCGTCAGGACAAGGTCTCAACGAGTAGGCGATTCCATTGCTGAATACCCAAATCCAGAGGAAACCATAAATGCCATCCGCGAACAGACCTTGCGATGGCAGCGACCTGACTAAACCAGGCCTTTCGTGATTCTAGGATTCCCCGATGAAGCTCCCGCAACGACTGAGTTGAGTCCCGGACTCCGAGCCCTTTGCGCTGGAGGTCGACTTCCATGACGGCATCCATTAAATATCGTGCCAAATCAATCGGAGCCAGCGGTTCGATTCGCGTCGCTGCGGCCTTGTGGATTCGAAAGCAGCCTCGCAACGGCACGGCCCCCTCCCCTGCGGCACGGCGACGGATTTTGTTTTGAAAGTCTGGCACCTCGTCCCGCCCGAAGCGAAAACTGCCATCGACAACCCGCCAGGCCCCGTCTCCCCCCGGGGAGACAAACACCGAATCATCGGCCAGCACCGGATGCGCCGTTCCCGTCAGCCGCGCGATCGTGCTTTTGCCCGCCGTGGAATGGCCGAGAAAGAGGATGGCCCCGCCATTCACTGCCACGGCCGAGGCATGAAGGAAGAGACCTAAAGCCGGGGAGTGGTCGAGTAGGGAGTGGGGAATGGTCAAGACGTGGAATCCCGCTTGGCTTGGGTCAGATATCGAATGTATGCGCTCAACAGTTTGACGGCTCACTCAACTAATATACGCCCTTGCAGTAGGGTGTCCACCTCTAGGAGACCTTCGTCGTAAGCCGTGATCAAGTGGTCGAGAACTTCTTTGCTTGAGCCACGGGCATTTCGACAGAACTTGGCATTATCCTGATAATGGAATCGTCCATCACCCTCCGCGATGTTGGCCGTCGTGGATCGGCCTGCACGGATCAACTGGTCCGCCAACCTGTATTTTTCTTCAAGCGGCAAAACAGGAACAACTTGTTTCACCACAAACAACCGTAATTCTCGGCACGCTTTCCAACAGTCAAGGGTTTCAAAGTTCTGCGAATGCGTCTCGCTATTCCCCGCCATCTGTCACCTCCACTCGTATCGTTCTTCCCTACTCCCCACTCACGACTCACCACTCACCACTCCCCACTCCCCACTCACTACTCACGACTCACTACTCACCACTCACCACTCGACCACGAAATCCGCCGTGTATCAGGAAAAACGCCACGCCGTACGGCTTCCGCGCACAGTGGCGAGGGCGACACCAGCTTACCGTTGGCTTCATAATTTTGTGCCAGGCAATGGGTCAGGCAGCGGCCGACATGCAGGCAATCGCCGCACACGCCGGGGAACGGGCCCTTCATATCCTTGCGCATCTGGACCAGCACGGGATGGGTCATCCAGGCTTCGCGCAGACTGTCCTGCCCCAGTCGGCCAAAACACAGCTCCGGGATGCTGCGTCCGATGCCGCACAGAGCCATTTCCCCTGTTCCCAAAATTCCCAGGATATGGCGCACATGGCAGCCCGCCCCCTCCCCGCCATAGCGCAGGAGTTCCTTCACGGTGGACATGGCCGGGGGCACCATCGCACTGAGATATATGGGATAGCGGTCCTGCAGCGGGCCGCGAATGTGCCGTATCAGTGCGATATGCGCATCGAAGTCCAGCCCCTGCCCCTGCCGGTGCATCTCCGCCCCCCGCCCCGATTTTGTTATCGGATTGAACTTGACCGAACTCGCGCCCAGTTTCATGGCCAATTCGATCAAGCCGTCGATCTGCTTCAGGTTGCCACGATAGACCGACATGATGATTTGCGGATGCATCCCGGCCGCCACCAAATGCTCAATTCCACGGACGGCTTCCCGAAAGGCCCCGGGTTTCCCGCGAAAGCGGTCATGATCCTGCTCCACGGGGCTGTCCAGACTGACCGCAACTCGCTTCAACGTGGTGTGTTTGACGAGATGCACGGCCAACTCGCGGTCGATCAGCGTTGCGTTGGTTTCCATGGAAAGTTCCAACTCCTGTGCGGTCAGATAGTCGACCACGCGCCGGAAATCCGGATGCAACAGGGGCTCACCGCCGGTGAGTTTGGCGGCCGACAGCCCCAACGGGCGGGCTTCCTCTACCGCCGCCTGCAGCAGGCGCAATTCGAGGCAATCACCCGGCACCGGTTTGCCGTGCACAAAGGTCGGGGTGATCCAGCAATGCTGACAATGCAGATTACAGCCCGCGGAGAGATAGAGGTAGAAGGTCCTGAGTGCCGGGACATCCGGGGGCATGTCCACCACCGGCATGGTTGGGAGGTCTGTCTGCCCATCGCAAGGCCCCGCCGCCCCCATTAGACAGACTCCTCGATCACACCGATGAATCCCTTTTGGACCATGCCATCGAGAAATTCAGCCACATCCGCTGCCACTTGGTCATGAGGGACGCCCTCGCAAGCCTGGTGCAGATGCGCCACGACGTCTGCCTGGGTCTGCGGTGCCGCCAAGAATTTCCAGATTTCCACTGCGACGGGGTTGATCACTTCCAGCGTATCCGTTTCGGCATTGTAGAGCAGCCCGCCATCGTTGTCTTCCTGCCGGAACGACACGTCCGGATCGGCCAGGTATCTTGCTTCACTCATGTTCCCGTACCTTTCTTTACTCAAACTCACCACGCGGCGCACGACCCCCTGCTGCTCCATCTCCATCAACGGCTCACTAATCGCCTGAGGCGGCAAGCCGAGTTCATCGGCAATATCCTGCACCGTTCGCTTCCCGTCAAGACGCGCCAGCATCTGCTGCCCCGACGCGTTGATTTCGCACAGTTTAAGGGCATGGCACAGCAGCGCCAATGAGCGTTCACCAAAATGCTCAAGTACGACATCCGTACGGAGCGCAAACCGCAGATTGCCCCATGATGATTGGGTATTGGATATTGGATATTCAGATTTTGCTTTCAAGGCAACTCGCCACACTCATTGAGAAACCGCCGGTAGCAGCACTCGGGATTCGCCACGTTCATATCGCCGATTCGGGCATGCTCGGCGGCAGGGCAGCCCCCGTTGCAATAGGGTGCCCATTCGCAGTCTTCACAGCCGGGCACCTGCTCCATTGGGATATTTCGGCGACTGCGCATCTCTTGCAGCAACGGATGATCCTGCCAGATGGAACGTACCGGCGTCTCACCAATGGTTCCCAACGATGCCGACGCCAGCATGTTGCAAGGCACAATCATGCCATCATGGTGTACCGCCAACTTGCAGAACATGCAGCCGCAAGAAGAGAGGAATCCCATTTTCCAGCGCTGGGTCTTCACCCCGGTGGCTTTCGCCTCCTCCATTTCCCGGAACATGTGCCACAACGCCAGGGACCCCGCCGTGGCCTGAATGCGGCCCGGATACCGCTGCTCCAGACGCACCAGCGTTTCCATCGCGGTTACGCGCTGTCCGGGCGTGAGCACCACGTCGTTGCGATGGGCGCATCCCGTCCCCATGGGCATGGCGTCGTTGGTGCCAATCCCGGCCAAACCAACGTCGTCCAGCAGCAACCCCACCGTATTTTCCAGATCGCCGACATTGTGCTGATTCACCGTGATGCGGGCGGTCACGGGCACCCCGGCTTCTTGCAACAGGCGCAACCCTCGAATGGCTTTGTCAAAGCTGCCCACCCCCCGCGAGGCGTCATGTACCGCCGCGCAGGAGCCATCGATGGACACCTGGATCGAGTCCAGCCGCTGTCGGCGACGCGCCGACCCGAGGGCATCCAGAGTGGCATCGGTGATCAACGTGCCGTTTGTCAACAGGCTGTAGCGCATGCGCGCGTCGATCAGCGCATCGACCAACTCCCATAGGTCCGGCCGCATGAAGACTTCGCCGCCGCTGAGAGTCAGCCCCCGGACCGCCAGCGTTTTTAACTCGGCAAAAAATACCTGCCAGCGTTCTCCCGGCAAGTCACGGCGCCCCACCATTTCGTCGGCATAGAAGCAATAGGCGCAGCGCAGGTTGCATCGTCCGGTCAGCGACACATCGAAATTGCGCGGCGCTTCGCGCAGCCAGGAATAGGCGTCGGGCGGCAAGGCCACCTCTGCAGGTACTTCCAGGGTTTCCGCGTAACCATCACGGAGGAGTTCTTCGGCAAAAGCCGTGGCATCGGAGCGAATGGCGTCCGTCACGGCCAAGTCGTAACGCCGGGCCAGTGCACGGGCCAGTTCCTGGGTTTGGCGAGAGCCATCCATGGCCTCCCACACGGCATATCCCGCATGATTGATTGTTTTTTCGCGGCCGGAATCCGGATCGAACAGAATGAGGTTGTCCCCCTCGCGACAAGCGGACACCTGTGAGCGTCGGCGCCAATAGTTGCTGAGGGTGTCGGGGGTCATGACCCCGCCGCGGGCAACTCCGGGAGATATTCCGGCACGATGTCTTGCAAGGTATCCTTAACCTGCCCGGCATCGAACGTGTCTGCCGTTTGCACCAGGCGGTCGATCTGAGCGCGAATCCGCCGATCCGAATCGGCATCCGTTGCGGCGGGCCCATCGCGCCGGAGCACCATGATCTTTTCATGGGCGGTCGCCACGATGCCCTCGCCCTGGGTGATCAGTTCTTCGTGGAGCTTCTCGCCGGGGCGCAATCCGGTATAAACGATCTGGATGTCCTGCTCCGGCACCTTGCCGGACAGCCGGATCATATCACGCGCCATGTCGGCAATCTTGACGGGTGTGCCCATCTCCAAAATGAAGATTTCGCCTCCCTCGCCCATGGCCCCCGCCTGTAGAATCAACTGACAGGCCTCGGGAATCATCATGAAATAGCGGGTGATATCCGGATGGGTCACCGTGACGGGCCCCCCGGTCTGAATCTGCCGTTGGAAGAGCGGGATAACCGATCCCGAGGAACCCAGCACGTTGCCAAAGCGCACGGCCATGAATCGCGTCTTGCCCGGCACTCGCGCCTGCAGGGCCATTTCCACCACACGCTTGCTGGCACCCATCACGTTTGTCGGCCGCACCGCCTTGTCGGTGGAGACCTGCACAAAGCGTTCGACGCCATACTCCTCAGCCACGTCCATCAGGGTCAAGCTGCCGAGGACATTATTCAGAATCCCCTCGCGTCGATTCAATTCCACAATCGGCACATGCTTGCACGCTGCCGCATGAAACACCACCTGAGGCCGGTAGCGGTCGAACACATTGGCCATCAGCACGCGATCCTGCACCCGCCCCAGGACGGTGCGCAACCCTTCGAAGCGGCTCTCGCGCCGCAGTTCCTGCTCGATCTGGTGCAAATTGAATTCGCTGGACTCAATCAACACTAACACCGCCGGATTGAATCGCAGAATCTGGCGACACAGCTCCGATCCAATAGACCCCCCCGCCCCGGTCACCGCCACGGTTTTCCCGGTCAGGCACCGGCCAATCCCGGCATGGTCCAACTGCACCGGCGAACGCCCTAGAATATCCTCGTACTCTACATTACGGACATCATTGACTGTGACTTTGCCATCCACCAGTGACCCCAGCGAGGGCAGGGTCTTAAACGGCAGGCCGCTCGCCTTGCAGGCACTCACAATCTGCCGCATGGTTTCCCCCACCACCGACGGCATCGCAATCAGGATTTCGTCCACCTGGAACCGGTTCACATAAAAAAGCAGGCGCTCGATCGGCGCGCGCACGGGCACCTCAAGCAGGGTCTGTCCATGCTTGCGCAGATCGTCATCGATGCACGCCACCACATCGTAGGGCGAATGGGGGTTGCCCTGGATTTCCCGGATGATGCTGGCCGCAGCATCCCCCGCCCCGATGATCAAGAGCCGCACATGCCGAACTGGCAGGCTGTCTTCGTCTTCCCGGTCCCAAAACTTTAAGCCACCGCGCTTTTTTGTGCTCAACACGCGAATGATCAGTCGGGAACCGCTACAGAAAAAGACGGTAAAAATGCAATCCGCCAGAAAAACGGAACGCGAGAAGCCCTTAAACTGATGGACAAGGGTCAGCGCCGTCATGATAGCAAGCGTCGCGATAATGGACGCCTTGGTCAACCGAATCGCATCCGGCACGCTGGTATAGCGCCACATGCCGCGATACACCCCCATCGCATAAAAAACAGCTACTTTGATGATCAGCAGCCACGGCAGCAGCAGAACGATTTGACGCCATTCCGACCCCGGAATCTCCAGCGAAAACCGCAAGCCATAGGCCAAGATCAGCGACGCGGCGAACAAGACCACGTCGCCCACCAAAATAATGTAAAAATTACGATTTTTGAATTGCTGAAGCATACCCTCAACCAACCATTTTGTTGCAGACAATACCGCCCAACATTGCGATGAGTATAGTCTGCCGCCCCGAAAAGGAACAGGGAAATGTTCAGGTTTTATGAATGTCGCCGCGCCCCAGGAGCCGCTGCATGACAAGCCAGCCCGCGGCGACCCCCACCGCATTGGCCAGAATATCCCCCCAACTGAATCCTCGGCTGGCACCGCTGAGCGTCAGTTGCAAGATTTCCATCAACACGCCATAGCCTATTGCCCCCAGGGCCCACCTGGCGCGGGGGGGGCCTTTGCGGTCGGCCGCCCTCGCCCAATACACCAGTGCCCCCAGTATCCCATACAGGCCGGCGTGCACCACTTTATCCATGCCGGCCACGCTCGTCACGGATGCGGGAAAAAGCCAAGCCGGAAGCAACGACAAAATGGCAATCAGCGCGAGATGCAGGCCGCAAAGCAAATGGCGGAGACCCCGCGAAAATGTCCATTCAGCATAGTCCACAGCGCACCCTTTACTCTCTCTTATTGCGACCACTCAGTGGTCGCAATGTCCCTCGCCAATCCGTCTGTCGGCTCAGGCATGAAGTTTTTGGACAATCCCGCACACTCGGTCAAGGTCGGTATCCGTCATCGCCGTCCCGGAGGGCAGGCACAAGCCCTGATCAAATAGCTTCTCGCTAATGCCCTGCTCGCTTTCCCAAAACCGGCAGCCCTTAAATACGGGTTGAAGATGCATGGGCTTCCATACGGGCCGCGCTTCAATGTTCTCTGCTTCGAGCGCGATGCGCACTGCATTAGTATCCGCCCCGAAGGCTACAGGATCGATCAACACAACCGTAAGCCAACGGTTACTCTGGCAGGTGGCGGGTTCGGGCATAAAGGAGACGCCCGGCACATCCCCCAGACGTTGGCGATAGCCATCAAAAATCTCCCGCCGGCGACGCACCCGTTCCTCCAGCACTTCAAGCTGGCCGAGTCCAATGGCCGCCAGGATATTACTCAGGCGGTAATTGAATCCGATTTCAGTGTGCTCATACCACGGCAGCGGGTCCCGCGCCTGCTGCGATAGCTTGCGGGCATGATCCATCAGTTCCCGATCGTGCGAAGCCAGCATCCCGCCGCCTGAGGTCGTGATGATTTTGTTGCCGTTGAACGAAAACACCGATGCCCACGCGTCGGCACCGGCGTGCCGCCAGGGGTCCGAGGTCCCGTTGGATATTGGATATTTGCTCTCTGGCTCCCGATATTTCGCTCCCATCGCTTCCGCCGAATCACATAACACCGGTACGCCATGACGGTCGCAGAGGGCCCGTATTCGCGGCAGCTCACAGGGTTGGCCATAGAGATCGGTGGGAATCACCGCCTTGGGTGTTTTTCCACGCTGGGCGGCATCGTCCAACGCCCGCTCCAGCAGCACCGGGTCCATGTTCCAGCTTTCTTCATCGCAGTCAAGGAACACCGGAGTGGCACCCTGGAACATCACCGGCGTCACGCTGCCGATAAACGTCAAGGTGGAGGCCAACACTTCATCGCCCGGCCCCACCCCCAGATGACGCAGCGCCAGATGAGTGGCCGCGGTACCGCTGGCCAACGCGAGGCAATGCGGAATGCCCGTAACCTCCGCAAACTCTTTTTCAAAAGCATCCACCATGGGCCCCAGCGGCGCGATATAGTTCGACTCAAACGCCTGCTTCACAAACGCCTGCTCCCGCCCACTCATGTGCGGCGGAGAAAGAAATATCCTTGGATTCTTCATGGGGTCAACATCCTCTGTCTGTCAGTAGTGCATGGCGTTCTGCTCCATGCGAGTGAAAAATCCTGCATCGTCCAAGCCCAGCCGTCGCTCTAATCCCAGGCGTCGCGCCGCCCCCGGCGCCACGGTAGATATCAAATAGCCGATATCGCGCCAGAACGAGGCGTGCGCCAAATACTCCAGATTGATGCGCACCTTTTCGGGAAAGAGAACCTCGTCATTAAAGCGGCGCGGATTGCGCGCCAGTGCCAGCAGCCGTTCTTCGTCGCGAAAGAAGAGAGCGGCGGGACCGGTGATGCCTGGCCGCAGGACCAATACTCGGCGGGCGTCCCCTTCGAGCCGGTCGGCATAACCCGGCACATCGGGCCGCGGTCCTACCAGCGCCATTCGTCCGGTCAGAACATGCCATAGTTGCGGCAACTCATCCAACTTCCACCGCCGCAGGAACCGCCCCACCGGCGTGATCCGGTCATCCCCTGCTGCCGTCACGCTGCCGTGGTGGTCCATCCCGGTCCGCATCGTGCGAAACTTCGCGCAGCGGAACATCCGACCATGCCGCCCCACTCGGTCCTGGATGAACAGCGCCGGCCCGGGTGATGAAACCCGAACCACCACCGCCACGATCAGCAGAACCGGCGTCAGCACCACCAGCCCCACGAAAGCAAGGGTAAGATCAAATAACCGCTTGGTGATTTGTTGAAAAGAAGTCATGGCATTACGAAGAAGAAATAAATTTAACTACGGATTGCGCGGATGACGCGGATTTAATCCAATGTTTTTTCAGATCCGTGCGATCCGCGAAATCCGTAGTTTCTCGTATTCTTAACTCTTTAGTAATTCGGAGAAACTCGGTGCAGCGTCCAGCGCCTTTTCCGCGACGGTTGCCGCCAGGGTCGTCTCGAATTGCCGGAGCATCTGGCGGAATTTATTCTCGAATCCTCGCCGTCCGAGGCCTTGGTGCAGGCGAGTTTTCAGCGGCAGTGGGAATTTCAAATGTTTAAATTCGTCCGGATCAAATTCATAGGGATGGCAGTAGGCCATGAAGACTTCTTCGGCCAGCACAGTCCTTTCGATCACCCAACGGATGAGCGAATACGGCAAAAGGCGATGATACCCCCCCCCGGCCACGGGCAGATGCCGTCCCATCACACGCAGCGTCGCCACCGGCAACTCCACCAGGGTCAAGCCGCCACTCACTGGCATTCGCACCGGCTGCGATGGAAACCCCGGCACACCGAAGCGTGCCAGTACAGCCGGATTGATGCTGGCGTCATAAATAAACCCTTCTTCCGCCAGAACATCCAGCGCCCACAGCGATTCCTTAACGATGGAAAAATCTGGCGCGCGATAGCCCTTTACCCCCACACCAGTCAGTGTTTCCAATTGGTCTTTTGAGCGGCGGATATCTTCCCTGAACTGGGTGGGCGACATCTGAAACACATCCACATGCCCGTAGCCATGGGAGGCGACTTCGTGGCCTTCCGCCGCGATGCGCCGGACCGTGTCTGGAAACTTCTCGGCAAACTTTCCCAAGACAAAGCAGGTGGCCTGGACGTTTTCTTCAGCCAGCACATCCAGCACGCGCTCCATGTTGGGCCCCGCCCGGTCCGAAATGGGCATGGCGGTATCGAGGGTGGACTGCGCCCAGTCCTCGACGTCCACAGTGCAAACCAACGGCATCCTACTGCTCCTGCAACTTCACTTCTATTGTCTGCCCACTGCGGACGGAAACCAGCACAGTAGAGCGAGCCCCATCTTCCAGTTCCAAATCCACGGGCACCTGATCAAAGCTCACATCGCTACGGTTTTCGACGATTAGGCGCGTCCCCGCCAGCGACACGCTCAGCCGCCGTGTCTGGGGGCTGAGCACTTCACGCCAATACTTGCCCACGCCGAAAAGTGTATCGATGTAATACTCGCCGTGGAAATCGAGCAACACGCGTCGGATCAAGGCCTCTGTAAAGCGCGCGCAGTTGGGCCCCTCCCACTGCCGCATGTGCTGATGGCACATGAAGACCATCGGGCGGCCTAACCGCCGGGATCGATTCAGCCAAAAGACCAACATAAAGAAATGAAAACCATGCTGCGGATCGGGCGGATAGCGCGAGGTCAGTTCCACAGCATTGGTGCCGCCGGGATGGTGGGGCGGTGGCTGAAGGAGCACGTTATCGCGGGCGCGGATATCGGAGCCGCTCAGCACCTCGCAGCCGGCGGCCTCGGCGGCCCGCGCCGTGTCGACATCGTTGCAGCGCCCCGGCTTGGCCCATGATCGCGGCGCAAACCCCAGCAACCGCCTGCACCAACGCGCCGCTTCGAGAATATTATCGCGCTGCTCTCCAAAAGATGAGCGGTCCTCCCCCAGCCACGGATAGCGCCCCGCGCCCATCTTGGCGTGCGATGTCCAGTTATTTTCTGGCGCCGCCGCCGCCGCGGTGTCATAATGCAGATGCCCGTGATTACCCAACTCCAGGACATATCGTTTGTCTGCCCTGCGGGCGGGCCAAGGCGCCCGATGGCACAAGTCAACGGCTTGGTTCAGCCACTGAATGAACCGTGGAATCTCATCTGCCCCGGTCTCCATCCCTTCATGAGACGCATATTCCCGTGCGGCCGATTCATTGAGTGACAACCGTGTAGACAGACACATCGTCTGGGGAAACGCATAGCGCGCGGCCAAGCCCAGGGTCGTCTCCAGCCCTTCGATAGACTGAAACGTGCGCACATCGTAGAGGTCCATATCGCCACGCCAGACAAACGCACTGTTGCGCCCCCCGGGGTAACGGGCAATGGCAGCCTGTACCACCCGGGCCTCTCCGCCACACCGGCAGCCATCGAACCGCACACGCAGACCATGGACCAATCGATCGCCATCGATTCGGATGGCACATTCACCGGCAGAGCACGCCGCATGTGGTCGCAGGGTCCAGCTTGCCTGCCCCACACCGCCAGACGCCAAGGGCTCGATGGTCTGTTTGGCGGCTCCGTTTTCCAACCAGCCGGCGGGGACATCCAACTGCACATGCAGCGGATTAGGCCATGGCTGCCGAGTGGGATTGAGCACCCGTAATTCAAGGGCAACAGACTGGCCCACCCACAACACGCCGAACCGATACCGCGGCAACCGCGCCACAAACGGCCCTTCCAGCATGTAGACCAGGCGCGGCACACCCAACTCCCCAAACAGCAGCCGAACGATAAGCCGATCCGCAGCCTCCAGCACCAGTATCCCTGCGGTCACCCCGCCTACGAGGATCCAGCTCGCGCCGCCTAGTCGAAGGCTCGTCAATCCCAGCCCGACAGCCAGGGCCTCGATCCAAAAGCGGTCCACCCCCAATTTTTTAGGAAATACTTCCCAAACAACATTGGCCAGATACAGCGCCCATCCGGTGCGGAAGCGCGCCAAGGCAAACAAGCGCGCCAGCACGACTGGCGTCAGTAGCATACCGCCTATGACATAAAAAATACTGTTCATTCAAAAGGATCCCAGGTGGGCACCGCGTCACCCCGGCCCTGCACCAGAGCTTCGAGCACATCCGCATAGCGATCCAGGATAAGACTCTGGTCCAGTTTAGAGCTGATAAACTGATGCCCTGCCGCACCCATCTCCCGACACCGCTCCGGATGGTCCGCCGCGTTGGCAATGGCGTGGGCCAGGGCCTCGGAGTCGAAGGTTGGCACCACGACCCCCGCCCCAGCTTTGCGGATCAAGTCGGTTTGAACGCCCTCCATGGACGCCAAAATCGGCAGGCCCGAACCCATGTAGTCGATAAACTTATTCTCGAAATAGATGTGGATCAGTGGGCTGCGGAACAGCGACATCAGTGCGGCATCCGCCCCCGCCAAAATCGTGGGAATCTGCGTCTTGGGCACCGCATCGTGGAAATGAACATGCTCCAATTTGAGTTCCTTGGCCAGCGCCATCGCCTTGGGTTTGCTTTGGCCGTAGCCAAACAGATCGAGGCGGATATCCGGGCGCGACCGTAAAAAGGCTCCGGCACGAACGAGGGTCTCGACCGCTGTCACTTCAGTCAGTGAGCCGGCATATACCGCTGTGAATTGGTCTGCCCAGCCCCACTTTTTGCGCGTCTGCTCCCGCGTGCCGGGCTCCAACTGAAAGGTTGATTCGTTGTACCCATTGGGGAACACATCCAAGCGGTCGCGTGGAATGCCTTTTTTCAGGAGTTCGATTTTGAGGCCCGGTGTCAGGGCAACGACGCGATTCGCGCCGGTATATAGCGAACGCGCCAGCGCGTGCAGCGGCGCCGCCTGCCAGCGTGCAATGGCTTTTTTAACCACCAGCGCATCCGGCCATAAATCGCGGACTTCCAGCAGAAAGGGCCGTTTCCAGCGGCGGGCCAACCGCAAGGCGGCCACGCCGCCAAACAGGGGTTGAATGGTTGCCATGACGATATCGGGCATCGGCAGATGGCGGCCAAAGCGATAGGCTGACCACGCGAACCAGCCATAGGTTTTCAGACGATTGAACAAACTGGCCCGTAAGCCGCGTGGTACCGGCAGACGATGAACGCGAATACTGCCCCCTCCCGGAACCGCCCTGGTTTCCTCCGGCTCGGCCTGTTCGTTGTAGGCATTCAGATCGCACGCCACCACCTCCACCACATGGCCGCGCTCAGCCAGCCGCTGCACAAGATCGCGTGGCTGGCGCGGCCCGGGAGCTTCGGGACCCGCATAAAATTGATGGATGTACAGAATATGCATCGTCCTATTCCTCAAGGCAGACCGCGAGCGATAGGCGGTCCCAGAATTCGACTCACGCCCAGCGGTAACCGTTTCCACAAGGCGATCGCCAGCGCATATTTTGGGTTTTCCTTGTGCAAATCGGGTGTCGCCGTCTGGTCCAGCACTTGATAAGTCCAAGGCAAGGGGCGGGACACGCCGCCCCAGTATTTTTTGAAATCGAAGTGGCTGGACTCGGCCGTGCTGCGCCCAAGATCGATGCGATCGCACCCCGCTTCGCATGCCTCCTCGATCGCCCGCCAGTTCATCGCCTGCACCGGGGCATAGCGCAATGCCTCACGCCGCGATGCAGACCAGACAAAATGACAGGTGCGGGCATCGCGAATGATCATTTTGGCAGCAAGTGTTGTTCCTTTTCGCACCGCCCGATAAATCCGGGTCTGGCTTGGAAAGGCTTCCCGAACGGCCTCGAAAAAGCGCCGCGTCAGAACGGGCGTGCCCAGATCGCGGAGATTCCGGGAATAGATGGCATAAAATTCGGGCAAAAATTCCAGGCCCTGCTGGACGATCACGCCGTTTTTCTCCGCCTTGCGGATTTTGTTGCGCACGTTTTGGTGCAGCCGGGCGAACACGGCGTTGGCGCCGCCCTCCGTTGAAATCTCCGTTGTCACCTTTCGGTCGGTTGTCGGCCAGGCGGACTTCACCGGGTAGAGTTGGCGCAATTCGATGCTGGCACATCCAGCAGCGCGAGCAATATGCACGGCGGCCTCCCCCAGCGCCTGTTCCACCTCCAGGTTATTGGCCACCAACCCGCCATAGCTGACAAACGGGAGGCTGACGCCCCGCGTGCCAAACAGGCGCGTGGAAACCATAAACAGCGGATAGATGCCCACCACCCGCTCCTGCTCCATGGCCATCAGGTAATGGCCCACATGGCCCGTCGAGCGTTCAATGACCCGCTTCCAGCCCGCGAGATGGAACACGGTTGCATCCGGTTGCCGGGCCACGTACTCCTCCCAGAGCGGGAGGTGTGTGGAGGTCAGTGTAAGGATGTTCATGCGATTCAACATTCCGCTATCGGCAGTCAGGTTTCGATGGTGATCATCGAATGCGCCGCCACATCGACCAAGCACATGCAGCCGCGACCCTCCGGAAATTTGATTTCCAACGGCAGGCCCGAAAGATCACGGTCGCCGACATTTTGAACTTCGACGGTATGACCGATGATCCGCACCTGAACGGTACGCGTCCGTTCGCTAAGCACATCGCGCCAATAGCGGCCCATGGCGGTCAACGTCGCCGGATACACATCCCCTTCG
Organism: Kiritimatiellia bacterium; assembly: GCA_028681135.1. GTDB lineage: Bacteria > Verrucomicrobiota > Kiritimatiellia > CAIQIC01 > Lenti-01 > JAAZFE01. Next base: position 24,293 of record JAQUJC010000007.1, on the reverse strand, counting down.
GTATCGGCCAGCACATGCCGCAGCAATTCCGCAGTCAGGGCATAACAAGCATTGGACTGGTACATCAGCAGATGATGATGCGCCAAAAACACAAGCGCCCGGCCATGGCGGCGTGCGAATCCAACCCAGAATTTCAGCATGGCAATGTGGTGGGCATTCACTGGGTCGCGCGGCAGCATCCGCGTCAGTTCCACCAGGCGGGCGCACCCTTTCGGATGGTGTTCGGCAGGAAACGTGAGCAATTTTTGCCATTTGGTGGCATCGGTTTCGTTGCCAATTTCGATGCCCGCGGCCTCCACCGCCCGTGCGGTATGGGCATCAAACATGTCGCTCGGCGGCGTGTAGCAGGTCGTCTGCACACCCAGTTTTTTTTCAATCGCCTGCGTACATGCGACGATGTTGTCGCGTTGTTCTGCGAAGGAATCGCACGGATAGTCCTTCAGCCACGGATAATTCCCCGCGCCCAACCGCGCATGCGATGTCCAGCCGTTATCGGGGTCGGCCGCGGCGTGTGTTCCCCAATGCAGATGGCCATGATTGCCGATTTCCGCCGATAGCGGGCTGTCGCACTGAATCGGAAATTCCTGCTCCGTCGCGGTGTCCACTTCCTCGCGCCAGAAGCGAATAAATGCGGGAATGTCTTCGCTGTGTCGATCCCAGCCAAAGCGCTTGCAGAACGCCGCGTGCGCCTCACGATCCAGGCTCAGTCGCGATGACAGCATTACGGTGGTCGGCATCCGGAACCGCGCGGCCAGTCCCAGCGCGATGCGGAGTCCCTCGGCCGACTGAAACGTCGCGGGATCGTATAGATCGTTGTCGCCCCGCCAAACGAATCCGGCACGCGCGCCATATTTCCAGCGGCGGATAGCGGCACTTTGGATTCGGATCGAATCACGGGCAACAATCGAGCCCATGCACAATGTCCGTTCCCACGTCCAATCGCCATGGGAGACACGCAGATGCACGTCACCGCCTGGCCCCACGCGCTCCGCACTCACGGTGAATGATGACCTAATGATTTGTCCGGGATCCGGGCCTGTCTGCTCGCCCCCCCCCTCCACCGTCACACCCAGACTCGAACACGTTGTCGAGACCTCGACCTGAAGGGGGACTTGCGGCCGGACAGTTCCCGGATTCAGAATCAGGAGTTCAAACGTCTGCGTCCATCCTTCCGGCCAGTCGCCGACATCATACCCTGCCTTCGTCCTCCGGATGACGGCCCCCCGCAGGGTCACAATCAGGCGTGGAATCGGCAAGGGGACGCGCCCAGTGTATTTTGCATGCTGCCGCGCGGGTCGATCTGAACGCCAGCGAAGGTCCACGAGCAACGCGCCAACCCAGGCGGCCCCCATCGTTAGCGCCACCCCCGCTGCTGCATAGCCACCCCACAGAAAACCAGATCCCGTCGTGACGAGGAACAACAACAGGCTATCCATCCACACCCGGCGCAGATGCAGTTTAATTTCCACCGTTTCGTAGAACACGTTGGGCAGCAGCAGCAGCCACCCCGCGCGATACGGTGCCAGGAAGAAGCATTTGCTCAACAAGAACACGCCGACGCTGCCGGCAAGGACTACGGCAACGCCCAGAGACAACAGGCTATCGATCAGGATGAATTCCGGGTGCATGGCTCTCTATTTCTTCGACTTTCTCGCAATACCCAGAATAACAGGGCTAAAATTGATTTTTCCCAGCGTCAGAGCGGTTGCCAGAACCGTCGCCGCCGTCGTGAGCCCGCCAAGAAAACCCGCGTTGCCGCGGATGTGCGCGCTTTCGACCGCCAGCACCTCGAAGGACGCTTTCTCCAAAAGGCCAGTCAGCGTTCGACAGGTAAATCCGTACAGGTTCAACGGCGGGCGCGAGGCCAAATAATGACTGGTCGGCAAATGCAGCCGCCGGAGCACCGGGCTCAGCTTGGAAACGGCTGCCGTAAAGGCGACATTGGGCATTTTCACCAGCAGTGTGCCGCCCGGAACCAGCAGGTTGTAGGCCTGCGCCAGCCATTGGCTGGGACTCCGGGTATGGTGCAGCACGCCCCAGCCAGTGACGACGTCGAACGAGTTGGGAGGCACATCACACGTCTCGAAATAGCCTTGCGTCACGGTGTCGATTTTACACAACCGGCGGGTCATTTCAACCGCCTCCGGAGTAAGATCGAGGCCATGGGGCACCGCGCCCTCTTCCTGGGCGATTTCCAAAAACAAACCCATCCCGCAGCCGACGTCCAGCAGCCGTTTCCCGCGGATCGCAGCGCCGGTCCATTTTTCCATGCGTCGCAACCCGTGGAGATACACGCAGCGGCTGCCCCAGCGGGAAACGCGGGTCGAGGGATTGTCGAGATCGACGTGCCAGTAGTCCTGGTTGACCTCTTTAGTCTCGGCGGGCAAAGGCCGGACCTGAATCAAATCGCAATTGCGACAGCGATAGATCCAGAATCCGCCCTGCTGGGCCACCGGCTTGAAATCTGTCGCCCCGCAAAGATCGCAGGCTTCGAACGACCCGGAAGGAGTAGAGGTCATGATGGTTCCGTTTCTTTTGAGTCCAAGACATCAGCGCGGCGCCGCCACCAAGCGGCGATTTCCGCGCCGGTCGCACACCAGGGATTCCGCACACTCAGGCGCTCCAGTAAGTGTTCGTAGGTCGCCTGCCAGTCGCGATATTCCGGATCATTGAAATAGTTGTTGTGCCACAGTAACGCAACCACCCCCCCCGCTGCGATAATGGGTTCGATGGCAGTCCAGGCCGCTTCGAGTGCCGCAGAGCCGTCCATACGCAAATACCGGAACAGGGTCACGTCCATCACCGTCAACGGCAGCGCAACGAGTTTGAGCGTGCGCCCGGTTGCGGGATCAACGGGAAAAAATGGATGCGTGCGGCCATCACGCGGACCCAGGCGGTCGGAATATCCGAACGTGGCGTCGTAGACGAATCCGGCGGCTTCCTGCGCCAACCAGGTCTCCGGGCCGGAAAACTGCAGGAGATGATTGCGGATTCCCTCGACTTCGACACCAAGCGCCGCGCGCAGCGCTGCACGGCTCTCGCGATACAAATCGGCCCGGTTGAAGCACGAGACCCCGCCGTGGAGCCCAATTTCGCCGCCGGCTTTGCGGATCAAATCTGCGATCCGCCGCAGTTCGGGACAGGTCAGCCGATAGCGCGGACCGTTGCGGCTCCAATAAGGATCATGCAGCACGAAGAAGGTCGAGCGAAAGCCGTGGCGCGCCTCGATTTCAAGAATAGTCTGAAAATCCTGCTCGACCGGTTTGGGTGCGAACAGAATCCGCCCCAGGCGCCGCAGCGCCAACGCCACGCGTCCCGATTCGCCCTGCACGAGGATGCGGCGAATATGGTTGGCCGTCGCCAAGACGTGGCAGAGTTCCCGGTCGTGGATTTGATCGATATCGTGCGACAGGAACAGTCCAAACGACCGCCCTTCCGGCCAAATGGATGACTGGGTTTGTGCCATGGCAACGGACAAAGTTACGAACGTTTGCGGGCTACGACCAGCATATTCATGGGGAAAAGCACGGGAATCGGGATCGCCTTGGTTTGCAGAACGACAAAAATATTTCCGACGTCGCGCACGAAACGATGGACGTCGAAGCCGATCTGACGGCCGCGGTCGAATGGCTCGAGGTCGCTCCACCGGTAGCAGCAATGCCGCAGCGCCAGGGAGAAACCCATGCCGTCCACCTGGTGCCGCGTGGCCGCGCGCGCCGCCAGCTTAATCAGGGCCGGATAGCCCACCTCGACCGGCAGCGAACAGACGAAAAGCCCGCCCGGCCGCAACACCCGCCAAATTTCCGCCAGGCATTTCCGCCGTTCCGCCGGTCCGGGCACCAGGTGCAGCGTCTCAAACGACGTGCAAGCGTCGAACGACGTATCGGCCAGCGGCAAGGCCCGGGCATCAGCGGTCAGGACCGGATCGTCGGGATGTGCGGCCCGGAATTCCTGCGTGTGGTTTTCGTAGTAGTTGACGCTGACCACCTGTCTCGCAGCCGTCTTCAGGAAGGGCAGCCCGATACCGTCCGCCGCCCCGATATCCAGCAGCTTTTCAACAGGCCCGGCCAAACGCTGGATCGCTTTCGCTGCTGCGCGGAAGCGCGCAAACCGCTGCCAGGCAACCAGTCGGCCACCGCTCAGAATCCGTTCGCTGTACGTCGTCATGTGTCCTCCGCAACCGCCGGCGAGCGCGTTCCGATGTTTTTATGCATCTGATTGTTCATGAAAGCCAGCATCCGGCGTGTACGTTCGCCGATGTCGAACTGCCGCGCCCGCCGCAAAGCCGCCGCGGACATCTGGGCACGCAGCGTGGCGTCATCCCGCAATCGCACAATGGCCTGCCGAATAGCGCCGACGTCCAGCGGATCCACCCGCAGGGACATATCGTCGGCCAGCAAATCGTCGTTGAACTCGCCGAGCGAACTAATGATGGGCAACCCGCAGGCCATGGCTTCGACCAAGGCGTTGCACGACCCCTCCACCACGGTCGGGAGAACGAACACGTCGCACGCGGACAGCAGTTCCGGCATTTCCGCGTGGGATACGCGTCGGCACAAGGCCACGTTGGGCGCCGTCGGTGGCGCGGGGCCCGAGCCGGCAAACACGCCAGCCACGCCGTCGAGCCCTGCGATGGCCTCCCCGACTCGCACGATTCCTTTTTTTACCAGAAAATTGCCGGCGGACGCCACCAGGAACTGATCGGTCGGCAATTGGAGCTTACGCCGCGCGGCGGCGCGGTCGTGCGGCGCGAACTCGGCGAGATCCACGCCGTTTGGAAATACGCCGATACGCTCGGGCGCGACATCTAGATCCCGGATCAGCAGTTGTTTAAGCGCCGAAGAATTGGCTAGAAACCCGGTGGCGAGCTCCAACTCCGCACGGGCTTTGGCTACGCCGAATTGTCGGACGGTCCAGAGCTCCCCCTCCCCCACGCATGGAAATGCCGGCAGGTCCAGATCGCGTCCCACACGAACGGCGGCGGCACCGGCCAGAAATAGAAAATGCCCGTACAAAGCGTCGGGGCGCAGGCATTGCTCCCGGAGAACACGGCGCACGGCCCCGGCGAACCGACTCAAGGTGAAGAGTGATGGATTCAGCGGTCCCAGCCAGGCAAAGGATTCTCGCGCGGACAGCGACAAGTAGCGCGGACGAAAGATTTCCACAGTACGCCCGCCGCCGGCACTTTCCGTGGTTTGGAAGAACTCGGCTGGCCGCCGTCCGGCGCGGTGGAACGCGACGGGCTGGATGACCGTGCAGCGCACACCTTGGCGCGCCACCGCCTGTGCGAATTGGCGGACGAACGTGCCGCGCGCCGGTTCGGCCGGCGACGGATAGTTCGTCGCCAGCAGCGCGACGTGATCTAGTTTGGTCGGTATACGATGGTCCATGCGAAAACTCACTTCAGAACCGATTGCGATAGCGCGGATTGAGCTTCAGGGCCATTTCCACCGGCAACCACGCTTTTTGAATCGTGAGGCACGGCGTCAAGACGCCGCCGAACGCCCGGTTGAAGCGCTCGATGCGCGGCACGACCGACCCTTCGAAGTCAAAAACTTTCAGCCCCAGCCGCTGGGCATGAAGAATGGCTCGCCATCTCACCAGCGCTCCGGCGGACGCATTGCCCTGTTCCGAATCGAATCCGGAAACGAGGTTGTAGGCCGTCCGCGAGTCGTGGACGACGAACACGCCGGCCAGTGCGACGCCGTTCTGCCGCGCGATACAGCAGAAGCTGCCGTGCGGCGGCGAAAATGCAGCCACGATGCCGTCCCAGGTGGAATGATCCCAGGTTTTCCGCTGCCGGGCATAGGTTTTGCCAATCAACTCCCGCAGGTCGTTGGGCTCCGCCGACTCGTCAACTGAAATGCCCGCCTGTTCCGCCTTTTTGACGTGGCTCCGCTGCGCAGGCGACATCGTCGCCAGCAAGGTATCCTCGCCTTGCATCAAATCGATCCGGTATGTGTAGAGCGGCACGACTTTCCATCCCCGCCAGTAGAAGGGCAGTCCGTCGGCGACATCCGGGGGCAGACCAAGGAAGACGCCCGCCGCGCCCAGCGACGACAGATAGTCCGCCATGGCGTCCACGACGTCCCGCTGTTCGTCCGTGCGCGCGGCCGGATTGGACGCCAGCGGCTCGTAGAAGGGACCGCCGTAGGGCGTGTAGGGGGGATTCCGCCAAATCCGCAGCCCCCAACGGCGCTGTTCCTGTGCGCAGAATCCGCCGCGCAGGATCCCACCGGCATTGTAGATGCCGATGCGCCGCATGGCCGGGCCGAAGATGTCTGTCCAGCGCACCGAATCGAACAGGCACCCGTGCCGCGCCACCAACGTCTCCCACTTTTCGCGATCACTGGGATCGAGGGGGCGGGCGGTTAGTTTCTTCTTGCTCATTGGTTCTTCTTCACGTGGAGACAACACGGCGATACAGGTCGAACAAAATGGGCTCCATGTGCGTCCAGCGATATTTTTCCCGCGACAGGCGGTGGGCGGTTGCGGCCATTTGGAGCGTCGCTTTTTTTTCGGTGATCATTCGAGAAATTGCCTCGGCATAGGATTCCGGCGAGGTGGGATCCGCCAGTACGCCGCACCCTTCCCGTTCCAGGATCGCGAAATGGGAGTGCGGAAATGCGGGTCCGAGAACCGGCAACCCGTAGAGAAGATAGTTGAAGCACTTGTTGGGCGCCGCAATCCAATGGTTCGGACACGGCAGAAACCCGACGATGCCGATCTGGCAGGGCGCGATAGCCCGCCCCACTTCCGGGTACGGCAGCCAGCCTGTGCGCACAATCGCGTGTTCCAGTCCGTGCTTGCAAACATAGGCCTCCAGCCACGCCCGCTCCGGGCCATATACGTCGCCGACGATCTTCAAGACTGCGGCGTGCTGCTGCACCACCCGTTGCATAGCCCGCACCATCGTCTTCAGGCCGCGGGCGAAGGTCAAATGCCCCTCGTGACAAATCACCGTCGAGTCGCCCCATGCTGCGGGTTCGATTTCGCCGAACACGTCGACCGCCGGGACATTCAGGATCGTCGCCACCCGCTCCGGCCCGAGACTCGCCGCGAGATAATCCGTGATGGCATGGCTAGCACCGATGGCCGCATCGCACTCCGCGAGCCAGCGCCGCTCGCAGAACCGGTAGGCGGCCCCCGCCAGCGGCCAGAGCGGACGCGGAAAGCGACCGGCCCATGAGCCGGCCCACAGTTCATGGCTGTCAAAGATGACTTTCACCCCCGATGTCCGCTTTACCCGGAGCGCAGCGAGCAGGCTGTCCGGCTCGTGGCAGTGCACCACATCGCACTTCAAATCGGCAATCGCCCGTTCCAGTTTCCCGACAGTGGCCAGCCGCTGCTTCAATGCCCCGCCGCCATCGTAGTTCAAGACCCGGACGCCACCGGGATGATCGGGGTGCTTCTTGCCCTGAGCGCATAGCAGGACTACGTTGGCCCCGGTTTTAGCCAGCGACCGGGCCTCCTTGAAGAAAATCCGGTCGTCGGTCGCATTGTGACCGCTGGTGGCCAAGCAGATGTTCAGTCCGCGCAGAGACGCCGCCATCATTCCCGGTTCTCCATGGTTTTCGCGCTAGGCATCGACATGACCCGGAGCGCGGACGGGATTCTTGAACAACCCGAAGCACATTTTGCGGATAAAGGGGATGTTCTGGCCGGAAAAGCCGAAACTCTCCTTGAAGGTGTTCAAGGTCGGCTTATCCGCGCTCCACCCACCCGAAATGATTTCATCGACATTCCCGCGTGCTTTGCACGATTCTAGCAGCGTGAAGCGCAAGGCATCGTTCGGCCGCGCCCGGAAATATTCGGTCATGCTCTTGCTGGCATCGAACACGGCACGGCGGCCGGCGACCTGGATCGCCGTATAGGCGACCATGCGGCCTTCATGGATGGCGCCCCAGAACTCGGTGAACCCCGAAACCCGCCGAATGCTTTGCCACCATTCGTCGTTGCTGTCCCGATAATATTCAGGCAGATGGCCTTTCTTGTTCCGGATAGCCGTGGAGATGACAATGTCGGTCATGTCCCTGCGGTATCGGTCTAAATCGTCGATCCGGATGATTTCGTTATTACGCAGGGCCTTCCGGATCGAGCTGCGGCGCTTGGACTCGAGCTTCTCCAGCGCAAATTCGGCGACTTGAGGCTGACGGACGACCAAATGGCGCCAGTATCCGGAGCGCGGGGCATCCTCCGGGACGCGGTGCGCAAAACCGATCGCCATTTTGGCGAATGCGGGCCGCTGTTTCGCGGGATCGACCTCCTCCAGAGGAATAGCCGGCTTGCAATACCCCCGGCGCAGCGTCTGCCACCAGACACCGTCGTGAAGGTGCAGGTCGAACCCGGCGACCTGCTTAGCGGCAATATAGTCGTGAACCGTCATCGGCTGTTTTTCGGACGGCGTTTTGCCGCGTGGCCTAGCTGCCGGAACCCAAGCCATATCTTTTTGGCCGCTTCCGTGAATCGGGCGTGTGAGTAGTAATAGGGATAGTGCACCGCTCGGAACAGATATTCGCTTTTGAAATGGTTTAGCGATTCGTGCATCGGCCGACCATTGATGACGCGCTGGCATTCGGGCGTTTGGGAGGCATCCGTCAAAATCGTAAAATACAAGGCGTCCATCGGGCAGGATTTGCTGAAGGCCAGATCAATTTTTGTCTGCTGGAAAATCAAATCGCCCTCCACCCAATAGGTGCGCGCATAAGCGGCCAGTTCGTCGCCCACGAACGCCCCCCACCAGTCCCGGCCAGGCAACGCGAACTCGCGCCGGACCCGTTGTCGCCATTCTTCGGCACCGCGGACCAGATTGGCGGCCGGATACGGCGCGCCGGCCCCCTGTTCTTGCCGGCGAACCTGCGCCACAGAAATTTCGCGCATTCGTTCCACAGACTGGTTGATGTCGGCGATGGGCCGCACCGCACAATGGTCGAGGCCGCGCCGCACCTGATTGCGTTTTTTCGACGGCAGCTTCTGCAAGCTGTAATCGTCCAAAGCCTCGCGTTCCATCACCATCGTGGCGCGCCATTGGTTGCCGTCTTCCGGGCGATGCACCTGGTGGTCGTACCCCAGCCGGCTGCGCAGCCAGGGCGGCTGCGCCGCGCCGCGGTCGATGGGTTTGAACACGTAGGCCGACTTGCAATAAAACGGATAGGTTTCCTCCCAATACCACCCCGCATGCTCGTAGATGCGATGGCCGAGTTGTTTCTTCTGCTCCGCGAATTGGGCGACAGTCAGCATGATTCGACTCCTTGGCCAGGCGTAACCGCAACGGGGCGCAGGGACCTGGAAATGGCTTTGGGCAGGCTGGGCGCCCGGCCGAATGCCTGGCCGGCACCGGTCAGTTCGTAGATCGCGCGCGTGCACGCTAGCGTGCCCTCAGGAGCGGCCAATAGCGTCAAGCGGCGCGGTGCCAGCAGCCCGGCGACTTCATCGACGTCGGTATCGCGCAAGATGGTCGGCAAGGCGAATCCGGTCAAATGGGACGTGGGCGGCTCGCGCAACACCACGTGCTCGATGGCGGGATCCAGCACGGCGGCATACAGACCCGCAAGACCCGCCTCCCCACAGCCATACACCGTCGTTTCAGAGATCGCCAGCCGACGGTCGAGGAGCGCCCAGGCCACGGCCCGCCGCACGTCCCAAACGCGCATGGCGGCGACGCTTCTTCCGACCACCGCCGCCGTCCGCTCGATTCGCGTGAACGCGCGCCCGGACAGCGGACGCGCCGCGAACCGCGGCGTCAGAACCAGCACCGCATGCGAGCGCAGGAGCGCATGGAACTCGTCCACGTCGGGAAAGTGGACGTGTTCCTCCGGCCGTTTGATCCAAACGACGAGCGGCACGGGGCCGGACCGCTCCCTGGGCTGCAACAAATACGCCCGCACCGGCACTCCCGGCTCGGAGTCGAACTCAAAGGCACCAAACTCGGCGAATTTGTCCGCATATCCGCCATTGGCGCGGATTCGCCGGGTTCGGAAAGGAATGTCACCTGGCGGGAACCATCCGAAAATACGGGTCCGGAGAATGTCGGACAGGTCTTTCTTGCGGCTCTCCCATTCGCCGCGGTCCAATGGGACCGCGGGCGACGGCGCAAACCAGACGTCGTGGACATGGTCGTTCACGGCGGAAGCCGAAGTTTCTTTCAGACAGCGCAAGGTTTCGGGCGATTCGAGCAAGAGCTTTGGGCGCTCCAAGCGTGAGGAACTCTCCGCCCGATCCCGAAGCCAACGGCACATCCACTGGTGCGTTTTGACGAGCGATGCCGGGGTGTCCGTGTGGCCGGCATCGGTTTGCACAAGCTGAATACGGGGCTCCATTTCGTCCTGTTCATCGAAAAGATCGTAGATCCGTTTTGTTCGTCGGTACGCCTGCCCAAACCCAACCGGGGGAAAGATTGGGTCCTTGCGGCCACCGAGAATCAACAGCGGCCGAGGCGCGATCAACGCGAGGACTTCGGGAAAATCCATTCGATACACGTTGGGATAGAACGTGCAGTCGCACTGGCGGGGGATGAGCCCCAAGGCCACCTGGGTGCCGAGGGTATAGGTCGAACACGACGGCGCGGCGGCGGCCACCCGGTCGTCCAGAGCAGCCAGATACTGGGTCATCACGCCACCGCCGGACAATCCGGTCACGCCAATCCGCGCCGAGTCGATCTCTGGCCGGGTTTCCAGCCAATCCAAGGCCCGCATGGCATTCCACACCTCCACCCCGGCCGGCGTGTAGCCCTGCGAAAGCCAATGCCACCAGTTGAGCCGGTGCGTGCCCGCATGGATGCCGGGAATTTCGCCAAACCCCAGTGGATCGACCACCAGCAGTGCAAAACCGTTTGCCGGATACCATAGCGACGGAGTCTGGTGGGCCGTTTTCGCCCCGTCGAGTGCCGTGCTATGTCCATTGAGATAGATGACGCAGGGTAACGGTCCCGGAGCATCTTGCGGGACGTAGAAGTTGGCTGTAACGAATAACCCGGGCCGACTTTCGAAGACGACTTTCTCGATCCGGCAATCCGCTTGTTTTATCGTGCCCGTGATCGTTGCTTTCAGCGGCGTCCGCTCCGGCCACGGGTCCAGACCGAGCATCCAGCGCAACCGCTGCCGGGAAATCGGTTGTCGGCGACGCCAGTCTTCCCGCGTGAGGACATCGGCCAGACCATGATCTGATAGCCACTCCCCCTCCCTCACCAGCAACCGTTCTTCTGCCCGGAGCAACTTGCGATCCACACGGTTGTCGAGGAGGCGGCGAACCTCGATCTTCAGGCGATCTGGCAAAACCGAATATGCTGCTTTCAACATGGCGTCATTCCTTTGTCCTGCCGTTCCACGCGCATTTTCCCGAGGCCAGCCCGTTTGCCGCACCAGCGGCAAACGGCTGGAAAGGCCGCGCCCATCCCGGGAATCCAGGCGGAATTGGCCCCGGCCTGACGGCGAGGGGAATGCCCATCGCGGCGGTCCGGGCCACCCCCTCCGCCCAGTGGGCGATGCCCACGGCCGTGGCCAGCAGGAACATGGAGGGTTTGCTGAGGAAGTTGGGCGTGGAAACCAATCCCGTAATCACCAGAATAAGCAGGGACACCCGGGCGATGTTTACGCGATAGCGAGCCAGGGGGTCAACGATCACACGCAGGCTTCTGGACAACCGCCGCCAGGCAACGGCATACATGGAATAATACAACGCCAAGCCGGGCAGTCCCGTGGTAGCGGCAATCTCGACGAATTCATTGTGTGCATAGTATCCCGTTCCGGAGGCGACCCCAAATTGCCCGAGGCCACATCCGACCAGAGGATTGTTGGCGAATATCTTCAAGCCGGTGATCGCCAAATCGAAGCGAATCCGGGTGCTGTTGTCCTCCATGTTCACGCTCTTACTGAAGCGTTCGCCCATGTAGGTCTCCTGGATGATATACACGTAGGCGCTGTACGCCAGCAGGAGAACGGCCCCGGAGACAATCAACGTCGTCCATTTAAACCGGCCGGTACTGGCCAGGCAAAGCGTCGGCCAACAAACAGCGATCACCAGCAGCGTCAGAAAGGCCGTGCGCGACGCCGAAAGTAAAACACCATAGAACGCCAGTATCCCTCCGGCGACAAGCGCGGCGCGGGTCCAAAGGCGCCGGGCTTCCGGCAACAGGGCCAACGCGCTGATCACCCCTATTGCGCTGGCACCTCCAAAAGCATTAGCGGACTCGAGTTCCGCCCGCATCGGATCGACCGCAGACAAGGAAGACATGGCTATGGGTTCGCCGAAGGATAAAATAGCGGCGATGGCCACGATCAGGAAAGCGAGATGGAACCACTTTACCGCGCCAGAATGTTGGAGGATTAACGATATGCCAACGACAATCAAAGACAGTTCCGCCAGCAAATGCAGATATCGGCCAAACAAGTATCTTTCCTCGACAACGAAATAGCCGGTCGAGGACCACAGCAAAAACAGACCCAGCAAGACACCCTCACGCGGCAGCGAAGAAAGCCTCACATGTTGCGCGAATAAAGGCACCATGATCAGTCCGAGCAAAGCGGCACCCAACCATACGATTTGCAGATTATATTCCGATTTGGTGGCCAAAGCATAGACGATCAGATAATAGAGCGCCCCGAGGAACGCCAGCCGCGACCAGCGCCGATCTTCCCGGCTCTGGACCTTCTGCACGGGAACGGTCTTGAAAGGGCTACTCATCATGGGAATTCATTTCACACCCTGGATTGGGAAGACCCGCGCGATCCTGTCGCATCAAGGCCGCCAGGATGCCCTCCGCCGTTTGAGCCAAAACAGGCCAGGAAAAGGCGGCGGGCGGTTCATAGCGCCGACCGGATTTACCGTCCGCGCATTCGACCAGCCAGTGCGCCATCGCCTCTGCCTGCGAGGCGCGAAAACTGCGCCCCGCACCGGATCCCTCCACGATCTTCGCTGCATCGCTGTCCTCGGGGGCCACCAGTAAAATTGGCACGCCCAGCCCCAGCGGCTCGAATAACTTGCCCGTCACGATGCCGCGTTCCGTCAACCCCACGCGTTCCCGAATACTGGCGATGACGACCGCGCATCCCGCCCCCTTGATAGCCGCAAGCACTTCCGTCCGAGGCACCCGGCCGTGACACTCCACCAGTCCTTCGGCACCGTGACGTTGGACGGCGGCTTCCACGTGCGGGATGTCCCGCCCATAATAATGAAGCCGAATCGGCATTGGGATCTTTCCGCGCGAAATCTCGGAGGCCCTTTTGATCGCCCGCACCACTGAATCGATTTTTCGTTGCCCCACGTAGAAATTACCCGCATACACGACGCTGAAATCGGTAAAAACCGCCGGAATGACCGCTTTCGACAACTCGGGATCATAGCCGTTGGGAATCACGACCGGTGGGCATGAAAGATGAAAGGCCTCCGTCTGGCTCCGGGCCAACGACGGCGAAACAATCAGCGTGGCCGCCGCCTCGCGCAACACCCTGCGTTCCACGGGCCGCCGCCAGAGTTTGTTCCAGGCGGCACCGTGGATTGCCAAGGACCAAGGATCCCGATAGTCCAGCACGAAGGGAACCTCCAGCCGCCGGGCGATCCGGCGCGCAGCCAGAAAAACACTGAACGGTGATCCGGTCGCCAGCACCACATCGCAATCGCCCGGTGCCAGCCGTGAACACGCCACCAGACAGGTCCGCCACCAGCGTTCTTCCAATCCCATGCCCATGCAGCGGAAAACACGGCGAACAAAAAGCCGCCGACACCGTTCCCAACGTCCGACAGTCAGCCGCTGCGCCGCCTCGCCGGAGCGGACCTCTAATTCCCCGGCGAACAACCGCGTAATTCCCTCTTGGCGACACTGCCGTTCCGCCTCTTCCATCTCTGCTGGCGAGACCCTCCCGGATGGATCAGGGGTGACGACGGTGACCTGCCAGCCCAACCGCGACAGATATTTAGCCATCCCCCAAGCCCGCACCCCGCCAATGGCCGGCGACGGCGGGAAAGGATACGCCAGAAACAGCAGTTTGGGACGCGGTGCACTCATATATTATTCGCCCCCCCCCCCCGCTCCGGCATTCCCGGCCAAAATTGCGGTCAACCGCATCACACTGCCTTCGCCCCGGTAGGCATCGTCGCGCGTCTTCGGACGAACGGGCTGCCGGGCGGCGCCTAAGATTACATCGCAATCCGCTCCCGCCACCACATTCCATCCCTGTGCCACGGTTTCGACCCACTCCGTTTCGTCGCGCAAGGTCACGCACGGCACTCGCAGCCAATAGGCCTCTTTTTGGATGCCGCCGGAGTCGGTCAGGATGACGGATGCTCCTGCCTCCAGACGGACCATATCCAGATAGCCCTGGGGGTCTAACAAGCGCAAGTCCCCGCCGGCAGCCAAAGGCCCGAGTTTGCCGCGCGTCCGCGGATGGACCGGGAAAATCACCGGCATTTTGCAGGAAACCTCCTGCAAGGCCGCCATCAACCGGGCCAGTCGTTCCGGATCATCGGTGTTCTCGGCACGGTGGATGGTCGCCAACGCATAGCTGCTCGGCGTTAGGTTTAGGCGCTCCAGCACATCGGATTTTTGATGTGCGAGGGTAACGGCATGCATCAGTGCCTCGTACATCACATCGCCCACCAGATGAACGCCGTCATGCACCCCCTCCGCAGTCAGATTAGCAACCGCCGTCTTGCTGGGACAAAACAGAAGATCGGCCACATGATCCGTCAACACCCGGTTGATTTCCTCCGGCATACGCCGGTTGAAGCTGCGCAACCCCGCTTCCACGTGCGCCACCGGGATATGCAATTTCGCCGCCGCCAGCGTTCCCGCCAGCGTCGAATTTGTGTCGCCATAGACCAGCACCCGGTCCGGCTTCTCCTTCAGCAAAATCTCCTCGATGCCCGCCAGCATGGCGCCGGTCTGCACCCCATGGCCGCCGGAACCGATGCCCAAGTTGTAGTCCGGCCGTGGAATCTCGAGTTCGTCGAAAAACACCTGTGACATGTTGTCATCATAGTGTTGGCCGGTATGAACGAGAACTTCGCGAACATCCTGGCGGAGCACTCGACTCACCGCCGCAGCCTTAATAAACTGGGGTCGGGCTCCGACGATGGTGACGATCTTCACTGTTTTGTTTTCCCTGACGTGTTGAATCCGATGGTCTTTGCCGGAACACCCGCAATGATGCTACCTGTCGGGAAACTCTGAGTTACAACTGCACCCGCTCCGACAATACACTCGTCCCCCAATTCTACCCCGGGCAGAATGACCGCATTCACTCCAATCCAACATCGGTGACCAATCCGGATCGGTGGGGACGGCAGCCAAGTCGCCATATCCCGAGGATCATGGTTGGCGGAAATTATTTTCACGCCTGGCGCAAATAACACGTTGTCACCCAAATAAATCCCATTACGCCCTTGCATATAGCACCCCCCGCTCAACGCAAATGATTTCCACACATTTTCCCCGATTTGGATATGGCCACTTACATAGGATGTATAATGGACCATCCATGGTATCTTCCCCCCGATACGGAGAACTCGTTGTAGGAACCCATTAGCCAACCATAATCCGGGCGGTATTGGCCGTGTAAAACGAGCGAAAAGAAACCAAGGCCATAGATACCGCATTGCTTTGAAACTGCGGATAACAATTGAACGAATTTTCATTAATATATGACTGGATGAAGTTCTTTACTCATTACAGCTCCCCCCAACACGCTGTATAAAATCCGCATATCATCATGGTTGGGGTCTCTATCCAACTCATCGCCACAAGGCCAATCCGCGATTCCATAGCTTGCGGCATTCACGGGTCAACAATTCAATCCGAAACAGCCAAGCCAATGCCGCTAGTGTTGGAAAAAAGATGGCGGCATAAAGCATCAACTGACCCACCGGCACCACCTTGTGCACAAACGGCGTCATCATCGCTAGGGGGATACCGGCCAATATCGAGATGCCCGCCAACTGGAACAGACTCCCAAACGGAACGATTTGCCACCAGCGACAGCCGACAGCCCGGCTGATTACGGCAAAATTCCACGCGCAGGCCACCAGATACAAGGTCAGGATGGTGCCCACAATCGCACCGATAAACCCCAGCCACTGAACCAATATAATGCTCAAGACCAAATTGGCAATCAATCCGATCACCGTCCGGTATAAGATCATTTTATTCAGTCCCAAGGCCATCATGAAGACGCCGTAATAGACGATCCGAGCCGGCAGAATCAGCAGGTACAACCGAAACGGCAGGACACTACCGGAATATTTTGATGAAAACAGAGTCAAGATGAAAGGTTCGGCGCTGATAAGCAAAAACATCATGACCGGAATCAGGACCACGGCAGACTTGCCGGCCGCCTGGCGAAATAACGCCAAGGCGGCAGAAAAATTCCCGTCCGCCACCATCCGGCGCAAATCCGGTTGGATCACGGCGGCAATCGATCCGGTTAAAATGCCGATCAGCGGGATTTCTATAGCGCCGTTAGAATACACCGCAAATTGCTCGGGGGAACACATGGAAGACACAATCAATTTGTCGATCTGAAGCGAGATAGTGCCCAACGCCCCGGCTAGGACCAACGGAATGCTGTAGGCAATCATCTGCTTCATACTGGTCAAGGATGGCTGCCACGCATCCGCCGGGACCGCCCGAAGAATCAAGTAGATCGCGACCAACCCCGTCGCCACGCTGATTCCGACCCGTGTGAGAATCATCGCATCGGGACTTTTCCATGCCACGCAAGCGACGATTACCCCGGTGGCGAGCAACAGGCTGCTCAGCACGTTGTAAACGGTAAGCTTCTGAACTTGGTTCTGGACCACCATGACGGATGCCAGCAGTCCGGCGGGCAACATGATGATCGGCAACGGCACCAGATAGGCCAGTGTGTTCACGATGGCGGGATTGGAAAAGCGCTTGGCCAGGAGATGGTTGCCGCCCACGGCAATAAACACGGCATAGAGCAACCCCATGCCTACCATCATCAGCAACCCATCCACCACCACGCCGCGCACCCGCAGCTTTTCCGTGGGCAGAAAGTAATAGATGCCGGAACCGATTCCCAGCGACAACACCGGCACCATCACATTGTAGGCCAACATGGTTTGGCGATAGGTCGCCAGCTCTGTTTGGCTCAGAATCCGTGCCATGACCATGCCCGAGACGAGCGCGATAACCGTGGCCAACCCCTTCCCAAAGGAAAGAGCGAGAACGTTGCTGGTGCGAGTGGGTTTCTTGGGCGAGTTGGAGGGCATAGCTAACGGCGGCGAAAACAGATAGAGAGTCAGCGTTTGAGTGACGTATAGGACTGGCTTCCGCGGGACAGGTCCGGCGGCAGTGGACATTCCTCGTCCAGATCGAGACAGCGCATCACGCCGTCGGTGAGTTGGTAGCGGAAGCCGGATTCGGGGCACACCATGATGGTTGTTGGTTGCTGGTTGTTGGTTGAGGCCGGAGGATGTGGCCGGAGGATGTGGCCGTGGCGGCTCATCCACCCCTTTTGGCGGGCGGGGTTGCCCATCACGAGACCATAATCTGGAACATCTTTGGTCACCACGCTACCCGCAGCAATGAAACAGTAGCGGCCGAGAGTCACGCCGCACACGATCGTGGCATTGGCCCCGATGGTGGCACCGCGGCGGATAAGCGTTTTTTCGTACAGGCTGTGACGATTCACCTGGCTGCGGGGATTGGTCACATTGGTCAGCACACAGGAGGGACCGAGGAAAACATCATCCTCAATGACTGTCCCCGTATAGATCGAGACGTTGTTCTGCACCTTCACATTGCTGCCAATGATGACACCGCCATCGACGTTCACGTTCTGGCCAAACACACAGCGCTCCCCAATCGTTGCCCCCTTCATGATGTGGCTGAAGTGCCAAATCTTCGTCCCCGCGCCAATTTGGGCGCCGTCGTCAACGTAGGCCGATTCGTGTTTGAAGAAAGCCGTTGGTGGTTGGTGGTTGGGGGTCGGTATTATGTTTTTCATAGCATGGGGTCCAATGGCCCGTGGTCGGTGAGCAGTAGTCGGTGGTCAGAAGTCAATGATCTGAATGTGGTGTGAATGACTTGGCGGAATGAAGCATGGCGCCGGTCATTTTCCCGACGGCACGGCATTGCTCAACAAGACGTTGGTGTGTCGGTGCATCGAGATAGCCGCAGTCTTTCGCAAAATCTAACCAAGTGTCAGTCTCGCTATTTTCAGCATCTACATCGGTGAGTTTGCTCTTAAAATGAGCCTCATAGCGTCTTTTGCACCACGCTTCGCGCAGATTCGCACAGACGGATCTGGATGATCGCCTGATCTGATCGATTAACGAGTATTTCTCCTCCTTGGGCCATTTTTTGCTGAACTCAAATATTTCCATGGCGGTGGAATAGGCCTGCTGGTAAACGCGTAAGTCTTTTGCCGATTTTGCTAGCATCCCTGCCTCTTCTTTTACTACCCACTGTCTCCCGCTCTCAGTCCTCTGACTACTGACCACCGGCTACCGGCTACCGACCACCGACCACCGACCACCGGCTACCGGCCACCGGCTACCGGCCACCAACAACCACCCACCAACAACCACCCACCAACAACTAATACGACAGCATTTCCATCAGCCGAATCCCCGACAGCACATCTTCTTTCGACGGGAACATGTCCCATTGCTCCTCCACAATATACTTATAGAGCGTGTCGTGCCCCTTGCCGTACTGATGGTCGAGTTTGAAATCCATGTCCGGCTTCTCCAGGCCCTGCACATTCCAGAAGTCGATTTGGTTGAGGTTGGTGCCCGACAGGCGGATAGTCCCCTTTTCCGCGATCAGGGTAAATTCTGTCGCAAAGTTTTTCTCGTAGACGTCAACGGTGGCGTTGAGCGTGCCCACGGTGCCGGAGCGAAAGCGTAGGACGGCGGAGACACTGTCAAACACTTGCAATCCGCGCAGGGCCCCGCCCTCGCCTTTGTGCGATTCCACCTCGCCGAAGAAGTGGTGCAGCATGTCGACATAGTGACTGGCCTGGGTGTACAGCACGCCGCCATCAAATTCTGCCGTCCCATGCCAGTCGATCTTGAAATAGTCGTTGTTGCGGTTCCAAAGCACATTGCAGATGAATTGATGAATGGCCCCCAGCCGCCCACTGTCGATCAGCTCCTTCACATGGGCCACGAGCGGATTGTAACGGTTCTGATAAACGGGCAGCAGGACTTTGCCGGCCTTGTGCACCCGCCGGTAGACCTCGTAGGCTTCGCGCAAGGTCAGCGACAGCGGCTTTTCACACACAATATAGGCGGCATCTGTCAGCTCCGCCACATTGGATACGTGGCGCGGATGCAACCCCGACGGTGTCAGCACCGCGACGATATCCACTCCCCGGATTTGACGGTAATTCGTCAAAAAAGGCACCCCCAGTCGCTCGGCCGCCGCCCGGGCTTTCGCCTCGTCCTTGTCGCACACGAGGGCAATTTCTAGCCCGGGATTCGCGGCAATGGCTTCAATGTGGCGATTCAGAATGCGTCCGCATCCTATAAGAGCAATCGTTTTCATAGTGGTTTCTTTCTATTCAGATGGCGCGCGGTGATCCGGCATTCCAGTGCGGCATCTAGCTGGGCGGAGTCTCCGGTGGGGTGTCCGCCGCATAGGAGTGATAATGCTTCTGATAGTGATAATATGGGCCGTAACCGTGGTAGGTGAAGCGGGAATGGTCCACATCGTTCATCACCACTGCCAGTGCAGAAATGCCCACATCCTGGAAACGCCGGATCGTATGCCGAACGGCCCGCTTGCGACTTGTGCCCGGCCGGGCCATGACCAGCACGCAATCCGCCTGCCCCGCCAAGGACAGGGCATCGCTGACGATCCCCAGCGGTGCCGCATCGATGATCACCCGCTCGTAGTTAGCCCGGGCCCAGGCCAGCAGGTCCACAACCTTGGCACCCCCGATCAGTTCGGCGGGACGTGCTTCTCCGGAGGCCCGCGAAGCCATAATATCCAAGTGGGCACTGCCCGAGGCATACGTGATGTCCTGCGGCTGGGTGTTGGGACTGGCCAGGTATTCCAGCAACCCCTGATGCCCGCGCGGGATGGGAAAAATGCTGCTAATACGCGGTCGACGAAGATCGAAGTCGATCAGCAGGGTCCGCTGGCCGATCCGTGCGCAAGCCGTCGCTAGATTGCAACAAGTGGTCGTCTTGCCTTCCTCCGGCAGCGAACTGGCCACTAAAACGACCCGCGATTGGTCTCGATAGGCGGCGGAATCCAACACCGACCGCAAACCGGAGAAGGCTTCCGCCATCTCTCCATGCGAATGGGTGAGGGTGGCCAGTGCGATCACCTTGCGGTCGCTCGTGCTGACATGCGGAATGATTGCCAAAATTTTGACGCCCATACCGCTTTCGATGTCTTGGGCATCCACCACATGGTCTTCCAGCAGGTCCGTGAGGAACGCCAAACCGAAGCCCAGCCCGCCCCCCAGCAACAGCGCTATGAACAACACCCGTAACGGTCGTGGATGCACCTGGATGCTCCGCCGGGCGCGGTCCACTAGCTTGACTGTGGCGGTGTTCTCGTCGGCCGACAGCCGGGCTTCCTGAATACGGTACAAGACCCCCAGAAAGGAGGCGTCGGCTGCACTGCGCGTCCGTTCCAGCGCGGCGATTTTCATTGTCGCGTCCAGAATGTCGCGGTCCAAATCTGAAGCCAGTTTGAGCTGGTCTTGCTTTTTGTGACGCAGACTGGCCACTTGATCTTCATAAAGCGCCAGGTTGGCCGCCGCCGTGTTCTTGGCGCGCTGCAATGCGTCTAACGCCTGCTGATGCAGCATTTTCACGGCCTGGTCTTGGGCCTGTACCGCCGGATGCCGTTCGGTATAGCGCGACATCAGCCCATCCCGCTCGGACACCGCTGAGCGCCAACGGTCTAGCGCATCGGCCACGTCGGCCGCCCGTGGAATGTCCACCGGCAACTCCCCGGCTTTTTCGGGCTCCAACTCAATGGCGCTGAGCGCAGCCAACAGCTTACCTTCCAACGTCGCTCGGTTCTCAATCTGGACCATGGCCTCATTAAAACTCAGCAGTGTGCTTTGCATCGTCTTGCGTTGCCCCTCGAGCACATCAATCTGGTATTGCTGGCGGGCATCCAACAGCGCCTGGTCCGCCATATCTAACTCCTGCTTCTGGGCCTGGGCCTGGGCCTCCAGCCAGGCGACCGCCGAATCGGAAACGGCCCGGTTTTCTGCCCGGGCACTCGCTTCGGCTCCCGCGGCATAGGCATTGCAGGCCCGAATGGCAAATTCCGGGTCTCGGCTCATGTAGGACACTCGAACCAATCGCGTGTTGCGCATCAGCGAGAAGTTTGCCCGTCCCGTCATGCGTCGAGCTAGTTCGTCATCCCCGATGGGATCGTCCGGATAAAGTTTCCGGTAGCACGCCCACGCATGTGACCGCATGTCTTCGCTCTTAAATTTCTCGATTTGCGTGTTCAGCGTTTGTTCCACCTGCATCGCCATGGTCGGGTCTTCGATCATGGCATCTTGCTTGTTGAGAATACGCGGGCGCCGGACACTCAGTTCGATTGTCGCCCAGGCCTGGTAAATCCGGGGGGCTCGACTCAGATAGAAAACGGCCGCTCCGACCACAAAGAGGACCGTCAACAAAATGGTCAGCCACTTTTTACAGGCAATCCGCAGCAGGCGCAGGGGGTTCAACCCCTGGAATGGCCCACTCTCCACTTGCGTCTCTGCATAGTACATCGGCGGTGCAGGCACCGGGTCCGGGGTAACCGGCGGCGGCGGGATGGGTCGCTGATTATTCATACATCTAGCCCTTTCGGATTCAAATCGTTCGTCGGCCTGCGCCGCGTCGAGTGCGGGGCTCCGCACGCCACGGGCACAGCGCCCAGCACCGCCACCCAGGTCAACAAAATGGCCGGACAACGGAACGGAATATCGATCACACTGAACACCACCACCAACCCTAATCCTACCACCCCCATTGTCCAGAGCGCACCGCGATGGGGCACCCGCCAAAGGTGCCGAACCATCACCCCGAACGCCCCCAGCAGCAATCCCATACCCACCACACCGAATTCCGCCAGAAATTGCAGAAAGTCAAAATGGGTATTGGCCCATCCCCGCCGCTCTAAACGGCCCCAGAATTTTCTCGGCACATGCTCAGCCACCCGATACTTATAGCCCCAGCCGCCCACCCCAAACCAGGGCTGCTCCTGCCAAATCGCCACCGCCGCCTGCGCAAATTTGGGCCGATAGCCCAGTTCCAGATTCACGCGCTCCCAGAGCGTCTGCGGAACGTGCCCCGCAAAAGGCCCCCGCAACGTGAACTCTTTCTGAATGCCCCGTTCGCCCAAGCTAACGACACCAAAATACAACGTGCCCAGCACCGCCAGGCTCAGTGCCGCCAAATTCAGACGGCCCGCGGGGGGGAGAATCAGCCAGCCGCGCGCACCCCCATAGATCAGGATGCCCACAATCAGGGCGACCGTTAGGATCACCCCCGTGCGGCTGAGCCCCAACAGGGCGCCCGCCAGGCATAGGGGCAACAGCACTGTCAACACCCCAACGCGGATGGGATGGCGTAGATGAGTCCGGCCGCCATTGGCTTCCCTCAGACGCGAATCCAACACATCGCTGTAGAGCAACCCCGCCGTGAGCGACCCCACCAGTACAAAATAAGGCGCGGTGTGATTGCCATAGGCAAACGAAGCGAAGAAATGCCCCCTCAGCGGTTGCAGCCAATATATGGCGGTCGTCCGGCTGAGCATTTGCACAATCCCGAACACGGCCAACGCCCCCGCCTGGCAGGCCAGAAAAAAGAGCAGCCCACGCATTTCGCGGAGCGTCATCAACCGGCTCCTCAGTGCGACCGCCACGACCCAGGCAGGAAAAAACCAGGTCACCATTTGCCAGGCATCGGCCCGCGCAAAGGCCGACGGCCAATGCGGCCACGGCGGCGGCAGATACCTCCAGCGCTGAAAGCCGACGTCAAAATACAACTCTCGCCCCGCATTGCCCCACTGCACCAGCAGATACCCCATAAAGCACAGGCCCAGCCAAAATACCGCATCGCGCGCCATGGTTCGCCACGCGTAATAGACCACCGTCCCCAGCAGAATCACAGCGACGCCCCCCCCCCCCCAGTGGAACGAGGGTCGCAACCCGCCCCAGACCCAAGTCGTATAGACCAGCAGTATCCCCAGCCAAAAGCGCACGGCCAGCGCCCCGGGATTGCTGGCCGGACCCCGTCGGGTCTGGGCTAACGAATCAGGTGAAGAATAATTCATGGAAACGCTCGCCTGGAAGCTGAACGGCTGCCGGGCTCACTTCTATGGTTCCAGATGGAATACTGCAGACTAAAACATGGCTTCCGGCACAAAGACCACATCATCCGCTTCCAGGACGATGTCATCGTCCACTCGCCCGGCAGTGCCGACGGCTTTCAAATTGATTGTGCGCGATTCGGCCGTGCCGTCAGGCAGCGATCTCGTCACCAAAATGGCATTGTCCTTGGCGCTCGTGTCAAATCCCCCCGCCTGTTGAATGGCTCCGCTTACGGTCAGGTCCCGGGTGGCCGGAATCACGATTCGCCCCGGTTCCTTCACCCGCCCCAGCACCGTCACAAACCCCCAAGGCGAGATGCCGTCCCGCTTAGTATCGGACGCAAAATCCACCATCACCTGAGGGCGCACATAATACAACTGATAACGCCGGGTCAGTCGATCTCGCAGGTCGTCCAGCCCCATTCCCGCTACGGTAATCTTCCCCAGCAACGGCAGCACAATCGCCCCGTTTTCCAAAATGCGTACGGCGGGCTCATCGATTTCTTTCTCCCCCGCCACCAACACCACGATATTCATCACCAGCCCCGAACGCAGCTTGACCACGTCCTGGGACGGGTCCGCGTCAGGTCGTCCAAACAGCGGTGTGGAACGACACCCCGCCAGAAGGGCGATCAGCACGCAGCCCCCCCCCCACACGGCCACCCGCCGTTTGAGGAAGTTTAATCGTCGTCTGCTCATTTGATGTGTCATGGCGACTCACGCCTTTGGTCTGGTGTTTTAGCATCTGGGCACGCCGATGGAAACTCATGCCGCACGACACGAATCTGCAATGCCTTGGGGCTCATATTCCTACCTCGATTAAACAATGTCAATGCCCGTCATGGACCCGCTACGGCCGGCTACGAGACCACTTCCACGCCGCCCTGCGGAATTTCCACCGCAATCCCCCCCCCCATCATCTCCACATGCAAAATCAATCGCCCCTGCCGACCGAGCCGCTCAAAGCGCGCCTCCACGCCTTGCAGGGGGCCCTCGCGTATCC